>CALZIE010000111.1 GCA_945787565.1 uncultured Lachnospiraceae bacterium
TAATGGCACAGATGATAACGCGGATGAGGGACAAAATCAGAATACGCAGACAGAGGTGACGGATCAACAGGCACCACAGGCAACGGAGACACCGGTTGCAGAAAACACAAAGGTACAGGTTATTAATTTTGATGTAGCAAGCTCTACTTATGTGACAGAAGCGGGAATTGGAATGCCATATTCCATCGACGGTGTAATCGGGGTGCCAGCAGGCAATGGCACATATCCACTTGTTTTAATTGCACATGGAATGCATGATTCAGACAATCCGGATGAAAGATTCGATCAGGGATTTTCTTATCTTGTTGAGAGCCTTGCAGAAAATGGATATGTAGCAGTTTCCATGGATTTAAGCTATGGTTATATGGACGATTATGGAACTGAGAATCAGAATGAAAGAATCCTTTTCCTAATTGATCAGCATATTGAGAAATTAAAAGAAGCAAATGCCGGCAAGATTAACGGGTATGCAGATAATCTGCAGGGCATGATTGATTTTAGTAATGTGGCACTGATTGGACACAGCAGAGCTGGCGAAATCATCTTTGATGTAGCCAGTGATCAGATTGCAAATGGCGTGGATATCGAAGGTCTTATTTCCATCGCACCAACATTTGATGATATTCATACCTCATTTCCAGATGTAGATACCGCAATTATTGTTCCGGAATATGACGGAGATGTAGCTACAATGGAAGGTTTTATTCTTTATGACAAGTTAAAAGTAAGACCACATGATAATTTTATTTCCCTAATCGAATTAGAGCGAGGAAATCATAACTTCTTTAACACATTATTAGAGACAAACGATACGGACAGCTTAGATGGGAATTTTGATGATGGTCTTTCCGGATCCGATCAGCAGACATTCTTAACAAGCTTCGCATGTGACTTCTTAAATGCAACACTTCAGAATAATGCAGTGGATACTTGGTTTGAAGAAGATGTCATCTCACCAGATCAGCTGTATGGTTATGATGTAAAGACATGCTTTGAATCCGGAGATGCAATCTCTATTATTGATAAAAGCAAGTATGCGACTGTAACAGAGGCAGCGGCACCAGAGTATGATCAGGCCGCAGGCTTTACGGTTCCACTTGCCGGTTTAGAACAAGAGGACGTAATTGAACTGATTCCATTTACCTGGGAAGCACTTGGTGGCAGTCTTGTGTTTAATACCACAGTTTCCGATCTTAGTGATTATGACAGTATCTATTTTGAACTGGCACAGGATTCCACAAATGAATTAAATAATCAGGAAGATCAGGCATTTACCATTACGCTTCAGGATAAGGATGGCAATACCGCGTCTGTGGATATTACACAGGCATCCGCTCTTCGCTATGTAGATGGTGATATGGTCACAACCAATGAAAATGGAAATGACTACAGTGTATGGAGCAGATTTACACCGATAACCGGCTTAAATGTTCCACTGTCCATGTTTAATGGCGTGAACCTGAATAATATTGAAACAGTAACCCTTACTGCAAATCAGAATGAGACAGGTTTCATTTATATTGAATCCGTAAAAGCACAGTAAAGAATGAAATTGTTAAGATAGATATCAAAAAGAGAAAGAAGACAGGCCTAAAAAGGGGCACTGCCTTCTTTCTCTTTTTTCACTTGTTTGTGAAAACTTGGATGCGGACGGCGATTGACAGTCAGCGTTTAAAGTGATACCATAAATCGTACTAAAATTATAGGTATTGTAATAATTAAAATGGAAATACAGGAAAATAAAGGACGTGAAGCGATGAGAATGTGCTTGCTCATTTTTTCTGTATTTTAAATGAATAAATACGGGGGCTACAGATGATTTATTTAGATAATGCGGCGAATACGCCGGTTGCACCTGAAGTGTTGGACGCATATGCGGATACTGTAAGAAACTATATTGCTAATCCGAACTCTACCCATCCGCTTGGAATGGCAGCAAAGGAACGGATGAAAGCGGAAATGGAGCTTACGGCTTCTTTCTTCCCTTATGAAGAAGGAAAGACAGAAAACAGAGTGATTTATACATCGGGAGCAAGTGAAGCGAATAATCTGGCAATCAAGGGGATAGCAGAGACTTACCGCCATAACGGAAAACATATGATTTCTACTTGCTTAGAACATTCTTCTGTCAGCGGAAGTCTTACGTATCTGCAGAGCAAGGGATACGAGATTGATTTAGTGGATATTAAGGAAGATGGAACCGTTGATCTTGCACATTTAAGGGAGCTAATGCGAAAGGATACGGTGTTAGTTACCATCTGCGCGGTAGATTCTGAGCTTGGGACGAAGCAGCCGATTGAAGAAATCGCTAAGATTGTAAAAGAATATGAAGGATGTTATTTCCATACGGATGCCACTCAGGCAATTGGGAAAGTTACCATCGATTATTCCGATGTGGATCTTCTTACTTTCACACCACATAAATTCTTTGGGTTAAATGGAATGGGTGTGCTTGTGAAGAAGTCTGATGTCGTTTTGACACCGTTGATTCATGGTGGAGCTAGCACAACAATCTATCGAAGCGGTACACCAGTGCTTGCAGAGGCAGTAGCACTAAATGCCGCACTTAGTCTTCAAAAGGAACATGGAGAAGCATGGCAGGCTCATGTGGCAGAGTTAAAGTCATATCTGCTTGAGAAATTAGCAGCCTATCCACTCGTACAGATCAATAGTACGGAATGTGCCCTTCCATATTTCTTGAATATGGGGGTAAAAGGGGTAAAGGCTTCAGTATTTAAGGAAGCGTTAGACAAAAGGGATGTATGCATCTCGATTAAGTCAGCATGTTCGGTATTAAACAATCCGTCAAGACCGGTATATGCGATTACAAAGGATCGAAAGCGTGCGCTTTCTTCCTTCCGTCTCAGTTTCAGTCATATGACAACGAAAGAAGAACTGGACGCATTTTTAGAGCAGTTTGACAGCTGTTATAAAGAACTTACAAACTAGAGTTAGAAAAGGCAGGATAAGAATGGAAAGATATCAGGAAATAGAACGTAGCTTAATAACAAAATTCCGTAAGCCGATTTGGAAGAAATTCATCGATGGCATTAATGAATATGAATTAATCAAGGAAGGCGATAAGATCGCAGTCTGTATCTCGGGCGGAAAAGATTCCATGATTTTAGCAAAATGCATGCAGGAATTACAGCGTCATGGAAAAGTGAAATTCGAGCTTGTATTCCTTTGTATGGACCCAGGATACAATGAAATCAACCGACAGGTAATCGAGAACAATGCGAAGATCTTAAATATCCCTCTTACCATCTTTGAGACCGATATTTTTGATATCGTGGCAGATATTGATGACAGCCCATGTTATCTGTGTGCCCGTATGAGAAGAGGTTACCTCTATAAGAACGCACAGGCACTTGGATGCAACAAGATCGCTCTAGGACATCATTTTGACGATGCAATCGAGACAATCTTAATGAGCATGCTTTACGGAGCACAGATCCAGACCATGATGCCTAAGTTAAAGAGCACAAATCACGAAGGAATGGAATTAATCCGTCCTCTTTATCTTGTAAAAGAAGCGGATATTATTAAATGGAAGGAATCCAATGATCTTCAGTTTATCCAGTGTGCATGTCGCTTTACTGAAAATTGCACATTATGTGATAATGGCGGCGGCGGTTCCAAACGTCAGGAAATGAAATCTTTAATCAAGAAGTTCAGACAGACCAATGAAGCGATTGAAATGAATATCTTCCGAAGCGTTTATAATGTGAATTTAAATACCGTAATCGGCTATTCAAAAGATGGTGTAAAACATCATTTCTTAGAAACATATGACGAAGAATAAGAGTAAAGAGAAAGAAAAAATAGAGCAAACGGATGGGAAATCATCTGTTTGCTACACATTTTGTTTAAAATAAGCCATTTTTCCTATTGTTTCAGCGATAATTATACAAAAAGGTATTGCAAAATCAGTAAATATCAGTATAATAAATCTCTGTGCATTTTTATTGCGCGGAAATCAGGATGATTTTAGCTGCAGAAAATTGAGTTTAGATAGATAGAAATGTGGAAGGAGTTCACTAGGATGAGTAAGATGGCATTAATCGTGATCGATGTGCAGGAATGTTTGATAAATGATGATACGTATGAGAAAGATGAGTTTATACAGCGTCTGAAGGTACTTCTTCATACGGCAAGGAAGGAACAGGTTCCGGTTCTCTATGTTCGTCATAATGAGACGGAAGGTGAGATGATGACAGGCACCTTCGGACATCAGATTTATCATGAAGTCATGCCAGAAGAAACGGAATGCATCGTGGATAAGTGGTATAACAGTATTTTTAAGAATACCGGATTAAGAGAACATTTAAAAGAAGCCGGAGTGGAAGATCTAATGCTAGTGGGGATGCAGACAGAATTCTGTTTTGATGCATCAGTGAAGGCAGGATTTGAACATGGATTCCAGATTTTTGTACCAGAGATGGCTCATACCACATTTGATAGTGAGACTTTGAAAGCAGAAGAGATTTATAACCATTATACGTATGAAATTTGGAATAACCGCTATGCGAAGGTTGTTTCGTTAGAAGATGCAATCCGTCTTTTAGGGGAATAAGACTTTGAAGGGGCCAAATGGAGCAAAAAGAGCGCGGTCTGTCTTTTAAAACCAGTTAGGTTTTAAGAGACAGACCGTGCTCTTTTTCTCATTGTTTTCTAATAGTTCTCTAATTGTTTGGTTCTTGTTGATTGTAAAAAAAGGAATATAATAAGAGGCAGATTGAAGAAAGAGATTAATAAGTAAAGAAATAATGGGAGGTTCGCTATGAGGAGAAATAAAAGTGTATTATTTTGCAGTGCTATTTTAGGGGTAGCACTGCTTTTCTCAGGATGTGAGAATAACAATGAGATAGCTAGTCAGGTGAAAACTGAGGTGAAGGAAGCAACAGAAGATATCAAGGAAAATGTAAAAGAAGCGACAGAGGATATTAAAGAAGGTGTTTCTGATATTGTAGTCAGTACCGGGAATGTGGTAAAAGACAGTATCGAAAATAAAGGCATCTGGAGCGAAAATGGCAGATATACAGTGAAAGGGGAGACGGATATAGATGTCACGGAGTGTGATGCCACGAAATTAGACGCCAGCGTGGATGTAGGGGATATCACAGTCAGTGTTGCTAATGTAGAGCAGCCATCCATTCATGCTTCTTTTCATGTTTCTGCTAAGAAGCAGGATATGGCAGAGGAGATTATAGAGAATGCAGATATTTACTATACGATTAGTAAGGATACTCTTAAAGTGCGTGTCGTAAAGAAAGGAACAGATACCGATTATTTTTCTTATCTAAAGAGTCATTATGATTCTTTTAGCAGCATTTGCAATTTTAATGCGGACATCGACATAAAATTACCTGAGTCTTTTGGAAACTTTGAACTGTCCACATACGTTGGGGACATTACGATGAATGATCTGAATGGATTTATGAATGTAGCAACTGACGTAGGAGATTTGGATGGTGAGAACCTCATGCTTGCTGATGGCAGCAACTTTAGTACCGATGTGGGAGATATAGAGGTATCTTTAGGAGCACCAACTGAAAAAGGAAGTGCAAAGTTTACATCCAGCGTAGGTGATATTGACGTTGATGTCAATGGTCAGAAAAATGAAGTAAAGAAGTCGGGCAGTAATGTGGTAGGAAAGAACATGACAGTTATAGTAGGGGAAGATTATGAGATTGAAGCATGTACGGATGTAGGGAGCGTTAGAGTGGATTAAAGACAAAAGGTTAAACAAGTAAGGAAGAAACAAGTAGGAAACAATCCAAAAAGGGAATAATAAGTAGATTCTGAAAGATTGTTGCATTGTATACAATTATGTGATATAATAGTTCATAGATGATGAAAGAATAGCAAGCAGTTTTATCGTAGTATTTAGCTATGATAGCAATAGCTAAATATAAGCCTTTTTAGGTATTGCGGTAAAACTGCTGTTTTTTTTGCTTTGAAGTGTATTATTGTATACAATATTTAAAACTATTAGACGTATAAGAAAAAGAATACTAGCACACAAATAGAAAAAACAAACAATGGAGGAATGAATATGAATGGGATGCAGGTTGCATGGCTTGTTGGCGGTGGCGGACAGGTAGGTCAGGAGATCATTAAGCAGTTAAACTATGAAAAAGTAGAGATTTTAAGTACAGATATTGATGAGGTTGATATCACGGATGCAAGAGAGGTTATGATGTTTGCGGACATGAACCGACCTCATTATATTATAAATTGTGCAGGATATACGGATGTGACATTATGTGAGGAAAATCCAGAGAAGGCTTATAAGGTGAATGCGATTGGTGCAAGAAACTTAAGCGTAGCAGCAAGAAAGACTGGCGCTAGAATGATACAGCTTTCTACTGATGATGTATTTGACGGAAAGAGTCAGATGCCATATAACGAGTTTGATACACCGAATCCAAAGACTGTGTATGGAAAATCCAAATTAGCAGGTGAGAATTTTGTAAGGGAGTTAACAACCAAGCATATTATTATAAGAAGCTCCTGGATTTATGGAGATGGAGTGAACTATGTAAAACAGGTTCTGGATTTAACAAAGGATGGACAGCCAATTGAAGCGGCTTATGATCAGGTATCAACACCTACCAGTGCAAAGTACCTAGCAGCAAAAATCCTGCATCTGATGGAACAGGAAGAAGACGGTATCTTTCATATCACATGTAACGGAACATGCAGCCGATATGAGTTTGCAAAAGAAGTTCTTCGCCTTGCAGGAAGAGATAATGAAGTGGTGCCGGTATCTAGCAAAGAAGATGCATTGGCATTCATGCGTCCAAAGTATTCAGTACTTGACAATATGATGCTGCGATTATCAGATATTGAGCTGCTTCCGGATTGGAAGGCGTGCTTAGAAGAATATATTGTGAGTCAAAAGGCATAAAAAGCCCTTAACGGGTAGAGTGCTTATGAGGAAGAAAGGAGTAATACAGATGGAAAAAGAGAAAAAGAAGATAGGTCTTACGACCAAAATATTTATTAGTTTGATTTCAGGCGCTTTACTGGGAATCGTGCTATATTACCTAGTGCCGGAATCTGCTTTTGTTGATACATTTTTGACCAATGGCGTCTTTTATGTTGTTGGAAATGGATTCTTAAGATTGATGCAGATGCTTGTTGTACCTCTTGTTTTCTGTTCGCTGATATGCGGCAGTATGTCTATGGGGGATAGTAAGACAATTGGAAAAGTTGGTATTAAGACAGTTGTATTTTATATTGCCACAACAGCAGCAGCTATTTCGGTAGCGCTTTTAATCGCAAGCGTAATTAATCCTGGCGTTGGCCTTAACATGAATGAGATTCAGGCTGTGGAACAGACGGTTGCAGAACGTACAAGTTTTGCAGATACCCTGCTTAACTTTATCCCAACGAATCCAATCAATGCATTAGCTCAGGGAAACATGCTTCAGATTATTGTATTTGCATTGTTTATCGGGGTTATCCTTGCAAAGTTAGGAGAAAGCGCATCGACGGTTGCGAATTTCTTCAGTCAGTTTAATGATATTATGATGCAGATGACAGTAATTGTTATGAAGGTTGCACCTTACGGCGTATTCTGTCTGATTGCAAAGACATTTTCCAATATTGGCTTCGAAGCATTCCTGCCATTATTGAAATATATGTTTGCTGTTTTAATTGCCCTTGTCGTGCAGTGCCTGCTTGTATATATGGGTATGTTAAAAGTATTTACAGGATTAAATCCAATTAAATTCATCCGTAAGTTTGCACCAGTTATGGGATTTGCATTTTCCACTGCCACATCAAATGCAACGATTCCAATGTCTATTGATACTCTTTCGAAAAAAATGGGGGTATCCAGAAAGATTTCATCTTTTACGGTTCCACTTGGAGCAACGATCAATATGGACGGTACTGCAATTATGCAGGGCGTTGCCGTTATCTTTGCTGCACAGGCATTTAATATTAATCTGACAACATCAGATTTTATGATGGTAATTGCCACTGCTACACTCGCTTCCATTGGAACAGCAGGTGTTCCTGGTGTAGGCTTGATTACACTTACAATGGTATTTAATTCGGTAGGTCTTCCAATCGAGGCAATTTC
>CALZIE010000112.1 GCA_945787565.1 uncultured Lachnospiraceae bacterium
CACTTACCATACAATCAGTTGTAATTAAAGTACCGCCATTATTTACAACAACTGTCGCGCTTCCTGTCACCTGCTCTGTTAATGTAATCGTAATAAAAGAATTTGATGTTAACTTACATCCATTGCTTGTAATCATAGCTGGAACATTATCTACCATCGCGATTGTTGTCTTATAAGTCTCCATTTCCGCGTAGGAACCGTTATACCCTTTTAATCCGCTAATTACAACTGGATAAGTGGATGTATAGCTTAATGCACCTGGCGCAAATGTTAATTCTACGATTGCACTGGACTCATCCTGAGAAGATACCACTGCACTTGTCGGATGGATGGTAGAAGCAAAGGTATAATTGCTTACATTCGCTGCTGCTGTTAAATCTAACTTAGCACCAAAGTAAACATATACTTTACTTGGATTTGTAGAATCCTGAATTACCTGAGATGGTGCTGGCAATGCAGATGAGCTATCTAACTGCTTTGTCATCGTGAATGACTGCTTTTTAGAAAGGTTTCCATAGCTGTCCATTACGATTCCCGCTGGAACCGTAATCGTATAGGTTCCATTATCAGACGCCTGACCTTTTCCGAATACAACGGTTAACACGTTACTGTTAGCACTTGCTGTATAAGTAAGAGTCTTTGTATAAATGTTTCCTGTCGTACTCTGAACCTTAGCTGTCATTGTACCAGATGGTTCCACAACGGAGATTTCCTTATTGTAAGTAAGCGTCATTGTTGTAACTGCTGTATTGTCTTTTGTTGTGTTAACAAGTGTATAGCTTGCAGGCGTTGGAGCCGTTGTATCTAATGTGAAGTTAATGCTTCTCTTAATCAGATCATTCTGATAGTTTGGTGCATTATAGCTGTACCATCCACTGAACTGTACTACTTTAGAACCAGTTAGTGCCGTATTGGTTAACGTATATGTTACTACCTTATTATTGCTAGAATCAATTACACCACTGATTGTATCACCATCAATGATCACATATCCCGGATATACGATAGCACGGTTAAATGTTACCTTCAATGTTGTCTTGGATACACGCTCTGCGGAAACGATAGTAGCAAGAGGCTTGGTTGTTGCATCTACTTTAGCAAGAGCAGTAACCGGGAAGGACACCGATACATTTCCCACTAAATCCTTAATACCAAGAAGCTTTACGGTTACATTGGCACTTGTCTCGCCACATCCGCTTAAATCAATCGTTAATGATTTCTTATCCGTACTTAAACGATAATTGGATGGCGTAGAAAGCATTGCCTTTAATGTTGCATTCGTTGTTCCTGTCACGCTATACACGGTCATATTGCTAATATCAATTGGTTCATTGAAATTAAACGTACATACATAACCACTATCATCTACTTCAGATCCCTGATAAATTGGTCCTGTCGTATCTTCAAATTCCTTTTGTACCGTATATGGTGTCACACTTGTTCCATCTGCTGCCTTAATGCTCTTAGAAACAGTAACTACATAAGTCCCCTTAAACTGTGCAGCAGTTGTTAAGCTTAATGTCTTCTTATCGTCACTTAATGTTGGTGTAAGTGGTGTCACTGCAGTCGCATCTGTACCAAGTCCGATTGTAACGGTTCCGGAAATCAGATTTCCAGAAGCATCAATCACGCTGGATTCTAAGATCTCACTAGAAAACTTAATCGCAATTTCCTTAGAGCTTACTAAAGATACATCCTCCACTTCCGGTACTGGAATTGGTGTAGGGGTTGGTGTCACAGGATCCACGATATTTAAATACACGCGATCTACTACTTGAGAAACCTTCGCTTCTGCCGCACTAGCGCCTGTCCGAACCTCTAAAACTGTCACGCCGGCTTTCTTTGCCGTTACCACGCCCTTCTTGGTTACGGATGCATAATCACTGTCCACCACTGTAAAATATGCATAATCTGTTGTGTTAGATGGAGTCTTTTCAAACGTAAAGCTGTAGGAGCTTCCGACTTCAATCGTCTGCATATTGTTAGACTCTAACTTCTTATTTGTAAGTGCTACACCGGTAGCAGGAACCTTATCCTTTACAGCCACGATAGCACTAACCGTCTCTGTTGTACCATCATTATATGTAATCTTACAACGAATCGTCGTCTTTCCTACTGCGACCGGAGTCACTTGTCCTTTCCCGTTTACCGTTGCGATCCATTTCTTAGAAGAAGACCATGTCTTAGACTTTACATTCGTAGCATTCTTCACCGAGAATGTATACGTATTACCCATCATAACGGTCTTCCATGTTGTGTTCAGCTTCACTGTGGCTGCCTGTGCCTGTTCTGGGGCACTTACCGCAACCATCTGCACTGCTAACACAAGAGTAAGCAGCACTGTTAACACAGTCTTTGCAAATCTTTTCATTCTCATTTCCTCCTAATACAAAATATAGCCACTATTATCGCACTTCCCTCACGAGATTCATGGCAAAATAGTCCATTTTTATCGTTTTCACAAAACTAATATCGACATATATCATATCAGCTGTTACACGTAAATTATGGTAATTATACCACAATATGCATCAGGTGAATACCCCTAAAATCCCATCTTTTCCTCCAAAAATAATCACTTTCTATCAAAATCCCTCTCCACACATCTGTCCCCTTCCAAACGAAGAAAAGGGAGCAGATTTCTGCTCCCTTTTGTCCGCTCTCGCGTCCGAATATTTAAAACCCGCTTGATTCCTATACGATTAAGGGGCTTCCTTCGCCATTTTCTGAATCAAAGAGAATTACTGACGAAGTTCGATTCCAAGTTCAGCGAGACCTTTTAAGATCTTTGTCATGGCTGCTGTGATATCCGCTTCCTCTAATGTACGGTCAGCTGCACGGAATGTGATGTTATAAGCCATAGACTTATAACCTTCCTTAATCTGAGCGCCTTCATAGATATCGAATAATCTATAAGATTCTAAGTTCTTGCCACCGTTCTTACGGATTACTTCTTCTACCTGTCCTGCTAAGATATCCTTTGTCATTAACATAGAGATATCACGGCTTACTGCTGGGTATTTTGCAATTCCTGTGTACTTCAGATCGAAGTTTGCACGGCAAATGATTTCTGGCATATCAAGTACTGCAACATAAGCACGATCACCGATATTGTAGTTATCAAGTACTTCTGGATGAACTTCACCTAAGTAACCGATTACCGTTCCTTCGTAAACGATGTTTGCCTGACGGCCTGGGTGTAAGAAGTTCTTACCTGCATTTGGATCATAAGTCGTAATGCCCTTCATACCGATTTTTTCAAAGTACTCTTCCACAACACCCTTTAAGTCGAAGAAATCACCTGCTCCGTAGAAACCAAGTGCGAACTGCATTCTTTCATCTGGAAGAACTTCCTTCGACTCACCTGGGATATATACGTTTGCTAATTCATAAAGGCGAACATCTTTATTTCTGCGGTTATAGTTTGTAGAAAGGGATGTTAACATACCGTTAAGAGGTAATGTTCTCATAATGCTGTAATCTTCGCCAAGTGGGTTAGAGATTACAACGGTATTTCTTAACTTATCATCTGCAGAGATTAATAACTTATCGAATACCTTAGGGCTTTCGAAGGAGTAAGTCTGTGCTTCAGAGAAACCGAACTGTTCTGCGAGGTCACGTGCGAAGCCTTCCATACGAAGCTTGAAGGATAATTTTCCGGCTGTTGCCTGACCGCTTGGAAGAGTAGTTGGGATATTTTCATAACCGAAGAATCTTGCTACTTCTTCATCTAAGTCAGCCTGAATATTAACATCCTGTCTCCATGTAGGAACGATTACTTCGTCTGTATCGTAATCATATCCTAAATCAATTGCCTTAAAGTAAGAAATCATAGTTTCTTTATCAAGGGAAGTCCCAAGAACCTTGTTTGTACGTTCGTAAGAGAACTTCACTCTGCCTTCTTTCTTTACTTCTGGGTAAATGTCAACGCATCCGCCAACTACTTCACCAGCACCAAGTTCTTCGATTAACTGGCAAGCGCGGTTCATTGCGATAATCGCATTGTTTGGATCTAAGCCCTTTTCAAACTTACCGGAAGCATCTGTTCTAAGACCAACCTTTTTGCTTGATAAACGGATATTGGTTCCATCAAAGCATGCTGCTTCTAAAAGAATCGTGTTTACATCATCTGTAACCTTGGAGTTTTCACCGCCCATGATACCAGCGATACCAACTGCTTTTTCTGCATCACAGATCATAAGAACAGAAGAATCTACCTTACGTGTCATACCATCTAATGTTACGAATTCTTCGCCATCATTTCCACGACGAACGATGATCTTCTTGCCTGCGATATCATCTAAGTTATAGGCATGCATTGGCTGTGCCATTTCTTCCATAACATAGTTTGTGATATCTACTAAGTTATTGATTGGACGAATTCCACATGCTGCAAGACGACGCTGCATCCATAATGGAGATGGTCCGATTTTTACGTTCTTTACCACTCTGCCTACATAACGTTTGCAAAGGTCTGCATCTTTTACTTCTACGCTGATATAATCGGATGCTTTTTCGCTATTTCCTGTTTCTTTTACTACTGGAGGAACGAATTTCTTTCCAAATGTAGCTGCTGCTTCTCTTGCAATACCGGTTACACCAAAGCAATCAACACGGTTGCTTGTGATTTCATATTCGAATGTCACGTCGCGAAGTCCAAGTGCTTCTACTGCATCCGATCCGATTTCGATTCCGTCGTATTCTGGATTTGCATTGAATACGTAAACACCGTTTTCTGGAGCTTCTGGGTAGAATTCACGGCTAGAACCAAGTTCGTCGATGGAGCACATCATACCGTTACTTTCGATGCCACGAAGTTTGCCTTTTTTAATCTTAACGCCGCCAGGAACTTTTTCACCGTCGTGGTTGCATGCTACTCTTCCGCCGTCTAATACAACAGGGATAATGTCGCCTTCTTTTACGTTTGGTGCACCTGTTACGATCTGTGTTGTTTCTCCGTCTTTCCCGATCTGTACGTCACATACGATTAACTTTGTTGCATCTGGGTGACGTTCGATCTTTAAGATCTTACCTACTACAATTTTCTCAAGACCAGCGTCTAAACGCTCAAATCCTTCTACTTTTGTACCAGTAAGTGTCATTGCATCCGTATATTCCTGAGCGGTGCAGTCTAATTCTGGTACATATGCTTTAATCCATGATAATGGTGTATTCATTCTTTTTCTCCTCCTTCACTAGAACTGCTTTAAGAAACGAGTATCGTTTTCATATAATAAACGCATGTCGTCGATTTCGTATTTTAATAAAGCAATACGCTCTAAGCCTACACCGAACGCAAAACCTGTGTATTCTTCTGGATCGATTCCGCTCATCTTTAATACGTTTGGATGAACCATACCACAGCCTAAGATTTCAATCCAGCCGGAACCTTTACAGAAACGACATCCGGATCCGCCACATTTGAAGCAGGAAACGTCCATTTCGGCACTTGGTTCTGTAAATGGGAAATGATGAGGTCTGAATTTTACTTTTGTTTCCGGTCCGAATAATTCTTTTACGAATTCCGCTAATGTACCTTTTAAATCAGCGAAAGTTACGTTCTTATCAATAACAAGACCTTCGATCTGATGGAAGGATGGAGAATGAGTTGCATCTACTTCATCGGAACGATAAACTCTACCTGGTGCGATCATACGGATTGGAAGCTTTCCTGTTTCCATCTCATGAACCTGCACGCTGGATGTCTGAGTACGTAACACGATGTTGCTGTTGATATAAAAGGTATCCTGTTCATCCTTTGCAGGGTGATTTGCAGGGATATTTAATGCTTCGAAGTTATAGTAATCGTATTCTACTTCTGGACCTTCGATTACTTCATAGCCCATACCAACGAAGATACGTTCTACTTCTTCAAGTGCAATCGTATTTGGATGACGATGTCCGAGCATTGGTTTCTTAGCTGGAAGGGTAACGTCAATTGTTTCTGCTTTTAATTTTGCTTCACGTAGCTTTGCTTCGTATTCCTTCTTCTTTGCATCTAATACGTCTTCGATTGCTGCTCTCGCATCATTTACTAACTGACCTACTGCTGGTCTGTCTTCTGGTGCAACATCTTTTAAGGATTTTAATACGCTTGTTAATTCCCCTTTTTTACCTAAGATATTAACACGGATTTCATTTAATTTTTCCAGTGTGTCGCTGGAATTGATCTGAGCTAATGCCTGATCTTTAATGGCTTGTAATCTCTCTTTCATATTCTGACCTCCTGTTTTTTCACATTCGTTTTGGATATTCCTGCTTGCATCTTTCCCGTTCTTGTCGGTTCTCATACAATTTAAGGCTCATCCTGGGATTTCCTTTATTTTCTACCGATTTTAGGCATAAAAAAAGCTCCATCCCACAAAATAAAGGGACGAAGTCATAGAATTATCTATAATCCGCGGTACCACCCTAATTCCTGAAAAATTCAGGCTCTTAAAGTCATGCGTAACGTGCATGAAACGCCTTATCCTACTAGTCTCCATTCAGACAAGAAGCTCCGGTGAGAAATTCAACTATTATCTGAACTTAAGGGAGCTTACAGCCGCCGACCCCCTCTCTCTGAAAGGAAATAATAATCTAAATGCTACATATAATGTAACAGACACCATCATTGCTTTTAAACTATTGAGTTGCTTTTAATTGTATCATATTATTTTCGGTTGTCAAGAAAAGACTTCTTGAAAGCACACTCTGTACATATTCTTTATCTCTTGTTATAATAGATGGTAGACTATATTTAACATTACAGGAATTTATTAGCATATTTTATTCTGTTTTCTGTATGAATACTGTCATCCCGTTTCACCAAAACTAATAGAATGTAACGGGATTTTCTTTTAACGGATGCCACCATTTCTATGACTGGCACTTGTTTTATTTTAATAGAACGGAGATCTTATAATGCTCATTGTTTCAATTTATAAGCTGATACGTGCTTTTGTACGAAAACTAAACGACGATTTTATCAATGCTTTCGCTGCGCAGGCGGCATTCTTTATCTTTTTGTCGTTTTTTCCATTTGCAATGTTTTTATTAACTTTGCTTCAGTATCTGCCAATTCAGGAAAGTGAGGTTCTTTCCATCTGTACCAATATCTTTCCAACTGCAATTAACTCCTTTATCATTACTATCATTCAGGAGCTATTTGATAAAGCGGCTACAGGTACTTTAATCTCCATCACTGTTATTGCTGCCTTGTGGTCTTCTTCCAAAGGCTTTCTTGCTATTGTACGAGGAATGAACTCCGTATATGGAATTAAGGAAACAAGAAACTATGTGGTGCTGCGCCTTTGGTCCACGCTTTACACACTGATGTTTGCACTGTTAATCCTGGCTCTTTTGATTACAACTGTTTTTGGTAATCAACTGTACCTTTGGATTTTAAACCGCATTCCAATTTTAGCTGATTTTGCGCTTTTAGTAATCAGCTTTCGCGCGGTCGTTGGATTATGCGTAATGATTTTATTCTTTCTAATTATTTACATTGTCATTCCAAACCGGAAATCTAGGATTTTTGCAGAACTTCCTGGTGCCATGATAACCGCTGCCGGATGGATGGGATTTTCCTATCTGTTTTCTTATTACATCGATAATATGAGCAACTATTCGTATACATACGGAAGTTTAACAGCGATCGTTCTCTGTATGGTATGGCTGTATGCCTGTATGTATATTATGTTTATCGGAGCAGAGATTAACTCCATTCTCTCTAACCCGACGATTCACTCTGCTCTTAAAAATCTTGTAGCATCTAAGAAGAAACACTAGACCAAGCATTTCAATGGGAGAAGAACAAAGTGGCTTCGCCACTCTAGGCTCCGCACATCTTT
>CALZIE010000113.1 GCA_945787565.1 uncultured Lachnospiraceae bacterium
CCCTCTTCTCCCAGGCTAGGTTCCTTGTCTATTAATGTAAAATCTTTGGAAAGATCAATTTTCTTAATTATATTGTAGATTCCTGCTATATTCTGATTCCTGCAGTATGGATTCTCCGCTAGGGAATACATCATATTCTCCATCCCATAATTTACAGTTCTCTGTAACTGCAGAACTCCCTTTTTAACGATTGTTACTAATGTGTTATGTTCATTAATCTGTAATACCAGATTGGTATTACTCTTATTGTTATTCTTAATCCACTGATACACTGCATTTCCTTTGAAATCCAATGCGGTTATTGTGCCGCCAAGCAGCTCCGCTAAATTAAAATAATTGCGTACCATATTGTTCGGTGCTGCATAAACCATAAGGCGCATCTGTTTTTGCTCTTGTAGTTGTTCGATTACGGAATACTGGATTGCATAGTCTGATATATCCATTGGAAAATACTGATTTACTTCCGCATCTACTACACTTCGGATATTTTTAGACTTCACGAGTGGGATAATGACTTCCCTGCTTAGAATTTTGCTTGAATTAATAGTAAAAATAATATTCTGATGATTAATTTCTTCCCTGGCCAGCTCTTCTTTCAAATAATCTGCAAACCCAGTCTTATCGCGGATATATCCGTCCTCTACCATATGCTCCGGTGTGGCAACCGTAATACATTTTAAAAGGACAGGACGTTTCTTATTATTCTGTAATTCGCAAATCCTGATTTTGAATTCGCTAATCTCAATACTGACCACTTTATGATTCATTGTTTTCCTCCTGCGTTTTTCACTTAAACAATTTGCTGCTTGCTGCTAAAAGACAGCTGTGGAAGTTTCCTTCCTATGTACACTTTCTCTTAATCAGTATTTTTACTGACTCATTCCCTATTTTACATGCTTCTCTTTCCCTTTGCTTTTAAAAAGGCATTCATTACATGGAATGAATGCCTTATATGGTAAAGAAGCCAAGATACCATGTTATTATGGTATTCCCAAACCAGGCCGCGGTTACCATCCCCATAGAGAGGTATGGCCCCATAGCTAATACTCTTCCTGCATGCATACATTTCATACGGAAGATGTGGATCACAGATCCATATAGACACCCAAAGAACAAGGAAAGTACAGTGAGCTTCCATCCTAATAAGGCTCCGGCTGCCACCATTAACTTAACATCCCCGCCTCCAATGCCTTTTCCCTTTGTCAGGATATAAAGAAGCATTAAGAATCCGCTGACTAGGAATAAATCAGCTGCTAATGAAAACAGCGTACAACCTCCAAGAATCTCACGGATACCACCTAACACTAGAAGATAGACATTGATGCCAAATGGGATTTCCAATGTTCTGGCGTCAATGACGCTCAGGACTAAAAGTCCTGATATCATAAGACAATAGAGCAGGCTTTCCATCCGAAAACCACAGATTGCAAAGGTAAGAACCCATAGCACTCCGTTCGCCAGCTCAATAAGTGGGTACTGCATCGATACTTTTTCACCGCATTTTCTGCATCTGCCCCGCAGGAATACAAAAGAGAATACAGGAATCAAATCATACCACTTTAACTGATAGCCACAGGCCATACAGTGAGAGCGGACGGTCACAATACTCTCTTTCTTGGGGATACGGTAGATACAGACGTTGAGAAAGCTACCGATGATAATACCGTAAAGAAAAATAATAACGTACGTTATAAGCATCTATATTAGATATCCTTTAATTTATTTACTTTATGTTGTTGGAGCAGCAACATAAGTAACAGTAACTTGTCCTGTAGATGTTATTTCAACTTCAAATCCCCTCTTATGGCTCTTAGTTTCTGGCCACTCGCCGTCCATTACTTCTATAATCTGAGCATAGGCATTTCCAAAATAGTTCTTTTTTGCGTCATCTGATGCCATTACATCAGTTTCAGGTTTCCCATTTATTACAAATTTTGCTTCCGGACTATCTACACAATCTGTCATGAAATCTGCAACTGCTGCACTAACCGCTGACTTAATTGTACCTCTATTATTCTCATCTACATTTTCCTTTGATGTTCCAACCCATTTCATTACCTGTGGTGCTAATGATACAGAAATAATCGCAATAATTAAAACAACTACAATCAATTCCACTAACGAGAACCCTTTATTATCTTTTTTTCTTTTTTCCATTAAAGCTTTTCTCATATAATTTACCTTTCCTTATTATAAGTATGTTTTATGTATTAACACCCTTTGTCCTATTCCGTCCCTCCCAAAATAGGCACAAAAGTTATTAATCGGTTTCCTATGCTTTTTAACTCTATATACTACGTTCCTAACCGCCTCCTATAGCTGGTCAAGTCCGCTGTACATACTGATCATCGGCTGATAGATCGCTAATACGATAAATCCGACGATCACTGCCATTACCAGTATAATGGCAGGCTCTAAGGCTGAAGTCAGTCCCTGTGTCTGAATCTCTACTTCATCTTCGTAATATTCGGCTACCTTATCAAGCATCCCTTCTATATTACCGGTCTCTTCCCCAATTCGTAACATCTGGTGGACCATTGGGGGAAATAAGCCACATTCTTTAAGCGGTTCCGAGATTGCAACCCCGACTTCCGCTTCTTCCCTTGCCTTTTTTAAAGCATCCTGAAAGAGCACATTGCTCATGGAACGGGATGTGATATCTAATGCCTGCGTTATGGAGATACCGGAGCTTACTAAGGTGCTCATGGTTCTTGCAAAACTTGCACTGGCACTTTTTACCGCCATCTTGCCAAAGACTGGCATGGAGATTTTCATCTTTCCATACAGATGCTTTCCGGCATCCGTTGCCCCTACTGCCTTAATAAGCCCAAAGATAGCCGCTATGATAACCACGAGCATATACCATTTTGCGATAAAGAAATCACTCATGGCTACTACCATTCTTGTAGTAAGGGGAAGTTCTGTTCCCATGCTGTCAAACATCGATACAAACTGTGGGATAACTACAACTGACATAATGATTACAACAACGATTGCAACCATGATTAACACGATTGGATAGATCATTGCTTTCTTAATCAATGATTTTAGCTTCGCATCCTTTTCAAAATGAACCGCCATTCTGGAAAATGCATGATCTAAGCTTCCGCTTGCCTCTCCTGCTTCTACTAAGTTAATCAGAATGGAAGGGAAAATCTTTGGATTGGCTCGCATGCCTTCCGCTAAGGTCTCGCCTTTTTCTACTGCGATTTTGGTATCCATGATCGCCCGTTCAAATATCTTATTCTCGGTCTGACCAGCTAACATCTCTAATGCATTTACAACCGTTACACCGGCATTTAAAATACTTGTGAACTGTCTGCAGAACACGCTTAATTCCCTTGCCTTTACTGGCTTGCCTATGGAAATATTAATATCTTTTGTAAGAACATTCTGCTCTGTGATCTGAATTGGGATATAGCCATCATTTCGAAGAAGCGCTCTTACTTTTGCTTCATCCGTAGCTGTCATGGATCCCTTCTTTTCTTTTCCGTCTTTTGCAATCGCAACATAAGAAAAATCCGCCATCTCATTTCCTCCTTCCTAGAACAGCTTATTCTGCAGGGAAACGGCATCCTGCGCATACTGTAGCGCCCGTTCTGCATCGATTCTCTGTTTCAAATATAAGTCATAGATCGCATCATCCATCGTCTGCATGCCCAGACGCTTATTGGTCTGAATCATTGCATCAATCTGATGGGTTTTCGCTTCCCTGATTAGGTTACGGATCGCCATATTAGCAAATAGTACTTCAAACGCTGCCACTCGGCCCCTTCCTTCCTGAGCCGGGATCAGCTGCTGTGAAATTACCGCTTCTAATACGGACGCTAGCTGAATTCTAATCTGCTGTTGCTGATGAGGTGGAAACACGTCAATGACACGGTTGATCGTATTGGCAGCCCCTGTTGTATGAAGGGTTGATAATACGAGATGTCCCGTCTCTGCTGCCGTGATTGCGATGGAAATGGTGTCTAGATCTCGCATTTCCCCCACTAAAATCACGTCTGGATCCTCTCGAAGTGCTGCTCTTAACGCACCTGCATAACTCATGGAATCAATGCCGATTTCCCTCTGATTTACGACGGAATGTCTGTGATTGTGTAGATATTCGATTGGATCTTCCAACGTAATAATATGTAAATTATGTTTAGAGTTAATTAAGTCGATTAATGTTGCAAGTGTTGTGGATTTACCACTTCCGGTTGGCCCAGTAACAAGAATTAATCCACGCTTCTTGTCCACTAAGTCAAGCACGCGTTCTGGTATGCCTAGCTCTTCCGGTGTAGGGATAATGGTTCCCACAAGACGAATGACTAACGCATAGGAACCGCGCTGACGAAATACATTTACACGGTATCTTCCAACGCCCGGTATCGCATATGCGAAATCGACCTCTCCTTTTTCCTCAAATATTGCTTTTGCCCTTTCTGTAAATAAAGGCTCTATCATCTGTTCCGCGTCCCGTGGCAATACCTTTGGAAGGTCTAATCCTATCAATTCTCCATTTACACGGATTTTTGGCGGGATTCCCACGGTAATATGAAGATCGGATGCTTTTCTCTCTTTTGCTATTCGAAGCAATTCATCTATTGTAATCATAGTCTGCCTTTCTGTAGCTCTTCGTCATTTGCATAAGCAACCTTACGAAGTTCCTGAATTGATGTGGTTCCCTCCAATACAAGTCTGGCGGCGTTCATCTTAAGTGTCTGCATTCCCTCCGCAAGCGCCGTTGCCTCGATTTCCTCAGCGGATGCGTTCTTTGCAACTTTCTTCTTCAGTTCATTTGTCACCGGCATAATCTCATAAATACCGATACGGCCTTTATAGCCGGTATCGTTACACTCGGTGCATCCTCTTGGTTCGTATACCATAAGTTCCTCATCCTCAGGCATACCAAGAAGTTCTTTCTCCAGTGCATCCGCCCTTCTGCATGTCTTGCAGTGGCAGAGTCTTCTAACCAGACGCTGAGCGATAACCCCTACCACGGAGTCCGCTAATAGATACGGTTCAATCCCCATATCCACCAAACGGGTGATCGTGCTGGCTGCACTATTTGTATGTACAGTACTTACCACCAAGTGACCTGTAATAGATGCGGTAACAGCGATGCTTGCCGTCTCCGTATCACGGATTTCCCCGATCATAATAATATCGGGATCCTGTCGGAGGATAGAACGAAGCGCTGAAGCAAAGGTTAAATCTGCTTTCGGATTTACCTGTACCTGACTTACCCCGTCAATATTCGCTTCTACTGGGTCCTCAACGGTAATGATATTTACCTCGGATGTATTTAGCTCACTAACCGCTGTATACAGGGTGGTTGATTTACCACTTCCCGTGGGCCCGGTTACTAAAATAATCCCATGAGGGTTTGCTAGCATTCTGTCAAACTTAATCAGTTCCTCATCTGAAAAGCCTAACAGTTTCTTATCCTTTGATAATGTTGTCTTTGAGGTAAGACGCATAACGATCTTTTCCCCAAATACAGTTGGAAGGGCTGATACACGCACATCATATTCCATACGGTCTACGACTTGTGTAATACGGCCGTCCTGCGGTTTTCTCTTCTCCGCTATGTCCATTCCACCAATGATCTTCACACGCGTCGTAATCGCAGCTAACATATCGATTGGGTACGATCCCACCTCTAATAGCACGCCATCCACACGATATCGCACGCGTATTCTTGACTCTAATGGTTCTATATGTATATCACTTGCCCGCTGCCTTACGGCCTGTTCAATAATGGTGCGGACTAACTTGACAATCGGTGCATTGCTGTCCACCTCTGCCACTGTCTCTTCTGTTTTGTTCTGTGTTTCACGTTCTCTTGTATACTGCTCTGCTACCGCCTGTGCTTCCGCACTTCCGTAATAACGGTCTATCGTCGCTAAGATGTCCGTCATGGTAGCTACTACCGGCTGTATTTCCATATTTGTAACGATCGCCATATCATCCTGCGCGATATAATCGAGTGGATCTGACATAGCTACATACAGGGTATTGCTTTGATCTTCTGAAAAAGCAAATGGCATCATCACATATTTTTTTAAGATACTGCTATCGGAAATCAGTCTTATAACATCTTCCCGGATCCTCACTCCGGAAAGAACGACATATTCTAATCCTAGCTGCTTCTGAATTGCAAGTGCAATGTCTTTCTCTTTTGTGATTCCCATCTCGATTAAGATGGTACCTAGTTTCTTTTTCTCAATCTTTTGTTTTTTCAGCGCTTCCTCTAACTGTTCCGGCGTAATTACATTTTCCTCAATCAGCATATCACCTAGACGTTTCTTTTTTCGATTCAGATATGTTGGATTTGATATCGTCGCTGAACTTAGCATTTCTAACCTCGCCTCTTATGTTGGGTATTTTTACCTATATTTTATCATACTTCAAAATATTTTCAACATTATTTTACATTATTTTACATTATTTTTCATTATTTTTCTTTTTCTACAACTTTCTTTATTTATTTAGCAATATATACTCAATATTCCTATAAAACGACTTTGATAAGGCAAAAGAAAAAGAAGTAGATGATACCATTCCAATCTTCTTCTTCTTTTTTTACACTTCGGAATATTGCAATTTCATGTTTCTATTTGCCTATGTGTTGTAGGACTAATTTCCTATAGATACATATTACCTTATATATTCATAAAATGCAATATTTTCTATTATATTTTCTTTACTTTTTTTATTCTTCATCAAACTGCACAGTTACGTAATATCCACGTTCTGTTTCCTTAATATCTATCACATCGCCTTCTAGATGCTTTAATCTCTGACGAAATGGTATATTTCCTGACATCGCAACAGCTGGTTCAATTACATAATAGTAAATGGCATTCGGAAGCTGCGATTCTCGGATTTGTACATGATCTCCTATTGTAATCAGTCCATGACGTTCCATCTTAAATTCCATCTCACGCATTGCCCTTACCCCTTTCACAAACAATCGGGATCTTTCTTCCCTTTTTTAAGTCTTTTGATTGCCTTTCGATAGTATACCATAAACTTGTGAAAAAAAAATGATTTTATATAATTTTTTCCATTTTAGTTTCAATATCTACACTTTTCCACAAAATATAATATACCTAGAAAAAGGCACCCTGCCGAGTTTTATCCGCACGATGCCTTTTTCCATTGTTTTTGTATTGTTTTACTATTGCCCGTCTCTGTATTTCTTATTCTTCAACTAAGCGAAATTTCATATAAACTGGGTTATGATCGGAGTATGCAAATCCATTATCTACAACCTCGAACTGCGTCATTTCTACATTAGAAGACAAGATGAATCCATCTACCATTGTAATGAAGTTCTCCCCTTCTACATATGGCTTATCCGCATCTCGACAGGAAGGAGCTAATTCAAACTGCTCTTTTGTAGAAAGCCTTCTTACCGCTAAGTCAAACCCTTCTGGGAGAAACTCAACTGGAAATGGTTTCGCCCAGTTTTGATCGTTTTCTTTTGTCCCGAATACTTCCGGAGAATTACCAAGCAGATCCTGATTAAAATCGCCTCCGCAAATAATATAGTTTCCTGCCTCTAAATCAGCCTGAATATCTTTTGCTAACATCTTAATCTGCTGTTCTACAATGGAGATATCATCCGTATAAGCAGATAAATGTACATTGTAAAGAACTAATTCCTTTCCATTGTCAACCGGTACTCTAGAAATCGTATAGCAGCGGTCTAAGTCAAGGAATTTATACAGTGTCTCAGAGATTGGAAGGGAGCGACGAAGAGAACTTGTAATCTTCGTATTAGAAAGGGTGGCCATTCCCGCTAATGATTTGCCA
>CALZIE010000114.1 GCA_945787565.1 uncultured Lachnospiraceae bacterium
AGAATCTTACGAATACATTATCTGGAGGACAGCAGCAATCACGAACAGCCACACCCAAAAGTGGCGTTTACTTTTCTTCATATATGTATCATCCTTTCCAAGGTCGGCCTTGCTTAGCTTATATCCTATCCGAATAAGCCTCACCGTAAAATAGCTCATAACAAGCCAATCCCTCTCAAACGCAATCCCTATCATTATATACTACCTCATCCAACCATGCAATTTCCTTTTCTCGTTTCACAATACCAGTGATTTATGGTGATGCCAACCATGCAATTTTCTGTTCTCGTTTCATAGCGCCAGTGGTAGATGGTGACTCCAATCACACAATTTTCTTTTCCTGCTTCATAGCATCTGTGATTATAGTGATGCGAACCACGTAATTTTCTTTTCCTGTTTCACCACATCAGTGACTTATGACGATGCGTTTCGTCTTTAGAAACGCATCGTCATGTCGGGGGAAGGGAGGGCAGAGTGGGAGGCTGTGGGGAGGTGGCTGGATGGAGTCCGGCTGTCCGGCTCAAGGCGAACATTTCCGAAAAAATCTCTGAATAGCAGACAGTGTTTTCCTGTCTGATAGTCGGAGATTTTTCCGAAAATGTCCGACCTTGCGTCCGAACAGCGGACTCCATGCAGCCGCCACCCCGCAGCCTCCCACTCTGCCCTCCCTTCCCCCGACATACACCCCATCAAAAGTCTGTACTGTCTTGCAAAAAACTGGGAGGATAGGTATAATGGTAAAAATAATGATTGAAAATAGGGAGAAGATAGCGGCTATGGAGAAGACAAACGTAATAGACTTATCAGAGAGCAGGAAAACAATAGATCAGATAGACAGGCAGATTGTAGAGCTGTTTGAACATAGAATGAAAGTAGCAAAAGATGTAGCAGAATATAAAAGAGCAACCGGAAAAGCTGTTTTCGACAAAGAGCGAGAAATGCAGAAGTTAGACACCTTAAAAAATTTTGCTACCGACGATCTCAATCGTCATGCAGTAGAAGAGCTGTTCGTGCAGATCATGTCCATGAGCCGGAAAGCGCAGTATGCCATGTTAGCAAATGACTACACAGAGAAGACATTTTCAAGAATTGAGGAACTTCCACACGGAAACGAAACAAAAGTAGCATTCTTTGGAGTTCAGGGTTCCTACACAGAGCAGGCCATGGAAGAGTGCTTCGGAACGGAAATCACCTCCTATCCAGAAGATACTTTTAAAGCAGTAGTGGATGCGGTCACAAACGGAGAAGTAGATTATGGTGTGCTTCCAATTGAAAATACAACAACCGGCGGAATCACTGACAGCTATGATCTGTTAGTACAGGCGGATGTATGTATCGTAGCGGAACATGTCATTAAGGTAGAGCAGTCCTTATTAGGATTGGAAGGAGCAGAATTAAAAGATATTGAAACTGTTTATTCCCATGCACAGGGAATCAGACAGTGTAAGACATTCTTTGAGCAAAATCCTGGAATCAAGACAGTAGAAGAAGGAAGTACAGCAGGATGTGCGAAGAAAGTCCTGTTAAGCAAAGACAAGGCAAATGGTGCTATTGCAAGCGTGCGTGCAGCAAAGACATATGGACTTAATGTATTGGCGGAAAATATCAGTGATGAAGACTGCAACTCCACAAGATTCATCATCATTTCCAAGAAGAAGCAGTATATCGAAGGCGCGGATAAAATGAGTATCTGCTTTTCCCTACCTCATGAGACAGGAAGCCTCTATAATATGCTGTCCCATATCATTTATAATAGTCTTAATATGACTAAAATCGAGTCTAGACCATTATCCGGAAAGAAGTTCGAATATCGATTCTTTGTTGATTTTGAGGGCAAAATAGAGGATGCAGGGGTAAAGAATGCTCTAAAGGGGATTGAGGCGGAATCCTTAGAGTTAAAAATACTCGGAAACTATAGATGCGTGTAAAAGGAAAATGAATAAGCAAGCTTTTCATAATTTCTTCAACGGTAGTACACAATTTCTACACAATCGTGCGGTAAACTATGTTCATAAAATAAAAGAAATAAAGAAACACAATATAGATGGTTGGAACAAAAGGAGATGTTTGATATGAACGAGGATAAGAACATAATCGATGGTGTAAATTTTGTAATGAGAGATGCTGAGCCTACTCAGCCAGATAATAAAGAGACACAGAATAATTTTGAGAATGGCTCTTTACAGTCAGACATTGAGAATAGAAATGGAGATGATCATATGTCAATGAATATGGGTGAAAAAAATCATGAAAACAGCACATACCAGGTAAATTATACTTATGAAGAAAGTGCAAGAAACGTATATACAGATGAGTACTTAAAAAAAGTAGAAGAAGGCGGAATGGGTGGCAATGGAAAGAAGAGCCACAAAGGTAAAAAAGCTGGCAAAGTGGCAAAGAAACTTGCTGCATTAGTAGCATCCGCAGCTGTATTTGGTTTAGTAGCAGGCGGTGTATTCCAGGTAACTCAGTATAAGGGCACTTCTTCAAGCACAACAAGTCAGACACAGACAGCTGGTACAAGTGAAAGCACAAGCATAGCAGCAGGCACATTAGAAAATAGCAATTCCGGCAGTACCGTATCCACTTCAACCGGCAACGTA
Source organism: uncultured Lachnospiraceae bacterium (assembly GCA_945787565.1). GTDB lineage: Bacteria > Bacillota > Clostridia > Lachnospirales > Lachnospiraceae > Lachnoclostridium. The sequence goes on from CALZIE010000114.1 coordinate 2,604, forward strand.
TCTGTAACAGATGTATCCGGCGTAGTTGAAAATGTAATGCCAGCCATCGTAGCAATTAACTGTTCAGCTACTCAGACAACATACGATTTCTTTGGCAGATCCTATGATCAGGCAGTATCCGGAAGTGGTTCAGGTATTATCATTAGTGCAACCAATGACGAATTATTAATCGTAACCAATAACCATGTAGTAGATGGCGCAACCGCAATTGAAATTGTGTTTGCTGATGATTCCAAAGCAGTAGCAACTGTAAAAGGTACCGAACCATCTTCAGACTTAGCAGTCGTATCTGTTGCCATGTCTGATTTAACAGCGGAGACTAAGAGTAATATTAAAGTGGCTACGTTAGGTGATTCTGATGATGTGAAGATCGGTGAGATGGCAATCGCAATCGGTAATGCACTTGGTTATGGTCAGTCTGTAACTGTTGGTTATATCAGTGCATTAGACCGTGAAGTAACGGTTGATAATGTAACATTAAATCTTCTTCAGACAGATGCCGCAATTAACCCAGGTAATAGTGGTGGTGCTTTAATTAATCCAAATGGTGAGATTATCGGTATTAACTCTGTAAAATATACAGATACCGATGTAGAAGGTATTGGTTATGCAATTCCAATCTCTGCTGCAATTCCAATCTCCTATGCAGTACCAATTATCAATGATTTAATGAATCGTGAAGAGTTAGCAGAAAGCGAAATGGCTTACCTTGGTATTACGAGCAAGGAATTAACAACTTCCTTCTCTGATACATTTGGTATTCCAGCAGGCGTTTATATTTATGAAGTACAGTCCGGTACTCCGGCAGAAGAAGCAGGTCTTCATCAGGGAGATATCATTACTGGTATCGCAGGCAGAACAATCACCGATTTCGATGAATTAAAGAGCTACCTTGATTATACAAAAGCAGGCACGACTGTTGAAATCACTTACAAAACTCTTGAAAACGGTACTTATGTAGAAAAAACTACTGAGATTACTTTAACAAATCGTCCAAGCGAATAGGAATTTCGGACTGATCGGATAAGATAAGGTGATTTGGTGTTGTTCTGTGTAGGATTTTTTTGAGGGAACTTTGATTGTGCGCTGGAATAAAAAAATCACGCACATTTTTAAGATGCAAGGATATATTATTAGTATGTAGAAGCATTTTTGGGAGGCTACAATGAAGAAGCGGATCACAGCAATTTTCCTTGTATTACTTATGATAACCGGGCTTTGCTCTTGTTCGAAGAATTCTGGGTTGACAAAAGTAGATCTGACTGAAGTGGCACATTCGATCTTCTACGCACCGATGTATGTTGCGATTGAAGAGGGCTACTTTGAGGATGAGGGGCTGGATGTAAACTTAGTGAATGGTCTTGGAGCAGATAAGACGATGACAGCAGTTTTAAGTGGTGACGCTGATATCGGCTTTATGGGATCGGAAGCATCAATTTATGTATACAATGAAGGTGCAGAAGATTATGTAGTGAATTTCGCACAGCTGACACAACGTGCTGGTAACTTCTTAGTATCGAGAGATGTAAATGATACTGATTTTAAGTGGGAAGACTTAAAAGGTAAGACGGTTGTAGGTGGGAGAGTTGGCGGAATGCCAGAAATGGTATTCGAGTATATTCTGAAGAAACATAATATTGATCCGAAAACTGACCTTACCATTATTCAGAACATTGATTTTGGTGTCACATCCCAAAGCTTTGCGGCAGGAACTGGGGATTATACAATTGAGTTCGAGCCATCTGCAACCGGCTTAGAACTGCAGAACGCAGGAAAAGTGGTAGCAAGTCTCGGTGTAGAAAGCGGGATGGTACCATATACAGCATATGCAGCAAAAGCAAGCTATATCCAAAAGAATCCGGAAGTAATACAGAGCTTTGTCAATGCCATTCAAAAAGGAATGAATTACGTACAGAGCCATACTCCGAAAGAAATCGCCAAAGTAATTGCCCCACAGTTCAAAGAAACCGAACTATCCACAATCGAAAAGATCGTAACCAGATACTATGAGCAGGACACCTGGAAAGACAACTTAATCTTCGAAGAAGCAAGTTTCACCCTCTTACAAGATATCTTAGAATCATCCGGCGAACTATCCAAACGTGTCCCATACGAAAATCTTGTAGACACCACCTTCGCAACCGAAGCAGCCAAATAGCAGTCTAAATCAAATCAAGATATTAAGTGATTAAAGCGTTAAGATGTTAAGAAGTCAGGAATTCAAGATGTAAAGATTTTAAATCACCTCATCGTTTATCCTACAAATCCACCATCCGTCGCAGCAGGAAAACCGGGAGAGTGGCAGTAAGAGCCGGCAGAGCTCGGGTCACTGCTTTTCTGAAATGTCCGGCTCATGACGAACAAAAGTCCTTCTCTTCTTTGAATAGCAGACAATGTTTTCCTGTCTGATAGGCAAAGAAGGGAAGGACTTTTGTCCGCTCATGCGTCCGAACATTTGGAAAAGCAGTGGCCCGAGCTCTGCCGGCTCTTACTGCCGCTCTCCCGGTTTTCCACACCTACGTCTGCACCAGACTCCAAATCGAAGTCTTAAGCTTCTGTCTGAACGTCTTTTGCTTCGTCTTTCTTTGGTTCGGTAGCGTAGTCGTCTTCGAATTCGTCATCGAAATCATCTTCGAAATCTTCCAGATAATCTGGTGTCACGAACTTATAAACTGCGTATGCGATACCAGCAACCGCTGCAACTGCACCAATAATAGCAAGAATAAAGATAAGAGTATGTTTCTTTTCTTCGATTGGATCTTCCTTCTTATGAAGCAGTTCATTTAACTTGGTAGCTGCTAATACATCACTAAGTTTAGAAGAGTTTAAAAGATTTTCTAATTTATTATTCATATAATAAGCACGTCCTTTCTTAACTCAAATGATATAGTTATTATATCACTTTCGGCTTTTCTTTACTATAAAATAAGACAACTATTTTATAGTAAAAAACTTTTACAATGCGAAATTAACTATCGCGCAAGCAAGAATACTATACCATATTTTATATTATTAATCAACTTTTACCAGCTTAGCGAATGTGGAAAGCATTTTTTTCGTTCCCTGTCCTGGGAAGTCAACGGTTACTTCATAGTCACGTCCGCCCTTTGTGATATTGGTTACTACGCCTACACCGAATTTAATGTGTTTGACGCTGTCGCCTACTCCATATGGAAGCTCACCAAGATTTGCATTTCCAAACTGTTTTGGAGCAGAAGCAGAATAGGCCTGATAAGGATTTGGCGCTTTATAGGAGTTAAAGGATGGTGCTGATTTTTCAAAATCAAGAGAGTCTTCATTAATTCTTGATTTAAAGCCACCATTTCCAATTGGCTTCATACCAGAAGTGCTTTTAAAAGAAGAAGTTCCAAAAGAGGAATTGCTACTAGCATATGGGGACGCATTGCGGATTGGACTTTTGCCGTAAGCATTACCTGCTAAGAAGCCGGCTTTCCCTGTATTGGTTCCAAAGCTGATTAAATGTCTTGGAATCTCACTGATAAAACGGCTTGGACGGTTGTACTGTGTCTCACCGCGCATCATACGCTGTCTGGCAGCACTGATATACAGTTCCTTCATAGCTCTTGTAATGCCGACATAACAAAGACGACGTTCTTCTTCGATTTCTGCTTCCGGATTTTCTGCATTGATAGACATATAGCTTGGGAAGATTCCTTCTTCCACACCACACATATAAACATATGGGAATTCCAGACCTTTTGCGCTGTGAAGTGTCATTAAGATAACCACATCTTTTTCCTGATCCATATTATCAATATCTGCGATTAAGGCAACTTCTTCTAAGAATCCGCTAAGGCTTGGAATGTCTTCGCAGTTTTCCTCATAGCTTGCGATTTTATTGATTAATTCATCGATATTGCCAATACGTTCTTTTGCTTCTTCTTCATCCGCTGCTTCTAATTCTTTTACATAGCCAGTGGCTTCGATGATTTCAGTGAGCAGGTCTTTTAAAGAATAATCTTTATTGCTCAGCTTGCTTTTTAAGCTTTCAATCAAGCTGACAAAGGAAGTGATTTTAGCAGCCGCCCGTCCAGTTCCAGGAATGCTTTCTACATGGCAGAGTGCATTATAAAAGCTCATATTATTATGAATCGCATGATCTTCGACACGGTCTATCGTTGTAAGACCGATACCGCGCTTTGGAACATTGATGATACGTTTTACAGCAACGCCATCAAGACCATTATCGATTGTCTTTAAATAAGCTAATAAATCCTTGATTTCTTTTCTCTGATAGAAGTTCACACTACCGATAATCTTATATGGAATGTTCTTCTGAATCAGTTTTTCTTCCAGTACACGGGACTGGGCATTGGTACGATAGAGAATAGCGAAGTCATTAAAATTCGCACCATATTCAGACATCACATCTTTAATGCTATTTGTAATCGCATCTGCTTCCTGATAATCGTTGTCATACTGATTAAACTGTACCGGATCTCCTTCTGGGTTGTCGGTCCATAATGCTTTTGACTTACGTCCAAGGTTGTTGGCAATCACACCGTTAGCTGCATTTAAGATGCTTTTGGTGGAACGGTAGTTCTGTTCTAGCTTGATGACTTCGGTATCTGGATATTCCTGTTCAAAGTCAAGAATATTACGGATATTCGCACCACGGAACTTGTAAATGGACTGGTCATCATCACCAACGACACATAAGTTATGTTCAATCTCACCATCTTCATTTCTAGTAGAAGCTAATAAAGAAATTAGCTTAAACTGTGCGGAGTTGGTATCTTGATACTCATCGACCATAATATATTTAAAACGATTCTGATAGTATTCAAGTGCTTCTTTATTTGTCTGGAATAATTCTACGGTCTTACAGATGATATCATCAAAATCCAATGCATTATTCGCTTTTAAACGTTTCTGATACTCTTTATATACCTGGGCATATTTTGTCTTTAACGGGTCTTTAAATGCCTGAAGTTCATATTCTTCCGGAGTCACAAGTTCATCCTTACATTTGGAGATGACACTTAAGAAAGAACGTTCCTTCATCTTCTGGGTATCAATCTCTAACGCTTTGCAGA
>CALZIE010000115.1 GCA_945787565.1 uncultured Lachnospiraceae bacterium
CGGATGCGCTTCGAGCGAATCTGCTAGAATGCTTAGGATATAAGACATCGGTTATGGAATTCATCGATATGCAGCATACACCAAAGAATATTTTAGTGCGTGCGGTAAAGAAGGCAAAGCCGGTCTCCAAAAAAGAGCAGGAAAGAATGGTTATGGAGTATGAAAAATGTATCCAGTATCTGAATGTAAATCCTACTATGTACCAGTTACTAAAGGATGAGCTAGCTTAAAAGGGGAAACAGCAAAGATGAAGATCATTTATCGAATATTAATATTAGTATTAATTTTTACAGGATCGCTTATTTACTTTGGCAGCAATATGCATGAGCAGGTGTTTTCCATTGAGAAAGAGACGATGGAGATGAGCGATGCCACACTTCCATATGTGACCATCAAATCCGGCGATTCGGTTCTGAATCTGTTACATGGATATTGTTCCAATCTGGATGCGATGGTCATAAGAGAATCCATTACTCCAATTGGCACTGGGCAGGAATTTTCGGTGTTAATCACAGAGAATGAGAGTGTAGTAAAAAAACTCAAGTATGAAGTAATTGAGATTCAGAATGAGACCACCATCGAGGAAGATGCAATCAATGCGTTAGAAAAGACAGACGATGGTAAGATGGCAAAGATTAAGATCAAGACTCCGTTAGAGGCAAATACCGAGTATGTGGTAAAAATCACGCTGATTACCGATCAGTCCAAACGTGTTTACTTTTATACAAGAATTAAGGTACTTCCGGTTAGTTATTTACAGGAAAAACTGGCATTCGTGACAGAATTTCAGGATGCAACCATTGATAAGAGTAGAAAAGAAGAGTTAAGCAAGTACTTAGAATCACAGAAGAATTATGACAACACGAATTTTGCCTATGTGACAATTAACAGCAGTTTGGACATGGTTTCTTATGGAGAGCTGCAGCCAGTTGTTCTTTACCGGGAAGTACCGACGGTGACCGAGATTGGAAGAGATACGGCATCCGTTGCCGTTACATCCATTATCGCCATTGAGACGACAAGCGGTACGGAGCATTATCGGGTAAGGGAATATTTCCGTTTTGGATATTCTTCTACAAGGACATATCTTTATAATTACATCCGAGAAATGGAGTCGATCTTTGATGTTAACATGACAAGTCTTGCAAAGAGCGAGTTTAAGGTCGGTATTACGAATTCGCCGGATCTTGAGATGACCTCCAATGCGGATGGAAGCATGGTGGCATTCGTCCATAACCGAGAGCTATGGTGCTACAGCTTAGCGGAGAATAAGTTAGTGAAGGTATTCTCCTTCCGGAATGACGATTCGGATTTTATCCGGGATGATTATGACCAGCATAATATTGAAATCCTCAATATGGATGATGCAGGCAATGTGAATTTTATCGTATATGGCTATATGAATCGAGGGGAATATGAAGGAAGAGTCGGAATTATAGTCTATACGTATGACAAAGTGTTAGAAAGAATTGAAGAGAAGATTTATATTCCAGTCAATGCGACCTATCAAACGTTAAAAGAAGAAATCGGGGATTTGGTATATTTGAGTGAATATGACGTATTCTACATCAACCTTTATGATACAGTATATTCTTATAATCTGGTGGCAAATACGCTTAAGACAATTGCAACTGACATCGTGGAAGAGAATTTTGCCTATGTACAGGAAGAAGCCTATATTGCATTTAATACACAGTCGGATTCTACAAAAAATACAAGCATCTCGATCCTTGATCTGAAAAAGGGCGAACATTCCCAAGTACAGGCAAAAGATGGGGAGATTATCACGCTATTAGGGACGATTGATTCGAACCTGATTTACGGATATGCAAAAGAGGAAGATATTGTGATTACCTGTGATGGCAAGGCTATTATCCCAATGTATGAAGTGCAGATTGTGACAAAAGACGGCACCATTCTAAAGCGATATACAAAAGAAGGATATTATATTACTGGCATTGTGGTAGAAGCGAATGTGGTAAAACTCGAAAGAGTGAAGAAGGATGCATCTGCAGTGAACGGATATGTATCACAGGAAGATGATTATATCTTAAACCAGGCAACCATAGCGGTCAACCAGTTTGGAATCACAAAACGTGTGACAGACTTAATGTTGACGGAGTATTACATTTCCTTGTCAGCTGGATATGAGATGGAGGAAATTCCATCGGTTGAGACGACAAAGAATACCATTATTACAGAAGATACAACTGTTCGTATCAATCAGCAGGATGATAGAGAAGACTATTATTTTGCATATTCCTTTGGATATGTGAAAGGGCTTTTTAAAACGGCAGGAGAAGCGGTTGCCGTTGCTGATGCCAATGTGGGAACCGTAATCAATGAAAGCGGGAAAGTAATCTGGGAACGCGGGGCAAAACAGACCAAAGCGGAGATTGAAGGAATCACATCGGTATATGCGGAAAACGGATTAAATAGTATGCAGGCATGCTTAAAAATGATGCTGCAGTATAAGTCTTCTGATAGTAAAAATATTTCTTATCAGCCACAAAAGCAGCTTGTTACGGAGTATTTGTCACAGTATATGAAAGCAATCCCGTTAAACTTAACAGGAAGCACATTAGAAGAGGTACTGTATTATGTATCAAAGGGAATACCAGTCATTGGCCTAAAGGAAAGCGGAAGAGCGGTTATGATAATCGGATATGATAGTTCAAATATTAAGATATTTGACCCGGTAACCAGAGTGACAGCCCAATATGCGATAAAAGTAGCAGCTGCAATGTTCGAAGATGCAGGAAATGTTTTTTATAGCTATATTGACTAAAGAATCAGGGGGATTTGAAAAAATGAAATTGTTAACAGCTACTGTGCCATGCTATAATTCAGCAGCCTATATGGACCATGCCATTGAATCTTTGCTTGCAGGCGGAGAGGATATGGAGATTATTATTGTAAATGATGGATCGACAGACGATACCGCAAAGATTGCAGATGAATATGCCAAAAAGTATCCAGACATCATAAAGGTCGTACACCAGGAAAACGGCGGACATGGTTCTGCCGTGAACACTGGTATCCAGAATGCTACCGGTATTTATTTTAAAGTAGTAGACAGTGATGACTGGCTAGATGTACCTTCCCTAAAAAAGGTACTGGCAGTTTTAAGACAGATGGTGGAAGAAGGCACAAGTTTAGATCTCTTAATTGCGAACTATGTCTATGAAAAAGTCAATGAAGATAAGAAAAAAGTGATCAGTTATAAGACAGCCCTTCCACAGGATAAACTATTTGGCTGGGATGAAGTAAGACATTTTAGACAGGGACAATATCTGTTAATGCATTCCGTGATCTATCGGACCAAGTTACTAAGGGACTGCAAGTTAGAGCTTCCGAAGCATACATTCTATGTGGATAATATCTTTGTATATCAGCCACTGATTTCTGTAAAGACGATGTATTATATGAATGTGAATCTGTACCGTTACTTTATTGGACGAGATGATCAGTCGATAACAGAAGCAAATATGATCAAACGAATTGACCAGCAGATTCGTGTTAATAAGATTCTGATTGACTGTTATGATATCATGCAGGTCAAAAACAAGAAGCTACAGAATTACTTGATTAAGTTCATGTCTATTATTATGACGGTATCTTCGGTATATCTAATTAAGGAAGGGTCGGAAGAAAGCCTTAAGAAAAAAGATGATCTGTGGGCTTACCTGGAGTTAAAGAACAAGAGACTGTATCGGGAGATTACCCATTGCGTCCTTGGAAGAAGCATGAACTTCAAAAGTAAGCTAGGTCATCATGTGGTAAAACTAGGATACAGTATTTCAAAGAAAATCTATAAATTCGGATAGAAAAATAGGACAACCCCATGATTTCTTCATGGGGCTGTCCTATTTTTGTTATTTAAAAAGAATCCGTTTCCTTTTGCTTTTGCTGATTAAATAGCCGAATGCACGCTTTCACGTCTCTTGGTAAAGAACTTTTCATAGTCTGGCACGTATACGATCACGTAAAGGATGGCAGCTAAGATTATTCCGCAGATTACATCAAAGGAAGAATGCTGCTTCAAAAATACCGTGGATAAACAGATGGATATGGTTAACACTAGGGTTGGAATCGTAATCCACTTCTTATCACGTAAACGGCTGCAATGGAAAATTCCGATGCATACTCCAAGGGAGTTGAATACATGGATGCTTGGACAGACATTTGTGCTAGTATCAGTTGCGTATAGGTTTGCGACAATATGGGTGAAGATATTCTCTCTTCCAAGAGTCGCAAGATCCGGACGCAGGTTCTGTCCGTTAGGCCATACAGTATAGATAATCAGGCAGACTGTCATACCGATGCATAATAGTGCCATCATTCGATAGTACTCTTTTACATCCGTAAAGAACAGATAAATGATTGCAGCAGCTACAAAAGCGAACCACAGATAATAAGGAATGACGAACCATTCATTAAAAGGGATAAAATCATCAAGCTTTATATGAACCGGATGATATTCCGTAACGACCGTCTTCTCTAGCCACATAAACCAGGGCATGTAAATCAGAAAGTACAACAGCACCCAGGCGTGCTTATATTTTTGAAACAAAGTTTTCACAGGTTACACTACCTTTCTTGGGGGTGACGGGCAGGTAAAACAGAATAATTCCTGCAATGACCATAATAGCAAAATAACTTATATCTGTGACAATAACACAATTTGTGGTATTATATGTTTATATTGTGTTATGATTGCCGCTCCGCATATTATAGAAAACGCCACTTATTTTTCAGATTTGTAATAATCATGAGGATTATATCATATTGCCAAAATAAGAACAACAGCTTTTAGGAAAATTTAATGAATGCAGGGTGACAAGAATTTCATATGAGGAATAACAACTAGAGAGGTGTTTAGATGAAACGTGCATTTTTAATTGTATTAGATAGCGTGGGAATTGGTGAAATGCCAGATGCAAGAGAATATGGTGATGAAGGTAGCAATACAATACGTGCCGCTGCGACCAGTCAGTATTTTAATATGCCAAATATGGATGAACTTGGTATGTTTACCATCGATGGCCTGACTGATATGAATAAAGGAACCAAACCAAAGACAGGTGCGGTAGCAAGAATGACAGAAGCATCCAAAGGAAAGGATACGACAATCGGACATTGGGAAATCTCCGGTATTATTTCTGAAAGTCCGCTTCCAACCTTCCCAGAAGGCTTTCCAAGAGAACTTTTAGATGAGTTTGAAGCACGTACTGGCAGAAAGGTAATCTGCAATAAGCCATACTCCGGAACGGAAGTTATTAAGGATTATGGAAAAGAACATGTAGACACAGGTGCTCTTATTGTCTATACATCCGCAGACAGCGTATTCCAGATTGCAGCTCATGAAGATGTAGTTCCAGTCAGTGAATTATATCGTTACTGTGAGATTGCAAGAGAAGTATGCACTGGCAAGTTTGGTGTGGGACGAATCATTGCAAGACCGTTTGAAGGTGAATACCCATATAAACGTACTGCAAACCGCCATGATTATTCTTTAGTTCCTCCAAAGAAGACAATGTTAAATATCTTAAGCGAGGCAGGATTTGATGTGCTTGCCGTAGGAAAGATTAATGATATTTTCGCAGGAAGTGGTATTACTGAGATGGTTCGTACCAAGAACAATGCGGAAGGCATCGAACGTACCTTGGAATATATGAAGAAAGACTTCAACGGACTCTGCTTTACCAACTTAGTAGATTTCGATATGGTATATGGACACCGTAACGATGCAGAAGGTTATGCAAAGGCGCTTGCATACTTTGATGAAAAGCTTCCGGAATTAATCGCAGGCTTACGTGAGGATGATATCTTAATGATCACTGCCGATCACGGATGTGATCCAGTAACCCCTTCTACCGATCATTCCAGAGAATATACTCCGCTTGTTATGTATGGATCTCATATTAAGAAGGGTGTAAACTTAGGGACAAGAGATTCCTTTGCAGATATCGGGGCATCTATCTTAGATTACTTTGGAATCAAAGACGGAATCCAAGGAACTTCCTTCTTAGGAGAAATTACAGAATAATAAATAGAAGTGAAAAAGGAGACGTCCAGGTAGTTATGCTGTGGGCGTTTCCTTTTTATAAAGGAGAGAGAAGATGAAGCTGATTATACAACGTGTGAATCAGGCAAGTGTTTTAGTAGAGGGACAGTGCATTGGCTCAATAAAAAAAGGATATCTCGTCTTATTAGGCGTTGGCAGGGAAGATACGAAAGAGACAGTGGATTTCTATGTGAATAAGATGTTAAAGCTGCGTATCTTTGCAGATGAGAATGGAAAGACGAATTTATCTCTTATGGATGTGGAAGGGGAGCTGTTAGTGGTATCCCAGTTTACGTTATATGCAGACTGCAAAAAAGGAAACCGTCCGAACTTCTTAAATGCCGGAGCGCCAGATCAGGCTAGGGAGCTATATGAATACTTTGTATCAGAGTGCAGAAAACAGGTACGGAAAGTAGAGACTGGCGAATTTGGGGCTGATATGAAAGTAAGCCTTGAGAATGATGGTCCATTTACGATTATATTAGATGAATCCATCGTATCATAACCATTAAAAAAGAGACTGTCTTTTCATATGACAGTCCCTTTTTTTAAGGGCAATATCAGCTGGGCCCAGTTTTTCTATTAAAAATACAGAAGCTGGGTACTCTAAATAGAATACTCAGCTTCTTTGCTGTATTGTATGATTGGCATACTATGTATTATACTGCTGGCAGTAACAGATCATCCAGCATAAGGTCTTCAACGACATCAAATAAATGAATTGGAAATACTTTATTTAATGCTATTGTATGTAAGAGTCCCACAACGTATCTTTGGTCTGGAGAGATATGAGCAACGGTGGAATCAGACAGAAGCTGTTCGTTATTATCAAACAGTCGGCATTCAATTCCATATTCGTCTAGTTCATATTCTTCAAAACAAGGGTTAATAGAATGGACGAGCTTATAAGTTAACAAATAAGAACCTTCTCTAACTGTGAAATCCGGATTATTATCTTTTATTTGTGACATGTACTTACCCCTTTCCCTATTTAGCAAAGTATAATTAGCAACATCGTTATTATAACATATAAATTTTCAAAAGACATACAACTAAGGTTGATTTTTGTTAAAAGAAATCCTATTTTCACGAAGTGTGTAATAAAATGTAAAAAAACACAATAACAGATGAAAAACATTGCTTAATTTAATATATTATAACATAAAATAGATTATTTTGTAAATAAATGCCGACTAAAGTCCCATGCATAAAAATCCATTTTATCTAATATTTATTTTATACAACGCTATAAATACCAGAAAAGACGGCGATAGAATAAAATTTCACAAGGAAGAACATGTTCAAAAGAGAGGCATCAAGAAAGGATATTAATATTTGAAGAGACTTTTAAGAAATAGGTAGGAAATTGTATTGTAAAAAATTTTTAGAAAGGATATTGTAAAAAATTCATAATTATGGTATACTAAATGTATGAGATTTGCAGTTGTGGCGGAATTGGCATACGCGCATGATTCAGGTTCATGTCCAGGTTTCTGGGTTCGGGTTCAAGTCCCGTCAACTGCACTCTATAAAAGCCTTGATTCTTTAGAATCAAGGCTTTTTCTTTTGTG
>CALZIE010000116.1 GCA_945787565.1 uncultured Lachnospiraceae bacterium
TAAGGATTAAGTAGAGATACTTGATCCTTATTTTTTTATGAGGAGTCACATTAATAATTATAACTATGTGTTTCTTCTTAAGATATATCCACAATTAAAATCTCCCTCTGTGTTAGGATAGTTGTCAGTAAGTCAGTTAATTATTATAATACTAGAAAGACAACTATGGAGGCATTAAAGAATGGCATACAGCAAAGAATTGAAATCGGCTATCATCGCAAAGATGTTGCCGCCTAATAATATATCTATTTCTAAACTATCAAAAGAGGAAGGAATCCCTGAAGCAACTCTTCACAAATGGCGCTCGGAAGCTCGCGCCAATGGTTATGCAGCTCCTGCATCAGATGCTCCTGCCGAACGTTGGAGTTCACAAGATAAATTCCTGATTGTACTTGAAACAGCCACTATGTCTGAAATTGAATTATCAGAGTATTGTAGAACGAAAGGTATTTATCCTGAAGAAGTTCAGGCATGGAAAGATGCCTGTATTCAAGCAAATGGTGGTGTTGCAAAAGAAGCATCCAGACTGAATCGTGAACTAAAGCAAAAAGAGAAAGAAAATCGTGCGCTAGAAAAAGAACTTCTACGAAAAGAAAAAGCTCTTGCGGAAGCTGCCGCTTTATTGGTACTAAGAAAAAAGGCAGATGCGATCTGGGGGGACCACGAGGACGAATGATTTCTTCCTCAGATCGCACGGAAGCAATTGCTCTAATTGATGAGGCTGTTTCTAGTGGTGCTAAATTAAATAATGCTTGCGAAATACTCAATTTAACAGAACGAACCTACTATCGTTGGAAAAAACAATTGAAATCGACTGGAAGCACGGTTGATTTAAGGCCGACTGCCAAGCGTCCAGTTCCTGCAAACAAACTATCAGAGGAAGAAAAACAGCAAATCATTCAAGTTGTAAATCAAAAAGAATACGCAAGTTTGTCACCAGCTGAAATTGTTCCAGCATTAGCAGATGAAGGCATCTATATTGCCTCTGAATCAACTTTTTATCGAGTACTAAGAGAATTTAACATGCAGCATCACCGTGGGAGAAGTGAATCCCCAGTTACCAAGACAATCACAACACATTGTGCAACAGCACCAAACCAAGTTTGGATGTGGGATATCACCTACTTAAATGGCCCAATCAAAGGGAGGTTCTATTACCTTTATCTGATATCTGATTTATTTAGCCGAAAAATCATTGCATGGGAAGTCTGGGAAAATGAATCTGCCACTCATGCAAGTGAATTAATTCGTAGAGCAGTTTTATCTGAAAAAATCCCAGTTCCAAGAAAACAACCATTAGTATTGCATTCAGATAACGGGAGTCCCATGAAAGGGGCAACTATGCTAGAGACACTGTATCATCTTGGAATCACGCCTTCCAATAGCAGACCAAGGGTAAGTAATGATAATCCCTATGCTGAAAGTTTATTCAAAACACTAAAATATCGTTGTAACTATCAGCCCAAAGGATTTTCGGATCTTTCTGAGGCTCGCTTGTGGTGCAAAAATTTCGTGTATTGGTACAACCATGAACATCATCATAGTGGTATAAAGTTTTTGACTCCACACCAAAGACATACTGGTATAGATCAGAAAATCATCGAAAAACGCAAACAAGTCTATGAAGCTGCAAAGCAAAAACATCCTGAACGTTGGACAAAATCCACTCGTGATTGGACTCTTCCACCAAAAGTTTATTTAAATCCAGAAAAAGCTGAACAAAATAAAATCTCTTATGAGGCAGATGAATCTGCTTCATAAGAAAATATATTTTTACTGACAACATGCTTGACAATTACCGTGAGGAATTTTCTCGCATTTGTCAAGAACTGGTAGAATTTAATCAGAAGGGTGCGAATGACGCAGGCGATTATGCAGGGGTTACCTTTGTTATAATTTTGATATGTAATATTGTGGGGTTGGTAGCTGCAACCGTGATTGGAACAATGACATCAGGAAAGATAACAGAGAGTATTACAGAGCCTGTTGGACAGCTTGTAGAGGCAGCAGCAGGACTTAACCGAGGTGATTTAAAAGCAGCGACTGTACTTACCTACGATGCAAAAGATGAGCTTGGTGAGTTAGTAAAAAATACAAGAGACAGTATGGAAGTATTAGCTGGTTATGCAGAAGAAATTTCTACTATCTTAAAAGAGATGGCAAATGGTGATTTAACAAGAGAAGATGAGAACATTATAGACTTCCGTGGTGATTTTGGAACCATTAAAGAGTCTTTTGTATATATCTTGAAACGTTTTAACACAACGTTAGGTGAAATCAATGGATCTTCGGATAAGGTTGCAAGCGGTGCAGATGAAATTGAGCGTGCAGCAACAGCGTTGGCAGAGGGTACAACAGATGAAGCAAGTGCAATTCAAGAATTGACAGCAACAATAGCAACAGTTGCAGGTACAGCGAATGATAGTGCGAAAATGACAGAAGAGGCATTTGATAAGATTAGCAAATCTGTTGTAGATGCAGAATCAGGAAGCGAACAGATGAATCTTCTGATGCAGGAGATGGGAGAAATAACAAACATCTCCAAAGAAATTGTAAATATTATTACAACCATTGAAGATATTGCTTCTCAGACAAATCTTCTTTCTCTGAATGCATCGATTGAAGCAGCAAGAGCGGGTGAGTCTGGACGCGGTTTTGCTGTAGTAGCAGATCAGATTGGAAAATTAGCATCCGATAGTTCAAAAGCTGCATCTACAACAAGAGAGTTAATTGTTAAAACATTAGAAGAAATCGAAAAAGGTTCTGAGAGCACAAAAAAAACTTACGAAGTCTTCAAGAAGATTATTGATGAACTGAAAGATTTTGCCCAAGTCGTGAATGATGTCAAAGAACACGCAGAAGGACAGGCCCTAGCATTAGAAGAGGTGAGTGCGACAGTTGAACAGATTTCCTATGTTGTTCAGAATACAGCAGCTTCCTCAGAGGAATGTTCAGCAATTAGCGAACAGTTGGCAGGAGAAGCAGTACAGTTAGATAAGTTGGTACGTAGATTCACACTTTTCGGCCAGGAGCATAAAGAAGAAGGTGTTGAGGCGTAATTCTGCCTGTTATCCTTATAAAATACAATAGATTATGAATGAAATAAGGTGCTGTCGCACTAAGAGGGGAGGCGCCTAAAGCGTCATGAGCCGGACATTCGGGAAGCATGACGTTTTAGACGCCGCCCTCTCTTAGTAGGGAAGCACCTTATTTCGTTATGTCTAGGTGTTTTAGAAGATTAAAGTTGAATTGCCAATGCATTAGGTTATAAAATAATGCAGTTTTCACTTGATTCGGGTTTAAGATGCTTGATCGATGAGTTTACAAAAATATTTATTGAAGAAAAAACCATATATAGGGCCAAAAACATTGTTAAATACTTGAAGGAACATGGCAACAAAATCAAGAAGGGGAGGAATCACCACAGAAGTTGCAGAAATGATAAGGATAGGAGTAACTGCTTTCTATAAAGGGGTCAATTCGAAAGATTTTCTTGAGTAAAATCATCATTGTAATCCCAAATAAAAAAGATAGTATAAAATATTTTAGGTTAATAGTTTATTTTGGATGATATGCAAAAAAATATGATAAAAAGGTAATGAATTTAAGAGGCTAATCCGATATAATGATTGAATTCGGGATCTTGGAAGAATACTTCACGATATTAGAAGAAGAGAGTTGTTAAAAAGATGGAAATCAAATAGTTGTAATTTAACAAAGCAGCAGAGAAACTATTTCTGATATACAGAGAAGTAAAAAACTTGATAGAACGAAAGAAAAAGGATAAGGGGCATAAGATGAAGCGTACAAAGAAAATTATAATAGGAGTAATCCTTCTATGTATGGTGGTTGTTCTTAGTTTCACCGTTGAATTCAAAGAAAGTTTAAAAGGTGAATTACATTCTTTAGATTTGACACTCACTCAGAACGAATTCTATTTGGAAGAAGAGGATTTTGAAGTACAGATGAAAGAGGTAGTAGAGCCTTACCTAGAGCAATACTGTGAAGAAGGAACTTTTTCACCGGAAGAGGGCATTACGATTGCGTATCGAAGCTATTTCAATGATAAAGCAAGCAAAGCGATAGTGATTTCTCATGGTTTTACAGAATCAATGGCGAAATATCGAGAGACGATCTATTATTTCTTACAGGGAGGATACTCTGTATATATCATGGATCACTTAGGACATGGCTACTCGACGAGATTAGTAGAAGATAAATCTATGGTGCATGTAGAAGATTTTAATGACTATGTCAATTATTTTGCTTCTTTTGTAAAAACAATTGTAAAGCCACAAATAGGTGAAAACGAATGTTATTTGTTTGCACACTCTATGGGTGGTGGAATTGGAGCAAGAGTATTAGAAGAATATCCAGAACTGTTTGATAAAGCAGTTTTAAGTGCTCCAATGCTGAAGGTAGATACAGGTTATACCCAGCAGCTATCCAATCTAATTGTTAAGGTTGCAAGGTTATTGGGACAAGATAAAAAATACCTGTTTGGACAGGGCGCATTTGATGGAATCAGTAACTTTAGTGAGAGTGCTTCCAATTCAGAAGCAAGGTATGCGTACTGTTTTGCTGCTAGACTAGAGGATGAGAACAATCAGGCGTATGGTGGAAGTTTTAGCTGGTTAGAGCAGAGTCTGAAAGGCACAAAGGAATTACGTAAGGAAGAAAATCTAAGTAAGATTCAGATTCCGGTGCTTGTATTCCAGGCAGAAAACGATGGTTTAGTACTTCCAGAGGGACATTATGAGTTTGTAAATGGAGTAGAATCCGCAGAATTACTTTTTGTACCTGAAACAAAGCACGAGATTTATGCTAGTACAAATAAAACAATGATTCCATATTTTAATACAATCTTTGCATTCTATGAATAATGAGAACTTACAAGATAGCTTATGACTTCTTGTTTTTGCATAGTAGATTGAACATTCCATGGAGAAAATTTAGAGTAGAGAAGAATAAAAAAGGATAGAAGAACCAAAGGGGATAGAATCACATGTATGAGTGTGGGGCTATCTCCTTCTTTTTACTGGTATAGAGTAAGGTAGCAAAATGGAATGAAACAGTAAAGCGATGTATTGTTTCATTCATCTTGTCCTAAATCGATTGATTTCGCAAGGGTTATAGAGTTTTTTTAATCATATTAATTATGTAAATATAGCAAAAAAAAGAAGTATGTCCTATAGGCATACTTCATTTTCAATTATACAACAATTGTAAAAACAAGTCTATACCTTTTTTCAATAAAATGATAGGATAAATCCATGAAATGATTTCAATATAAGGAGAATATCATGAAGGAAGAGAAGATGAAAAGAAGAGTGTATGGTTTGAGCAGAGAGGACGAAGAAAAACAGCTGGCTGAGATTATTGAGGTAGCCCGGGAGAATTTAGAGAGGACGGAGCGGTATAACGTAGAACTGGCGGATGAGCTGAAGGACATGCTGGAGGCATATGAAACGAAAGATAAAGAAGTTCTAGCGTTATGGCATAATACGGAATCTCGGTTTCAGGAGAATAAGCGGGATTTGATGAGATGTTTAAAGGCCAGAAATAAGCCTTATTTCGGACGGATTGATTTTAAGGACGCGGATGTGAAGTGGGAAGAATCCTACTATATTGGGCGGGTTGGTATCGCAAGGAATGGTTTAGAACCGATTGTAATTGACTGGAGAGCACCGCTTGCCTCCATTTATTATGAAAATTCACTTGGACAGTGTACGTATGAGGTGAAGAATGAGGGAATCCATGAGATTGATTTAAGACGCAAGCGTACCTATGAGATTGCAAAAGACAAGCTTGTTGACTTCTTTGATTCGGATGTGGTCGCAAATGATGAACTTTTAACCAAATATCTGGCAAAGAGTAAAAAAGCTGTTTTAGGAGAGATTATCGGAACGATTCAGAAGGAGCAGAATGCGATTATAAGAAAGTCCCCGAAGACAAATATTATTGTTCAGGGTGTTGCAGGTTCCGGAAAGACGACAGTGGCAATGCACCGGATTTCTTATATTTTATATAATTATGAGACATTTCGGCCGGAAGATTTCTATATTATTGGCAGCAACCGCATTTTACTGAATTATATCACAAGCGTGTTGCCGGATCTTGATGTGTACGGAGTTTCTCAGATGACGATGGAACAGCTGTTTATCCGCCTGCTCTATGAGGATTGGGAGCCGTCTATCCATAAGGTTGGTTTTCTTGACCGGAAGGATGCGATTGCCTGCAAAAAGGGAAGCTATGAATGGTTTCATGATTTGGAGGAGTTTTGTTTTGTGTATGAGAAGAACATCATTCCAATGGATAAGGTAGAGATTGAGAAGAACGGAGTTCTATTACTTGAAAAAGAGAGAATTGAAACGTATGTAAGAGAAAATCAAAAGCTCTCCATGCAGAGTAAGATTAATGCGCTTAATGAGCTTCTGCTTTCCAAACTGGAAAATGAACTATCAGGAAAGTCTGTATCGTATACACCAGAAGAGAAGAAGGAGCTCTATAAAAAGTGCAAGTATCATTTTGGAAAAGATGAATGGAAAGGGTCTATCTTTACGCTGTATGAAGAGTTTCTAGAATCCCAGAGAATGAAAGGCAGCGGGATTGTAGTTACAGAGAATACGTATGATGTCTATGATTTAGCGGCGCTAGCATACCTGTATAAGCGAATCAAAGAGATTGACGGAATTCGGGAAGCGAGCCATATCATTATTGATGAGGCACAGGATTTTGGCATGATGGCTTATGGAGCTCTTACGTATTGTCTTAGAGGATGTACCTATACGATTATGGGGGATGTGTCGCAGAATATTCATTTTGGCTATGGGTTAAATGACTGGGAGGATTTAAAGAAGTTAGTTCTGACCGGGATGTATGACAGCTTTGGACTGTTAAAGAAAAGTTATCGAAATACAGTGGAAATCTCTAATTTTGCCACTGAAATCTTACGTCATGGAAATTTTCCAATTTATCCGGTGGAGCCGATTATCCGTCATGGCAGCGAAGTTTGTGTATCTGCCTGCGAAAATGAGGAGAAGATGGTAAAGAAGGCAGTGGATACGATTTTAGAATGGCAGAAGGAGGGGCATGAAACGATTGCTGTGGTCTGCAGGGACAAGACCGAGGCTTTAAGTGTAAGTAAGCAGCTTGGTAAGAAGATAACGATTACGGACAGCGATTTAGAGACTGCTGTTTTTGAACAGGGTGTTATGGTGCTTCCAGTGGAATATACGAAAGGTTTAGAGTTTGATGCCGTACTTATTTATGATCCATCGAAAGAGAAGTATCCGGCAGAAAATCAGTATGTAAAGCTGTTATATGTAGCTGCAACGAGAGCACTTCATGAACTGGCAGTCCTACATCTGGGAGACTTATCAGAACTCATTGCAAAGCCAGTGGATGCTGAAAAACGGATGAGCATTTTGGAGAATGGGAGCGAAGTAGAGCCGGTGCGATATAAAAAGGTGGAGTATGTTGTAAGTGAGGAGAAGAAACAGCAGGAGCTTGAGCGGTACTATAAGAGGACGTTAAAGAATTACCCGAAAACGAAGACAGAACAAGCACTACAAAAGGCT
>CALZIE010000117.1 GCA_945787565.1 uncultured Lachnospiraceae bacterium
ACTGGAAATGGTCTTGCAACCGGTATTATCAAACTTCAGGAAAAATTAATCGTAATTCTGGACTTCGAAAAAATCGTATCCGATATCAGCCCAGAAACCGGCTTAAAGGTATCAGAAGTGGAAGGATTAAAAAATCATAACAGAGCCAGTGTACCAATCTTAATGGCAGAGGATTCACCAATGTTAAGCCATTTAATTCATGACTGTCTTGTAAAGGCTGGATATACAGATATCACAACTACAATGAATGGTGCAGAAGCATGGGAAAAATTAAAGTCCTATAAGGAATCTGGAAAGGTGAAAGAAAAAGTAGCCTGCGTAATTACCGATATCGAGATGCCACAGATGGATGGACATCATTTAACAAAATTAATTAAAGAAGATCCGCAGTTAAAAGAAGTTCCAGTTATGATCTTCTCTTCTCTGATCAATGATGAGATGAGAAGAAAAGGGGAAGCATTAGGTGCTGATATTCAGATGTCCAAACCGGAAATCGGGGAGTTAATCCATGCAATGGATAAACTGTTATTTGAAGATTAAAAAATAAATTAACTTCAGAAAGGTTATTGATAAGGTGGAAGATAACGAAAAAAGTAAGAGTATAAAGGGAATGACGGATGCTCTGGATCATATTGAAGATGAAATTAGACAGGATTCTATGGAATTTGATTCCTTGAACCTGGAAGATATTAATTTAGATATGCTTGACTTAGATTCGCTTGGTCTTGGAAATGAAAAAATAGAACAGGAGCCAGTGGAAGATACTAGCTTTGATTCTGATAATGATATGATGTCCTCTTTATATGAAGATATATCATCTAATTCCTACGAGGAGGATACCTCACATTCCTATGAAGATGCTCCAGAGGATGAAATGTTAGAGTTTGATCCAAGTCTTCTGGATTTAATTCCGGATTTAGAGGAACGAGACACAGAAGAAAAACAGACAGAAGAAATTCCAGAGCAGGATGTACAGAATCTTGTCAAGAGCGTAGAAAAGAAGGAAAAGAAAGGGATCTTTTCTAAGCTATTTGGCAATGTAAAGGAAGAACGTACACCAGAACAGGTAGAGCAGCTTAAAAAGGAAGCCATTGAAGGTGTAGAAGCCAAAGAACAGGCTCAGATTCAAAAGAACGAGCAGAAGGCAAAGGAAAAAGCCGAGAAAGAAAAGAAGAAGAAAGAAGCCCAGGCGAAGAAAAAAGCCGATCAGGCAGTAAAGCAAAAGAAAAAACAGGAAGCTGCAAAAGCGAAAGCCGCAGCAAAAAAAGCAGCGAAAGATAAAAAAGCAAAGGAAATCCAGGAACTTGTGGATGAAATCGATGCTAATGAAGGCAAAATCAACAGAGTCGGAGCCGCAATTGTATTTTCTTTATTTGCAATCTTCGGAATTGTATTCGTGTTAGGAACGGATTCCTTTTCCTATTCTTTAAATATTACAAATGCCAAAGCAAACTTCCAGAGACAGCGTTATAACGAGGCGTATGAGCAGATATATGGTCTTGATATCAAAGATGAGGATATTCAGACTTATGATAGAATCATGACAGTCATGTTCGTTAATAAACAGCTGAATTCTTATGAGAGCTATTATATGATTGGTGATCATGCGAAGGCGTTAGATTCTCTTATTAAGGGAATTAAACGTTATGAGAAGTATACAACGCTTGCTACGATCCTAAATATTGAAAAAGATATGGATTACGTATGTGATCTGATTTATGCAAAACTATATGAATCTTATGGAATCTCACAGAAAGAGGCAGAACATCTTGTCCAGATCAGTGATCAGGAGGAATATAGCGCAGCCATCTATGAATATGTGGCGGATCAGTTAGGCGATCAGTATTCAAAAGAATAAAAACGATACGAAAAAAATGCAAGGAATATAATTCCTTGCATTTTTTATAGGAATCCCTTAAGATAGAAGGTGTTGTTTCGCATGGTAACGCGTGAAACAGTACCTTTGTTGTTGGATCCAGGCCAGACTTCCCAATAGAAGCTGGTTTATCTCAATAGAAAAGAAAGGGCGTGATCGTATGATAGCAATCATTGATTATGATGCAGGAAACTTAAGGAGTGTGGAAAAAGCGCTTCAGTCATTAGGACAGGAAACCATCATAACAAGGGAACGTAATATCATTGATCAGGCAGACAAGGTAATCCTGCCTGGTGTCGGAGCATTTAAAGAAGCAATGGAGAAGCTAGAAAACTATCAGCTGACAGATGTGGTAAAAGAGGCAGCTTTTAGTGGAAAACCATTCTTAGGAATCTGCCTTGGCTTACAGCTGTTATTCGAAGAAAGTGAAGAGGGGGAAGGCGTAAGAGGACTTGGGGTATTAAAGGGCAGGATTGTCAGAATACCAAAAGCTGAAGGGCTTAAAGTACCTCATATTGGATGGAATTCCTTAAACGTAAAGGAAGGGGCAAGATTATTCAAGGGAATCGGAGAGAATCCTTATGTATACTTTGTTCATTCCTATTATCTGAAAGCTGAGAATCGGGATGATGTCGCTGCAGTGACGGACTATGGGGTAACGATGGATACGTCGGTGGAACATGGAAATATTTTTGCATGTCAGTTCCATCCCGAAAAGAGTGGAGATACAGGACTTCATATTCTGAAGAATTTTGCAGCATTATAGGGTTAGCCTAGGTAGAGAAAGGAGAACAGGATTTATGTTTACAAAACGAATTATTCCATGTCTTGACGTGCATAATGGAAGAGTAGTGAAAGGAACAAATTTTGTGAATCTGAAGGATGCCGGCGACCCGGTAGAAGTAGGTGCGGCTTATGGAAGAGAAGGTGCGGATGAGCTTGTATTTTTGGATATTACTGCATCAAGCGATGCCAGGGCAATCAAGCTGTCGATGGTAAGAAAGGTGGCGGAAACGGTATTTATCCCATTTACAGTAGGAGGCGGGATCCGCACGATTGAGGACTTTAAGCTTTTATTAAGAGAAGGTGCAGATAAAGTAGCGGTCAATACGGCAGCAATTTTAGATCCAACTCTGATTTCAAGGGCTGCAGATAAATTCGGAAGCCAGTGTGTGGTCGTTGCCATCGATGCCAAAAGAAATCCGGACGGAACTAGTTTTTCCATCTATAAGAATGGCGGTCGGGTAGATATGGGGATCGATGCCATTGAGTGGGCGATTCAGGCAGAGAAGCTTGGGGCAGGTGAGATTCTTTTGACAAGTATGGATTGTGATGGCACCAAAGACGGATATGATCTAGAGCTTACCAAGGCAGTAGCAAAAGCGGTCTCCATTCCGGTCATTGCATCCGGCGGGGCAGGAAAACTGGAGCATTTTTATGATGCACTTACGTATGGAAAGGCAGATGCGGTTCTTGCGGCATCGCTGTTTCATTATAAGGAACTACAAATAAAAGAAGTAAAGAAATACTTAATGGAAGAAGGAATCAGTGTCCGTTTTCCGTGTTAAGGAATGATAGAAAGGTAATGAATATGACAGATACTACGATTTTTGGAGGCAACGAAATGGGAGCGATCAAGAATGACTGGCTGAATGCCATCGGTGATGAGTTTCATAAAGAGTACTACAAGAATTTATATGAATTTGTAAAAGAGGAATATGCACATCATGTCATTTATCCGCCAGCAGATGAGATATTCAATGCATTTCACTTTACTCCGCTTCATGAGGTGAAAGTTGTGATATTGGGTCAGGACCCATACCACAATGAAGGCCAGGCTCATGGACTAAGCTTTTCGGTAGGTGAAAAGGTGGATATTCCTCCATCTCTTCAGAATATTTATAAAGAGCTTAAGGACGACCTTGGATGTTATATTCCAAACAACGGCTATTTAAAAAAGTGGGCCGATCAAGGTGTATTAATGTTAAACACAGTGCTTACTGTGCGTGCCCATCAGGCAAATTCCCATCAGGGAAAAGGCTGGGAGCAGTTTACGGATGCTGTAATACAGGCAGTCAATAAAGAAGACCGTCCCATTGTATTTATTCTGTGGGGACGGCCTGCAGGAATGAAAAAGAAGATGTTAACAAATCCAAATCATTTGATTTTAGAAGCGCCTCATCCAAGCCCACTTTCCTCTTACCGCGGCTTCTTCGGAAGCAAACCGTTTAGCAAGACCAATGAGTTTTTAGAGGCGCATGGTGTTAAGCCAATTGACTGGCAGATTGAAAACATCTAATTGCCACGGCTCTTTTTACTGTTAAGATAGGTGTAAAAAGCAGAAACAGAATCCTGATAAAGGGTCATAAGATGACAATTCTCTGCTTTTAAGTAGTCATAATAGCTAGACTGACAGGCTAGTTCAAGCGCATAGGCTTTATCTGCAAGGGAAGGAATACCAAGTGTTTTGGCGGAAGACTTTAAGCCATGCACTTCAACCTGATAGTCCTTGTAGTTTTGTTCTTCAAGCAGTTTGCTCATGTAAGTAATCTTTTTTGAACTTTCTTCACAGAACTGCTCAATGGCTTCTAAATAACAGGAAAAGAGGCCAGCGCAGTTTTTTATGCCAGTTTTATAGTCAATAACCATGTCGGAGTCGGAGTATGATTCCGAAAGAATAACGGTTTCTTCCTGCCGGCCTGAGATTCCTTTGCTGGTGAGAGAGGAGACCGTTTTTTGCGTGCTGTCCTTATATACAATCGTTTCTTTTGGAAGCCATCGGTAAAGAAGGTCCGAAAGAAGCGGCAGAGAGATTGGCTTACTGATATAATCATGAAATCCATCTTTTAAAAAGCGCTCTCTTGCTCCAGCAATTGCATTTGCAGTAAGTACAATAACCGGAACATTCTTATAGTAGTCGCCTTCCATAGAACGGATTCTTTGAAGTGTTTGTGTACCGTTTAGCTCAGGCATCATATAGTCTAAGAAGATAAGGTCAAAATGCTGCTTCTTTAATAACTCCAGGCATTCCTTTCCACTTTCAGACAGTGTGATATTCACTTTAAAGATATTTAAAAGACCGCCAGCAACTTTTAAGTTTAGTATATTATCATCCACAATCAGGACTGAGGCTTTTGGTGCATAAAAAGAAACTGCTGACATCGCTTTTAGCTGAGTGGAATCAGGAGCAGCAATCCGGTTGGTATTGATTGTTTGCGGAAGCGTGAAGTAGAAGGTGCTACCTTCATTAGGAATGCTCTCGGCACGAATGCTTCCACCAAGTTCATCTAAAATTTTCTTACAGATGGTAAGTCCGAGTCCGGTACCTTCGATACTATCGCTAGAACCATTTGCCCCCTGTTCAAAACTGTCAAAGATACGATTTACATCCTCAGCATAAATACCCCGACCGGTATCCGCGATGGTAAAGTGTAAAAGCACCTGGTCATCCCCTTGCATCTCCCACTTGGCAGTCAGGCTTATAGAACCGGAATCGGTGAACTTTACGGCATTATTTAAAATGTTAATTAAGACCTGACGAAAACGGGTCTCGTCTCCAATTAAAACATCGGGAATATCAGGTGCAATATTCAGATTCAGTTTAATCGGCTTTTGAGAAAGCTTCACGGATATAATGCTTACCACATCATGAATCATGGAAGAAAAGTGATAAGGTTCTTTTACAAACGTCATTTTGCCGGATTCAATCTTTGAGAGATCCAATATATCATTGATGATACCAAGGAGGGAAGTACCGGCACGTTTGATTCGGATGGTATTATCCCGGACGGTAGCTGAAATATCTTCTAACAGGATTAAATCGGTAAGTCCAAGTATGGCATTCATTGGCGTGCGAATCTCGTGCGACATGTTTGCTAAGAAGGTACTTTTTGCTTCATTTGACTTCTCTGCCTGATGTTTTAGCGTACGAAGGTTTTCGATGGAATGATAGGATTCCGTTACGTCAAAAATCAAGAGGAAATATCCGACTAACTTTCCATTATCATTCAGTACTTTATTTGTGCGTGCTTTGTAATAGCGATCTTTGCGGCTAAAGCTATTGCTTTTTTCTGTAGTTAAGAGCATAGAAAGCAGGGGAGAGTAATGCTCAATCAAGACCCCATTATGAATGTTCTTTAGCTCTGGAAAAAGTTTTCGTGCGGCTGGGTTCATATCTAAGAAACAGAGACGATCGTCTACGACAATCAGTGCTTCGTCCATGCATCCAATGACACTGTCCTTTGCCGAATGGATGACATCATAGATATGATGGTTATGTATGGATATTAAGATAATGACGCCGGAGATTGCAAAACTTGCTGAGGAGGGATCATAAATATCATAGAATCCAAGTGCATACAGCAAAGAAGCTACGCAGGGAATCAGAGTGGCAAAAATAAAAGTAATCTGATGACCTTTTGCTTCTTTTTTCTGACGAACATAATGATTGATCAATAGAAACAGGATAATAATATTATAAAAGAATACCTGAATCTTAAAAAAATGATAGATAGGTCCTTTTCCAAGTATCAGATGAGGAAACAGCCCTGTCTCTACGAAATCAATGGAACTATAATAAAGGGAATGGTGCTCACAGGTGAATACAGCAAGAAGAATTCCAGTATTGATTGCAAAATCTGCAATAATAATCTTTCTTGGTTTCTTTACATTACAATAATCCATTAAGAATACAAGGAATAAGAGGCTGATATAACAACTCCCGACGTATTGGACTTTCGCCCCTGTCAGTGCGGCTTCCTTTGTCCGGCTGGTAATGACAAGAAAATATCCGATGCATAAGATCATAATCGAAGATATTAAAAGCACCAGTAAGGAATGGTGATGGAATGGTTTTTGACACATCAGCACGGTAATGACAACAAACGTGGTGATGATAGCCAAAATCTGAACAATCAGAATATAGGTATACATAGAACCCTCCTGTGTGATTTGGCATTCTTAAGAGGCAGCAAATCCGAACAGGAATAAGCTGCCTCTTAAAAAGTTATTCTTTTGATTTACATTTCTTTTGCCAGATTTTTATTGGCAGTCGCTAACATTAACTTGATACGGTTCAGCTGATTTACTTCGCTGGCACCAGGATCGTAATCGATTGCAACAATATTGGATTCTGGATAACGTAGTCTTAATTCTTTAATAACTCCTTTTCCTACAATATGGTTTGGCAGACAGGCAAATGGCTGTGTGCAGACAATATTGTTTACACCGGAGTGAATTAATTCCACCATTTCGCCAGTTAAAAACCATCCTTCCCCAGTCTGATTACCGATGGATACAATTGGCTCGGCTAACTTGGCAAGAGATTCAATGGTAGATGGGGCAGTAAAGCGTTTGCTTTCATTTAAATGCTTTACTGCTTCCTTTCTTGTAAACTCTAAGAAACGGATGACAATCTGATTTACGAAAGCATCTGCCTTGCTCTTTCCTAAGTATCTCGCTTTAAAGGTAGAGTCATAGGAGCCGTACATAAAGAAGTCTAATAAGTCAGGCATAACAGCTTCTGCGCCTTCTGCTTCTAATAGCTCTACAATGTGGTTATTAGCAGCTGGCAGGAACTTCACTAGGATTTCCCCAACAACACCTACTTTAGGCTTTACAAGGGATTCGTTGAGAGGAAGCTCATCGAAGTCTTTGATAATGCCGCGAAGGTTTTTCTTATA
>CALZIE010000118.1 GCA_945787565.1 uncultured Lachnospiraceae bacterium
TAGATAAAAAAGTAAAAAATAAAGGAAAAAACATAAAAATAATAGAAAAAACAAGAAAATAATAGTTACAAAAAATACTAAATATAAATAAAATTTCCAAAATAATTGACAAGAAACGACAACTATAATATGATACCTAATGTATGTGCCCATCTTTATCTCTAAGGTGGGCAGAACAATAAATAGGAGGATTTGACTCATGAAAAGTATCGCAAACTGGAACAAAAAAATTGCCGTTTGTCTTGCTTTAGCCATGATGATTTCCACATCTTCTATGAGTACCGCAGTGACAGCAAATGCTGCTAGCAGTGCGATAACACTTACTACAGGTGAGAGTACTCAGGTTTTTGTACTTGGAAACACATATGAGCTTAGCGTGAAAAATGCAGTATCGTTCAAGTCAAGCAACGAGGCAGTAGCAACCGTAGATCAATCCGGTAAAGTTACTCCTAAGAAGAGAGGTACCGTGACCATTACGGCTACCAAAGCAAATGGAAAGAAAGTAAGCGTGAAGTATTATGTTGTAAGCAAGGCATGCACAACTGCATACCAGACAACATTAGACAAGATGCTTGCAGCTGATAATATCAGCAAAATCGTTCTTAAGAACACAACTTCTGCAAAGAAGTATGTAATCAAAGCAGGGGATTACTCAGACAAGGTATTATATGTAAGAGCAGGCCAGTCTGATGTAAGAAACTATGCTACATTTAAGAATGTAACAATCGTTGACGTAGCAGACCATACATGGACGGAATATGGCAAGGGTAACAGCTTTACAATCAGCGATGAGGAATTACATTTCGTAGCAGGTTCTGCAGCAGTAGTAAAAGAACTGAATTTCACAGCTGAAAATCAGAATGCCGCAGTAGATGTAAGAGGTGCTATTGAAAATATTACAGTAACAGGTAAAGAAGCAACTGTAACAGTCAATGCAACAGGCGAAGTACAGAAGGTTGTAATTGATGAAAAGGCGAACGTCGTAATCAATGGATCTGCTGAAAAAGTAACTGTTGAAGTGACAGAAAATGCGGCAGGAGCAACTGTTAAATCTGCTGTTCCAGTAGAAGTAAGCATTGCTGCAGAAGCAACACTTACTCTTGAAGATGGTGCAGAAAGCTCTGTTATTAAAAAAGCATCTTCTGATGTAGCATTAAAAGTTGAAAACAATACGAGTGCTACTGTAAGCGTTACAACAGAAGGAAGCACAACTTCCGAAGAAATCGCAGCAAATACAACAACAGGTACAACTACAGATACAAGCACAAGTGGATCAGGCAATGGCACTATTACAACCGTAACTGCTACTGTTCATGAAGAGTCTTCTGCAGATGGAAAGACTGTAACTTTTACATTGCCAAGAACCATTCCGAATTTAAAATCGGCTACAGTAAAAGTAACAACCGGAACAATAACAAAGAATTATGCTATTTCCAAAACAGTTCTAAATAAAGTAGTAAGCCTTTTAAATGGGGAAGAAACTTATGTGAAAATGTGGAAAGGCGTAACTGGACTTACCGTTACCTCCGACAATTTAACAGTCAAGATTTCTGGTGAAGAAGGTCTTACAAAGACTGTAGAATTCGATGGCATGAAATTTACTGCTACAGTTAATGAAGCAGAAAAGAGCGTGACAATCGTAAGAGAAGGAAGTAACGTATCTTATACATTATCTAAAGAGGGAAATACCAAACTTATCATTAGCAGTGACAGCAATGCCAATGTAGCAGACATGGTAGATTTCGTAGTTACATATTAAAATAAAATATTGGACTTGAATGAAGTTTAAATTTAGATAGCTGTATCATACTCTATTTATTATGGAAGGGGAACATCCCTCCATAATAAATAGGATAGTGAGCACAGTAAGGAGACTATGTGAGAAAAACGAATAGAAAATTTCAGTTTATCACCGGAGCAGTAATCCTATCGGCCTATCTAATGACTTCGCCAACTCACATCGTATGCGCTGGTGACATTAATGCAAATGAGCAGGCAATCATTTATGAGGTATCCCAGACTTTTGAATATGAGGGAAAGACGTATCGAGCATATGAAGATTACATTGAACTGGCAAAGCAATATCTCTCCATGGATGAGTATGATTTGACGAAGGAACAGTGTGATCAGGTAATTGCAAAAGTTTATGCCAGTGTAGCAGAAGGTATTGCAAATGGTTATCTATACGAAGTGACAGAAGAAGATGTAGTAATCGAACACACAGAGGATGATCTGACAGAACTAACCGAGAAATTGACAGAAACAATAGAGAGTACGGTTCAGGTAACGGAAGAACAGCCAAGTGTTGAGAATACGCAGAAGGCGGAGAGCAACATTCAGGATGCAGAAATTGCATTAGAAGATCAGACAGGCAGTACAAAAGAAGAAAACAAGAACCCGAACGATATTTTAAATAGCAATTTAGAACAAGAACATAAAGAAACGGTAATAAAAAAAACAGGCTTTTCCTTACGAGGAACAATACTTACCGGAGGTGTTATGATGTCTGTGTTAATTTTAAATCTAGGGGTGGTTTTTAGCATAAGCCACAAGAGAAAAGAACAATGGGCAGATTAATGAAATGGATTGCAGCTTATATCCTATACCCAGTTTTATTTACCGTAATTGGTATAGCCGTCATTTCCTTTGGCGTGAAACCGGTATTAAAGATAATGGATGCAGATATATGCATGCAGATTATAAATGGAGCACCAGAAGCGTCTATGGATTATGAGTTACAGCAGACTATGCTGTCCGGTCTTGTAAATGATGGAGCAAATGGTGAGGGAGACACAAAAAAAGAGCAGGAAACAACACAAATTTCTGTGAGCGAACCGGAATATGGCATCCAGTATGGAAGCATATCCTGTGAAAAAGCAGAGCTTTTAGCACCCCTATATTATGGTGACGATGAAGAAATACTGCGTCTTGGAGCAGGACAGTATGCAAGCAGCAAAATGCCAGGGACCGGTGGAACAACCATAATAGGAGCACATGATAGCACATACTTTGCAGGTTTAGAACAGATAAAAGTTAACGATCAGGTTGTCATCACCACAAACTATGGCGAATTCACATATGAAGTAAAGCAGGTAAAGGTAGCTAAGGCAAACGATGAATCTGCTTATCAGTTTGAACCAGATATAGAACAAGTCATTCTTTATACATGTTATCCATTTGGCGTGTCGACTTATGACAGAGAAGAAAGATATTATGTATATTGTAGCAGAATAACAGAATAGTAACACAGGTATTTTGTATGGAATGCAAATGAGTGGAGGAAAGAAGTATGAAAAACCGAAGACTGTTGAGAAAAGGAAGCAGTGTTATGCTTGCATTTCTGTTATCCCTTTCCTTGTGGGCCATATTCATTATGGGAGGCTGCTTGAATGGCATAGTAAGAGATAGCTCACTGTTAAGGGCATTAGATGACTCGAACTATTATGAAAAAAGCTATGAGGCATTCTGCGAACAGGCAGATGTATTATTAGAAGAAGCTGGATTAGCAAAATCTGCGTTACAGACAGCTTTGCCGCTTAGAAAGTTTTATATTGACGAAAAGCAATGTATGCAGAGCATGTTAAAGGAGCAGGACATTTCTATTTCAGAAGAACAGATCAAAGAGGAAGTAGCAAGTGGCATTTTCTCATACTATGAAGAAAAGGGAATCACAATTACTTCTGAACAAAACGTAACAATTACACAAACAGCAGATATACTGGCAAATGAATACACAAAATGGATGAAACTTGATTTTTTAAAAAGTATTAGCGACTACTGGAAAGAAATAAAGACAAAATTAGTGTTTGCTATGCCGGTATGCATAATCCTTATAGGGCTGATTATATTTGCACTCTGCAATATGTATCAGTATAAGCATAAAGCACTGCGTTATGTGGCATCGGGGATACTTGGTGCGTCTGCGTTGACTGCGGTATCTGTCTTTTTATTAAAAAGGGTAACCGTTTATGCAGATCTTATATCAGAACCAGTTTACTATCAGGATTTTATAACCGAATACTTTGAAAGTGGAATTCACGTAATGGGTTACCAGATAATATTCGGAGGCGTATTATTCCTCATAGTAATAGGAATCATTTATGCAATGCGAAAAAGTGTGACAGGAGAATAACGAATGCGAAATGACTATGGTTATATTGACATTCATGCACATATCTTACCGGAGGTTGATGATGGAGCAAAGAGTATAGATGAGACACGGGCAATGCTACGAATGGCATATGACCAGGGGGTTCGGACAATCATTGCGACACCACATGCCGATAGCGATTCCGATAAAGATACGTCATATCTCTTACACCAGTTAACATTAGTGCGGGAAGAAGCATTCAAAATCGACAACAATTTTCAGATTTATCTGGGAAATGAAATATATTATGAAAATGGATGCCTTACAAAATTAAAGCAAGGCAAGATATTCACTATGGCAGAAAGCAGATATGTATTAGTGGAATTTCATCCTCAGGAAAGTTACAACATCATGTATGAGGGCATGAGGAACTTTATCCTGGAGGGGTACATACCAATCATAGCGCATATAGAACGTTATGGCTGTCTTAGAAAGAAGGAGAATCGGATTCAAGAACTGATTGAGTTAGGCTGCTATATGCAGGTAAATGCAAAAAGCCTGTCAGGAGGTTTGTTTGATTTTGAATCTGCTTATCTAAGAAAATTAGTTGTAAAAGGGCTCGTGCATATTATCGCGACGGACTGTCATAACAATACCTTTAGACCGCCAGTGATAGAAGAATGCGTGAAGAAACTCTTAAAGTGTGTGGATGAAGAAAAAATAAAATGTCTTCTTTTTGATAATCCGAAAAAGATTCTAGAAGATCAGTATATCTAAGATCAATATAATAAGGAGAAGCAAAGGGATAGATACATAGGAGATAGAACATGAATACAAGCGAAAGAGACGAAGTGGAAATCGACTTAAGAGAGCTGTTTGGTGTGTTAAAAAGCAAGTTGTGGATCATTTTACTAATCACCATCTTAGCAGCAGGGATTGCAGGATTTGCATCTGATCGGATGTTAACTCCAATTTATGAATCAACTACAAAACTTTATGTGGTGAATAAGTCCCAGTCCATCTCCAGTCTTTCTTTAAGTGATCTTCAGCTGGGATCACAGTTAACCAAAGACTACATGGTATTAGTAAAGAGCCGTCCAGTTACAGAACAGGTCATCTCGAATCTAGGACTAACAATGACACATGAAGAACTAGTAAACATATTAACAATCAGCAATCCTACCGATACCAGAATTCTTGAAATAACCGCACAATATCCGGATGCTTACATGGCAAAGCAGATTGTAGATGAGGTAGCAGCTGTTTCGGCACAAAGAATGGCGGTCATCATGGATATGAAAGAGCCAAGTATTGTAGAAGAAGGGCATGTAGCGACCAGTCCTTCCAGCCCAAACATTTTAAAGAATACAGTAATTGCAGGTATATTAGGCATGATTGCGACAATATTCATTCTTACAGTAATCTACCTTATGGATGACACCATTAAATCCACAGAAGATATCGGAAAATATCTTGGATTAACAACAATCGGTTTGGTGCCAGTAGGAGAAGAAAAGCTTTTAGGAGATGACAAAAAGCAAAAGAGAGTCAAAAAAAGATAGGAGATACAAATGCAGAAAATCGTTTTTGAAAAACTAGAAGAGTTAGACTACCGTTCTGACGAATCTTATAAAACAATTCGTACCAACATTCAGTTTAGCGGAAATGACACAAGAACTATTTTATTTACAAGCTGTACTCCAAATGAAGGGAAGAGCAGTGTCACCTTCAATCTAGCAAGATCATTTGCGCAAAATGGAAAGAAAGTAATTTTAATCGATGCGGACCTTCGTAAGTCTGTATTGGTAGGACGTTACAAAGTAAGTGATGTAGCATCTGGATTATCTTATTATCTATCCGGCCAAAGTAAGCTTGAGGATACGATCTGCCAGACAAACATTGAGAACATGGACATCATCTTTGCAGGCAAGGTACCACCAAATCCAGCAGAGCTTCTTGGCTCCGAGACATTTCAGGAAATGATTCAAAAATTAAGAGAAGAATACGATTATATTCTAATCGACTCTCCACCACTTGGGTCTGTAATTGATAGTGCGATTATCGCACCATTTACAGACGGGGCAGTTTTAGTCATAGAAAATAATGCAATCAGCTATAAATTTGTTCAGGAAGTAAAAGGACAGCTTGAAAAATCCGGCTGTCGGATCATAGGTGCTGTTTTAAACAAAGTACAAATGAGCAAAAAAGGTAAGTACGGAAAATACTATGGAAAGTACTATGGTAAGTACGGACAATAAGTAAACTACAAATGAGTAAAAAAGTGATAGAGCTTAGTTGCATCCAGGGTGAGGGTCCTGCGATGCAACATCATAAGGTTATCTGGTTATAAAAACAACAAACGTATAACTTGGAAGGTGCCATTAAACATGGCAAAGCGTTTGGAGCAGAACAATAAAGTGACTAAATGACAGAAAATAAGTGATATCCGATTGTATAAATGAGGTGGAAGGAACAATGTACAAAAAAGCAAAGCGTAGCTGGCACAAGCATTTCGATTTTATTTTATTCGATATTATCTGTATGCAGATTGCATATAGCATATCTTACATGCTCCGGCATGGAGCACATTTGCCATATGAGGTATCAGGCTATCGTATGATGGCAGGAATCATCGCGTTAATAGATATTTGCGTGGTTGTCTTTACAGAAGGGTACCGAGGCATCTTGCGGCGAGGTTATCTAGCCGAACTCAAATCCGTCATAAAACATGTAACATTAGTAATCTTATTAGCATTTTCCTATATGTTTTTCGCTCAGTCGAGTGATCAGTTCTCACGAATTGTCTTCTTTTATACTTGGGGATTCTCCGTTTTTCTTCTATATATAGAACGCATCCTTTTAAAAAAGAGAATCATTAAAAGAATGGAAAAAGCAGAAAACCAGCGTGAGGTGGTAGTAATCACATCATCCGATGAGGCAGAAGAAACAATAGCCAACATACAGCAGGAAATCCATCACGATTTCTGCATCAAAGGTCTTTGTATTTTGGATCAGGATATGCAGGGAAAAAACATAGCAGACATACCGGTAATCGCATCTTCCGATAATCTGGTAGATTATCTAAAGAGCAACATCGTGGATGAAGTATTCTTAAACCTTCCTCCACAAATCAAACTTCCGGAGTACATAATGGAAAGCTGTATGGAGATGGGAATCACTACCCATTTAAATCTTCGTATGCTTTCCCAGTCAAGTGCCAACCGAACCGTAGAAAAATTCGGAGGCTATATGGTTATGACAAGCAGCATTAAGATGGCATCTCAGGGAGAATTATTCCTAAAGCGTGCAATGGACATCTGTGGCAGCATTGTAGGCTTACTCATAACCGCAATCGCTACCATTTTCGTAGCGCCTATTATTTATATCCAGTCACCAGGCCCTATCTTTTTCTCACAGGAGAGAATCGGGAAGAATGGCCGGAGATTCCGTAT
>CALZIE010000119.1 GCA_945787565.1 uncultured Lachnospiraceae bacterium
TAACCAGGCCGAAGCATACCAAAAATATAATGAGGAATAGCAGACTATAGTCATAATAATTCCGTCCCTTTGTTTTCTTACCCTGTTCCATGTCTTCTCTGGTCAAATGCTCCACCTCTTTAATACATTTTTTTAGGAAAGTGCATGCACATATTCTTTAAACATGCGACCACGCTCTTCATAATTCTTAAACATTCCCCAACTTGCACAACATGGTGACAGCAATACCGACTCTCCACTAAGAGCATGAGAAGCACAGAAATCAACTGCTTCTTTTAGGTCTTCAACCATAACGATATCATGAAATCCAAGTTCGCGTGCGGTTTTGGCAATCTTTTCTCTTGTCTGACCAAGCAGTACAAGATACTTCACTTTTCCATCAAATGCCTTAATCCATTCATCATACTCAGACTGTTTATCATACCCTCCGCCAATTAGAAGCGTCTTTGTCTTCATCGCTTTGATTGCCTGGATGGATGCATCCGGGTTGGTTCCTTTCGAATCATTGTAATATTGCACCCCATCAATGGTTGCCACATATTCGATACGATGTTCCACACCTGGGAATTCTCTAAGTGCCTTCTGGATACAGGACATAGGAACCTGTAATACGATTGCCATACCAACAGCTGCCATAACATTCTCGTAATTATGTCTTCCAAAAATCTTTAGCTCATCAATGTCAATCACAACTTCTTCTTCTGTTCCATCTTGATATACAATTCTGTTTTCATCAAGATAAAGACCTTTTT
Organism: uncultured Lachnospiraceae bacterium; assembly: GCA_945787565.1. Taxonomy (GTDB): domain Bacteria; phylum Bacillota; class Clostridia; order Lachnospirales; family Lachnospiraceae; genus Lachnoclostridium. Next base: position 753 of record CALZIE010000119.1, read on the forward strand.
CTAATTTTCTCGCACTTGAGAACCATAATACATTGGTGTTTAATTTTTCACCCATCTCACGAAGAGTAGCATCCTCATAATTAAGGATACAAGTTTCCCTTTCTCCCTGATTTTTTGTGATATTAAACTTTGCCTCTATATAGTTTTCCATCGTATGATGACGATTCAAATGATCTGGCGTAATATTTAAAATAGCACTCACATCTGGTTTAAAATCTTGAATCGTCTCCAACTGAAAACTGCTCATTTCCGCAATCGTAACGGACTCATCTGTTGTCTGTTTTACCATCTTTGTATATGGGATACCAATATTTCCAACTACAAATACTTCTTTGTAGTATGTCTTCATAATCTCACCTACAAGAGTAGTGGTGGTCGTCTTTCCATTCGTTCCGGTAATCGCTCCGATCTTACCTTTGGAGAACTGATAAGCAAGCTCAATCTCTCCTAAAATCAGAACACCTTGTTCTCTTAACTCATTGATAAATGGAAGATCCGTTGGTACTCCCGGGCTTAAGACAGCCATATCAAGTCCTGTCGTACAGTCTTTTGTCAGTTCACCCGTCACAATCTGGCCGTTAAAACTTTCCGGAAGTTTCTTTCTTATCTCTTCTTTGTCTAAATCTTCTTTCGCATCAAAAAGTATTGTTTGGGCTCCGCTTTCACCAAGCAACTCAATCGCAGCGATTCCACTAATGCCAGCACCAACAACCAATATTTTCTTATCCTTAAATTCCATAGTAATGCCTCACTTTTTTAGTATTTGCATTTCGATTTCTAATCCTGTGCTGCTTCTTTATACACATGTCTCCTCTAATTTGAGTTAACTACCTAATTATAGGCTATTCCAGGTATAAAATCAAGTCACTGTTTCGCTCCACCACCTCACCTGGCAACGGGAATTGTTCTACTACAGTATCTCCGTCTCCGGTATAATATACTTCGCCTACCGGATAAGCCTGTAAAAGCTTCTTTACTTCCTCTCGTGATAGGTTGCATAAATCCGGAATTTCATATGTACCAATATCATTTTCTTTAATCTCTTTTTCTGAATAAACTGGTTCAACTCCTAAGTACGGAAGAATATTGTCAAACACCTCTTTTATTACAGGCGCTGCAATCGTACCACCATAATAGATTCCTTCTGGCTCATTAATCAGCACAATTGCGATAACCTGTGGATCATTTGCTGGAGCGAATCCGATAAAGGAGGAGATATATTTTCCGGACCTTCTTGGAAGCTTTTCAGAAGTAGCTGTCTTGCCACCAATACGGAATCCAGGAAGATATGCACGTTTTCCGCTCCCATCCGACACAACCGCTTCCAATAACATTTTCATAGTCTCAGAGGTTTCCTTCGAAATCACGCCTTCTTCTGTCTCATACTCAAGCGTTTTGATTGTGGTCCCTTCTGCATTGGTAATCTTTACTCCAAAATGCGGAGTAACTAATGTTCCACCATTCACAACTGCACTTGCTGCTGCTAAAAGCTGCAAAGGTGTAATCTGGAATGACTGACCGAAGGACATGGTTGCCAGTTCAACTGCACCTACATTCTCTAGTTTATGCTTAATGGAATTTGCCTCACCCGGAAGATCCACTCCTGTCTTCTTGGTCAGACCAAGGCGGTCAAAATATTTATAGAAATTCTCAGCACCAATTCTTGCTCCTAATTCCATAAAAACTGGATTACATGAATTCTTAATGCCATCCATAAAGCTCTCTGCCCCATGCCCTGACACCTTATGGCATCGAATTCGACGGTCTTCCACAATTTTATACCCTGGACAATAAAAATTGTCATTCAGTGTGACAACCTTTTCTTCTAGCGCCGCAGTAGCTGTTATAATCTTAAAAGTGGAACCTGGCTCATATGTATCACTTATACATGGATTTCTCCACATACTATTTAATATCGTATTTTTTTCCTCAGAAGTTAACTCCACTCCAGCATAAAGTTCAGAAAGTTCGGTTGTAAACTGATATGGAGTATTCAAATCAAACTCTGGCACATTTACTAGAGCATAAATCTCACCATTTTGTGGATTCATAACGATCAGACTTACATCTGTGGCATTTTTTGCTTTTCTAACCTTCGTTGCCGCCTGTTCTGCATATTTCTGAATATTCACATCCAGACTCAGATAAAGACTGTTTCCTGGAATCGGCTCAATTCGGTTCTCTGCCGCATCTTCAATCTCAATTCCATGAGCAGTAGTTAGAGTTAGAATCGTTCCATCCACGCCCTGCAGATATTCATCATACTCTACCTCCAGACCAATGATACCCTGATTATCGCTTCCGGTAAATCCAAGAACTTTTGATGCAAGAGACGAATATGGATAAAAACGCTTATAGTCTTCATCTACCATCACCCCGTCCAAGGACAGATTCCGAATATAATCCGCCGTCTCTTTGTCTACATTGGACTTAATACGCTCAATGGAGGAATATTTCTCAACACGCTTTCGGACAGCCTCTTCACTTAAACCAAGTGCTTCTGACAACGCCTTGATAACGCCTTCCGGATCTTTAATTTGATTATGTATTACCGATATTGTACTAACCGGCTTATTCGTAGCGATTATAGTCCCTGTTCGATCATAAATCGTCCCACGTTCTGCTTTTATACTTCGCTCTCTTTCATGAAGTTCCTGTGCCTGTTCTGCATATCGCTCCGAAGCAAATACCATCAGGTAAACCAGTCTTCCAATCAAAAAGAATACAACTGCCATAATACAAATAACTATGATAAACAGATTTTTCCTGTTATATGACTTGTATCGATTCATATCTATTTCCTTTTAGATATATCTCATCGATTTATTCTATTAGCAAATTAAGAAGAATATGATTATTTTCATAATTTTTTCACACTTTCAAGGTATGTAAAAGAAAAGGGCCGTCCTGTATCTCTTTACAGGACAACCCTTTTTCTCTTGTTTTTAGTTTCCGTCCCCGGAAGTTTCTCCACTTGTTGTAGAAGACATATCTGGAATTGCATCCACTGTCTGTTCATCTTCGGAAGGATCGTATACGACACCATCGTCTAATTCTTCTCCATGGTCATTCACCGGTAGTTCCACATCATATTCAATCTCGCCATCCGGATAAACGCCAAGGTAAGGAAGAACATCGCCAAGGATTGCAGAAGTCATCTCCGTTGCCGGGCTACTGCTTGCTTTCTTTTCCTCATCTGCTACTTCATCAATTACAACATAGCTTACAATCTGCGGATCATTTGTCGGAGCGCAGCCGATAAATGAAACCACATACTTCTTCTCACTACGTGGGAGCTTCTGCGCAGTACCAGTCTTACCACCTACTAAATAACCCTCCACCTGTGCAGGCTTTGCAGTTCCCTGTTCTACTGTCAGATACATTGCTTCACGCATAAACTCACTTGTTGCCTGAGAAACAGTTTCCTTTAAAAGCACACCATTATTTTCATATACGGTTGCGCCCTTTTCATTTACGATTTCTTTTACAACATGTGGCTGATAGTAGTATCCACCATTTATCAACGAGGAGAAGGCCGCTACCATCTGTACCATAGTTACATTAAATGTCTGCCCAAAACTTGCAGTTACAAGGTCGGTTGTAGACATAGAAGATTCTTTTAATAAAATACCAGTTGACTCACCTGGAAGATCGATTCCTACCGTACTTCCAAGACCAAAATGTTTCTGGTAGTTAATGAACATGCTGTTTCCTTCTAAGGCACCCATTTTCATTAAAGCCGGATTACAGGATTTCATTAATGATTCCGCCAGCGTTACATAACCATGTCCCGTTCTGTTATTGCAGTTAATTCTCCATCCACCAACGTATTCATAGCCGTTGCATAAGAAAGTAGATTCTGGAGTTACTAACCCTTCCTCTAACGCAGCCGCTACTGTAATTGGCTTAAATGTAGAACCAGGCTCATACGAATCGCTGACACAGAAATTACGCCAGATTTGATTTAAGTTTGTTAACTTTGTCTCTTCATCCATATCCGCAATTTCAGAATCCGTATAAAATGCAGTCAGATCATAAGGATCATTCAGGTTGAACCCTTCATTACTGGCCATCGCATAAATCTCACCGTTATTCGGATTCATCAGAATAACACCGACATTCTTTGCACCGACTGTTTCCATGAATTCTGCAATATGTTCTTCTACAATTTTTTGTATGTTCACATCGATGGTAGAAACAATCGTATCACCATCCACTGGTAGCTTCTCCGTACGTGTCAGATTCAATTCCGCATCATAATAGCCATAGGTTCTTCCGTTTGTTCCATTCAGATAAGAGTTATAATACTGTTCAATTCCCCATGTACCCACATTACCAGCACTTGTATAGCCAATAACATGACTTGCCAGACTGTCATACGGATAACTTCTTAAATACTCTTCTTCAAACCATACGCCTTTAATGTTTTTACTTGCACTGCTTAATTCTTCAAACTGACTTACTAAGTCATAACTCTGTCTTTTTAATAAAATTACATAGGAGCTTGTAGACTTTTCCATAAGCGTTGCATATAATTCGGAGTAATCAAGTCCGAATACCTCGCTTAATGCGTTAAGACTAGGTTCTACATTCGCCTCATTCGTCAAAAGCACTTTTGGATCTAAAATAACATTATATACTTTTTCACTCTTAGCCAGAGCGATTCCATTACGGTCTGTAATCGTCCCTCTCTTATAAGGAATCACACTCGACACATAGCTTTGTTGGGATAATACCCTTTTTTCGTAACGTTCCCCGTCCTTATAATTCAGGTAAATCAATCTTCCGATCAGTGCACACATTAATACAATAATGCTGCTGAGAATAAATAATAGTTTACCTTGCATACGGGCAGTAAATTTTTTCGTTTTGCTTTTTTTTGTCTTTCTTCTCATTGCTGAATGCCTCTCTGAATTTTACTCTTTAAGGGAGAGAGCTCCCTGCTATCCCAAGTTTTTTGTATATAAAAAAGCGCCAAAGCTTGGCAGTCACCTCAAGTTTCCTGCTTAAGAAACTGTCACAAATGTGATCATGAGAGTAAATGACTGCTGACTAAGGCGCTTTTTTAGTAATGCAGCCTATGGCAGGATTTTATCGATAATGGACTGCTTAATTGCCGGTATATCTTCAAACTGCCTTACATAACCAGTATCGTTTCCTTCGTAAGTGATGACCTGATTATTATTTGGGAACACCATTCCAAGTTCCCCTACAGCCACACGGTAGATCTCATCTAAGTCGATTGCCTCCGTCATGGCATCTAAAACTGCATTATTCTTATCTGTTAACGTACTTACCTGACTTGCAAGACTGACATTTTGCTTATCAAGCTGCAATAGCTGGGACTGCATCTTTAAATAGTCCAAACACACAAATAAAGTGATTCCCATGGCAATTATTAAAAATGCCATCGAAAAAAAATCAATCCCTCTTCCTACAGCAGGTACACGTCTAGCTTTTTTCTGTTTTTTTCTCTGTTCTCCTCTGTCACGATCAGGTCTTTGCTGTCGTCTTGTAACAGACTCCTGATACTCCTCTTCTCTCCGCTTTGGAACGGCAGATAAATTTCTAGCTGTACTCCCTGTTACATAGACTGAATTTTTATATTGTCGATCCCCTCTCGCATCCATGCCATGCATCCTCACTTTCTTTCCCACTAACCCTAACGTTCGTTTCCCTTACCGAAACTTTTAGGCTTTTGTAATGGTTACTACACCTCCGTGTGTTTCTCAAAAATTCTTAATTTAGAACTCTTAGAACGTGAATTATATTCCATTTCTTCCTCTGATGGAATAATTGGTTTTCTTGTAACATGCTTTCCCTGTGACTTCTTACCGCATACGCAAACCGGGAAGTTCGGTGGGCATGTACAAGGGTTTTCATGTTTTCTAAAATTAACTTTAACTATTCTATCTTCTAATGAGTGGAAGGTAATAATACACAGTCTTCCATCCTCATTTAGTAACTCCACCATATCATCAAGTGTATTCGTTAATACTTCTAGTTCCTTATTCAGCTCAATACGAATTGCCTGGAATGTTTTCTTTGCCGGATGTCCGCTATTCATTCTGACCCTCATTGGTATCGCCGCCTTGATGGACTCGATTAACTGGTACGTAGTTTCAATTGGTTTTTCTGCTCGGTCTTTCACGATATGCTTTGCAATATTTTTTGCGAACTTATCTTCCCCATAGTCCCTAATGATACGATACAGATCATGCTCTGAGTAATTGTTCACAATATCTTTTGCCGTTAACTCAGTTCTGTTATCCATTCTCATATCAAGAGGAGCATCTTCTTTATAAGAAAATCCTCTCTCCGGTGTATCTAACTGATAAGAGGATACTCCTAAATCCAACAAAATCCCATCTACCTTAGAAATATTTAAATCCTGAAGAACCTGCTTCATATTACAGTAATTACTTCGAACGATTGTGACCTTATCTCCGAACTCGGCTAATCTAGCGCCTGCCGCTTTGATTGCATCCTCGTCCTGATCAATTCCAATATATCTTCCCTTGTCAGAAAGACGCTTGCATACATGATAAGCATGTCCGCCTCCTCCAAGTGTACCGTCGACATAAATGCCGTCTGGCTTAATATCAAGCCCTTCAATCACTTCATCAAGTAAAACTGAAATATGCTTAAATTCTCTTCCTTCATTTGCATCCATTTTTGTAACTCC
>CALZIE010000120.1 GCA_945787565.1 uncultured Lachnospiraceae bacterium
CGGAAATATACACCCCCACACGCCTCGGTCCCCTCCCCACCTCCTTTTCCCCCGATGTCACAATGCGTTTCAAAAAGCGAAACGCATTGCGACAAAATCCTGCCTAGTATAAAAATATAAGCGGTAGCTTGCTGTTTACTGGACATTTTTATGAGGTAGTAAAATGAAAGTATGGTGATACGTTGTTTTTCGGGACACTTTTTCGCTGGACTTTGTCATACCTCCACTAGCTTATGTAATCCATTCTTCTAAGTTGCCACGCACATCCCCTTCCTCACCCCCTATAGATTACCGTCTTTTCAAGCATTGTATTTACATTACCGTATGTTCTGCCTCGTCTAATGCGTGGTTCAATCACCTTTTCAATCATTCTATTCATATTTCCATACTTACCTTCCATCACTTATGTAATCCCGTTTTCCCTTCCCCTTCGCACACCTAGCCTTTTCATCCAGGCGCCTGCGCAGCACAGCCCCACGTCTGTACCAAACCACTGTCTCTCCCTACGATTGCTCCACACTAGTGTGATTACAGTGCGGTTCATGAAATGAAGCGCACTGTAATGTCAAGGGAAGGCCAGGGCTGACGGCGGTCGATGGAATTTGGGATGTCCGGCTCGAGACGAACAAAAAAAGCAGGAGTCTTTGAGTAGCAGACATTGGTTTTTCTGTCTGATAATCAAAGACTCCTGCTTTTTTTGTCCGCTCTCGCGTCCGAACATCTAAAATTCCATCAACCGTCGTCAGCCCTGGCCTTCCCTTGACATTCCCTTAGTTCTCTGCATAAATCTTAACGATTTCAAGAAGGAGGGATACGGTGGTGTGCATATCCTGGACTGGGATGTATTCGTAGCGGCCGTGGAAGTTGGCGCCGCCTGTGCAGAGGTTTGGACAAGGAAGTCCCATGTAAGAAAGACGTGCGCCGTCTGTACCACCTCTGATTGGTACTACTTCTGGAACTACACCAAGGGTTTCCATTGCTTTCTTGGCATTGTCGATCAGATGCATATGAGGCTCTACCATTTCCTTCATGTTATAGTAGGAATCCTTCATGGATACTTCGAATGTGCCTTCGCCATATTTTCCGTTTAAGTAGTCGCATACTGCCATGAAACGACTCTTCTTCTCTTCGAATTTTTCTTTGTCATGGTCACGAATGATATATTCAAGATGTGCTTCATCTACGGTTCCGGACATGGAATCTAAATGGTAGAATCCTTCATAGCCTTCTGTATAAGCTGGATTTTCGAATACCGGAAGCATGTCCTGGAATTCCATACCAAGTAAGATTGCATTTACCATTCTGCCTTTTGCAGAACCTGGATGGATGCTTAAACCGTGAATGGTTACTTTCGCTCCTGCTGCATTGAAATTCTCATACTCGATTTCTCCTAATGTTCCGCCATCAACGGTATACGCAAAATCTGCGCCGAATTCTTCTACATTGAAGAAATCTACGCCGCGTCCTACTTCTTCATCCGGTGTAAATCCGATCTGGATGGTTCCATGAGGGATTTCCGGATGTGCAATCAGATATTCTGCCATTGTCATGATTTCTGCAACACCTGCTTTGTCATCTGCACCAAGTAGAGTTGTACCGTCTGTTGTCACGATGTCCTTACCGATACAGCTGTTTAAATGTGGAGACTGGGCTGGAGATAACACGATTCCTAATGCCTTATTTAATACAATGTCGCCACCCTGATAATTTTTCACTACATTTGGCTTTACATTAGTACCAGTAAGTGCCGGTGCGGTATCCATATGGGCTACAAAGCCGATTGCTGGCACTTTCTTATCGGTTGTTGCTGGAATGGTGGCATATACATAACAATGTTCCTCATCCATTCTTACATTACTTGCGCCAATCTGCTTTAATTCCTCTACTAAAAGTTTTGCAAGCACTCTTTCCTTATCTGTGCTTGGTACCTGTTCCATCTCATCTACCGACTGGGTATCTATGCTGACATACTTTAAAAATCTTTCTAATAAATCCATGCTGTCTGGCTCCTTCCTGATTGCATCTTTTGATTTCTTAGACTTTATGGCTGAAAATCGTCTGACCTAATGCTTCAAGTCTCAGACTAGAAATCAACCACAAAGTTTCAGTTTGTTATATTTTGGTCTATTATACAACATATTATTTGTAAGAGAAAGCATTTTATTGGATAAATTATTGTAGCAGAAGAACAAAGTGACCTTTCCGCTCTACTAAAAATAACAAAGAAGCACCTTTTATGTCCCTATCGTCCGGTACAGAAAAGATGCTTCCTTATAAACCTATAAAGAATGCTTTTATTTATTCACAATTTTATTGATTCACAATAAGATTGAATAGCTCGTCCGTATCTTTCGCAAGCTGCTCAGCGCCTGCTTCTAACAGCTCTTTCTCATCGCCATAACCATATAGTACACCAATGGATGCAAGATTTGTCTCTTTTGCTCCAATCATATCATGTTTACGGTCTCCGACCATAACGGCTTTATCTGTCTGTGTTACGCCTGCTTCTTTTAAAACATAACGGATGACTTCTGCTTTGGAATTACGTTCTCCCTTTAATCCGCTTCCGCCAATGAATGTAAAATATTTCGCTAAATCAAAATGCTCTAAAATTCTTCTTGCAAATGGTTCCGGCTTGGATGTTGCTACAAGCAAATCCTTTCCTTCTTTCTTAAGCTTTTTAAGCAGTTCTTCAATCCCATCATATACTTCATTTTCATAAAGCCCTGTTTCCCTATAGTACTCTCTGTACACTTTCACAGCAGCAGCCGTATCCTCTTCGGATAATCCAAAAAACTGACGGAATGATAAGTCGATCGGTGGTCCGATTACTACCTCTAACTCCTTTAAATCCGATACCGTGATTCCAAATTTCGAAAGTGCATACACAAAACCCTTAATAATCCCTTCTTTGGAATCGGTCAGTGTTCCGTCTAAGTCGAATAAAATATGCTGATATGCCATGCTGATGTTCTCCTTTTTTGTATGTATACTGGCATGATAACACATCCCTTTTTCCTTGTCATCTTGTCTTTTGTTCTTCTTATCTTTTTATCTTTTTATCATTACCAGGTGTTTTCTTCTTTATAACATGACACATAAAATCACACTAGCTTCTTGGCAAGGGGCGTTTTTAATTCACGTACCGCTGGTATGGCTTTGCCATTAATGAGCCTTTGCACCCTAACTTCTTTGCCATTCCCTGCATGACCAGTTTTCGCAGTGGTGAAAAGAGACCGGATAATAGGATGATACGTTTTGAAAAATACTCCGGCTTTGCAAATTCACTTACTTTTTCTTTATCAAAATGCCCCTCCTCTGCATAAAGTTTGCCCATCTGAACAAACGGAGCGATCATCTTCTTACGTGCGTCTCCCTCCATAATGCTTACGGAGAACATATCTCCTTTGATTAACGTGCCCATATGCTCTGCATTCAGATACGCCGGAAGCATATTTAAGTACTTTTCACAGCAACGTAACTGAGAGGCTTCGGCAAATCCGCCCTGTACTAAAAAAGCAACGTGTTTTTTTTGCATTTGGGCTAAACGCTCATAATCCAGGCTCTCTAGAAATTCCATCATAATACCCGGGATACATTCTACAAACAAAGGCAGTGCGAATAAAACTTGCTCATTCTCATAATATGCCACCCGAATCTGTTCCCAGCTTTTTCGCTCAGCCAGATAGTAAGTCTCGGTGGTATTCCCGACGGATTCATACCCTTCCCTGAATTTCTCTAATATCTTAGCCGTATTGCTTGCCTTAACAGCTCTCGGCGTGCAGCTGATCATAACCAAGTGCATGATACAAATCCCCCTTCCGCTCCATATCAAATGCTCCTAGTGAAGTAAATGAAAGATTTATGCATACCCGTTCCATCCACTCTGTCAGGAACACATTATCTGCCTGTCCCTTATACACAAGAGCCATCTCTAATTTCTTCTTGTATCGTGGATAATGGCGCATCTGCCCATCTTTAAATCTTAGGTTCATCGTCGCAAGAGGGAGAATCCTGTCTACCACATTCTTCATCTTATAAGAAATAAAACCGAGCTTTGTTTCCGTAATCAGAATCACTCTGTCCGCTTGTAGCATTCGGATCAGAATCTGCTCATAATCATCGTTAATTGCACACACTCCTGGCGTCCGAAGCCAGCATGTATTACACCCGATACACCCCGAAATCTGCTTTTCATTGGTATTTATATAAGAAATCTGCACTCCTTGTTCTTTCAGCTCCTTTAAGACTCCCTGTACCTCTTCATCCTCTTTTGCAAGCGTGCTAAGAATCAGATATCTCATACCACTGCCTTCCCCTTTCCTTAATCCCCCTTATTATAGCACACTTTATTTGGAAAACCTTTCACAATCGTAATACAATTTCTCTGACCTACCGTGTCTCCTAACACCCTTCTAAGTGCTCCCTGTAACAGATGGGTTGCGGTATGAAGCCTTGCGGTCTGCTCACTATGGTCAGAAAGCCCTCCAGCAAACTTCTTATCGGCTCCAAGTCTCGAGTTATTCTGATGTTCTTTAAACTTTTCTTCAAAGCCTTTTATATCCACCTGAATTCCTTTTTCCTCTGCAAGTTCCTTTGTGAACTCTAGTGGAAAGCCATACGTATCATAGAGATGAAATGCAATATCTCCAGACAAAATTCTGTCTTCTCCAATCTTTTCAAATGCCGACTCCGCCCGTTTTAAGCCCGTCTCTAAGGTTTTTGCAAACAGATGATATTCTTTCTGTAACTGCTCTAAGATAAAGTTCTCATTATTTTTAAGTTCCGGATAATCGTCCCCATACTGACGGATGATAACTTCCGATAATATGCCAAGTATATTCTCCTGTATTCCTAGCCTGCTCAACAACCGGATTACCCGACGAATCAGTCGTCTTAATACATAGCCTTGTTCATTATTGGATGGAACCACTCTTTTCTCATCTCCAAGTAAAAAAGTCATGGCCCTCATATGTTCTGCAATAATCCGATACTCTCTCTTATTGCTTTCCTGATAAGGAACTGCTGCATATTCTTCAAGCTTACCGATAACCGGAAGAAACAATTCTGTTTCATAAACGTTGCTTTTCCCATTTAGAAATGTCAGCATACGTTCCAGTCCCATTCCCGTATCTACATTTTTCTGCTCTAATTCGATATAGCTGCCATCTGCTTCTTTTTTGTATTCCATAAACACATTGTTCCAAATCTCCACATATTTGCCGCATTTGCAAGAAGGGCCGCATTTTGGTCCACAAGCAGTTTTTTTTGTATCATAGAAGATTTCGGTGTCGGGTCCGCATGGGCCGGTCTGTCCTGCTGGTCCCCACCAGTTCTCTTCCCTTCCATAGAAGAAAATCTGATTCTCCTTTAATCCATTTTCCATCCAGTACTGTTTGGTCTCCTCATCTCTTGGTACAGCCTGATCTCCTTCAAATACCGTCACTGCTAACCTTTCCATTGGTATTCCAAGTTCCTTTGTTAAGAACTCATAACTAAATGAAATAGACTGCTGTTTAAAATAATCTCCTAATGACCAGTTTCCCAGCATTTCAAAAAAGGTAAGATGCGTATCATCCCCTACTTCATCAATATCTCCGGTTCGAAAGCACTTCTGTACATCCGTTAACCGTTTTCCCAATGGATGTGCCTCACCAAGTAAATAAGGTACTAGCGGATGCATGCCTGCTGTTGTAAATAACACGGTAGGATCGTTGTCTGGTAGCAAAGACGCTGACGCAATCACCTGATGTCCTTTTCTCTTAAAAAAATCCAAATACATTTGTCTTAATTCTCTTGCTGTCATATCAGTTGCTCCTTTCCTTTTTTGTACTTAAAAAAACAAAGTGGCTTCGCCATTCTAGGCTTTGCATATCTTTTTTTCTCAGGGCGATGTCACTTTGTCGCGCCGTAGCGTAAGCGGAGTGCGCATCCCTCGGAGAGTTTTTGATTCATAGGGAATTGCAGAGCAATTTCCTATGAATCAAAAAAAGCCCTAAGCTGACAATCAATCAGCTTAGGGCGAACGTACGGTCCGTGTTACCACCTAAATTCAGGTTTTACTCTGCTCTCATTCAGTACGGTGCCTGGCACGATACTGCTTTCCTTTTAACGGCGGAAACTCCGGTGAAGCCTACTTAATATTCTTGTTCGGTTCACAGCTCCAAGACTGCTTCCATACTGACTTCGTAAAGATTCGCACCACCATCTTCTCTCTGAGACTCCATCAATATCTACTCTTTCTCTTCATAGCCTTTTTTGTTCTAAGTTATTGGAAAGGATAACTCCATTTATTTGAAAAGTCAAGATATTTTTTCCAATTTTCTTTTAAAAGTTGATATCTAATTCAACTGGGCAATGATCGGATCCGAAAACCTCGGTATGAATCTTTGCATCAACCAGCTTATCTGCAAGTATCTTAGAGGTTAAGAAATAATCAATTCTCCATCCGGCATTCTTCTCTCTTGCCTTAAATCGATAGGACCACCAGGAATACCTATCTGTTACATCCGGATAGAAATAACGGAACGTATCAATAAATCCGGCATCTAAGAGCTCACCAAACTTCGTTCTTTCCTCTATTGTAAAGCCTGCATTCTTCTGATTTGACTTTGGATTCTTTAAGTCGATTTCCTTATGAGCCACATTCAGATCCCCGCATACAATGACAGGCTTTGTTTCTTCGAGTTTCTTAAGATAAGTCTTAAACTCCTCTTCCCATGTCATACGATATTCTAGACGGGCTAACTCACTCTGGGAATTTGGTGTATACACTGTCACCATATAAAAAGAATCAAATTCCAGCGTGATAACACGTCCTTCCTTGTCATGCTCTTCGATTCCAAGCCCATATGCTACGCTTTTTGGCTCCTGCTTCGTAAAGATGGCTGTGCCGGAGTAGCCTTTTTTCTCTGCATAATTCCAATACTGATGATAGCCTTCTAGTTCTAACTCAATCTGCCCTTCCTGAAGTTTGCTCTCCTGAATACAAAAAATATCCGCATCTATTTCTTTAAAGAACTCACAGAATCCTTTCTGCACACACGCTCGGATTCCATTTACATTCCATGATATTAACTTCATACCTTTACTCCTTTTTTCTTTCTGCATCTACTTATGCAACCGTTACCTAAGAATGCCTGCGCTTTCTTAAGCAAACGATTCCTTCTTAAAATAGCATGTACAAAATATTCTGTAAATAGCAATGCTTTTTTACTGCTATCGATTCTTCTTCCTTATACCCTTTTTCCCCTCTTTTTATCCACTGTTTTTCTGCTGTTTTTATGTACTTTTTGCATCATTTGC
>CALZIE010000121.1 GCA_945787565.1 uncultured Lachnospiraceae bacterium
AAAGAATGGACTGAATTTTTCACTGAATTCCGAATAACCAACAACTAAAGGTGTGTCAGTTGAAGATGTCTCACTTCCTGTTCCGGATTCGGTACCGGAAATCTGGTTGCCTGCATTATTATCTGTGCTTTTTTTTCCACATGCTGTCATACCAGCAGCAAGCGAAAGCACTAACAATAATGATAAAACTTTTTTGAAACCTTTTGTTTTCATTTGCATCTCTCCCTTTTGCAAGCCTGCTGTCCAGGCCTAGAATACACCAAATAATACCATGTAAAATTTCATTTGTCAACGTGGTAAAGCAAAGAATTTTCCTTTTTCATGTAGTAAAGCGTCGTTTTTAGCAAATATTTATTCACAAAACTTTGCATATACTTATTTTTCCATATAGCTTTCGACTTTTTTCTACTTGCTTACTTCCACACACTCATACTTACTTTGTAACTGTAAAAATAAGAAAGATATAACCACAAAAAACAATGTTCCCATCAAGAACTTATATTCTAAAGAATTCAAACTTGTGATCTTGTTCGATACCAGATAGAAAACCTCGCCCACTGCAACAGCCAGAGATAAAATCATCATTCCCGTTGTAGACTTCTTTATGCGCAGAATGGATTGATCGTATTCCGCAAACACCATCTCAGACTTTGCCCTAAGCAGTTTTAGTGTTCCCAATAATCCATAATAAATAGGCAAAAACAAAAACATATATGGCAGCACAATATACACTTTTCTAGAACCATCCGTATCAAGCATTCCCATCAATAAAAATGCCACCACATATGCCACCTGAATTGCAAGATAGCTGATTCCGACCTTCTTTCGTTTCTCATCTGAAACGTTCATCCGATAGTACTTCCCAGTGTAGACTACTTCCTCACCGTCTCCCCCTTCCTTTATTCTGGTCTCATAATCCTTTACATATTTGTTGCGTCTTCCCATTCTTTCATTCCTTCCTTTTTTCTCTTCTCATCCTCTTTTTTAGAGCATGATATATTAACGTAGCATTATACATGCTCTTCCATTCTTTTTCCATTTATTTTTTATAAATTTATTTTAACCTTTTATAAAAGAGTTTTTTTGTTCATGCCATCTTCGATTGTATATTTTCCCCTTTTATGAATATTGATGAATATTTTATCATGTATACAAAAATACAAAAAAATAAAAAAGAGCAGACTCGCAATGGAGTCTACTCCTTTTTTTTCATCTTTTTTCTATATTCTGTATTATTTTTGTGATATTTTGAATATTTTTTTCTATAATCTTCATTGTTTCTCTATATTTATACATAATATAGAACCATTTACCTTGGAAATCTACTGGGTGTTTATATTATACGTACCATTGTGCGTGATACACAAACATTTTTCCGTTTTTTCTCTTTTGTTTCCTAATATAGCAAAGTGCTAGACCTTGTCAATCATCCATACTATTCCAGCAAAAATCCCAAGGATGATAGCCGCAGTCGGAAGGAATACCATGCACGCAGATAGAAACATCGCAAGTCGATCATTCTTTTCAAAAGGACTTTCTTCTGACTCACTTATTTTCCTGATTTCTTCTGGATCTTCTGTGCCGTTTTTCTTTTTCATCAATTCCAGCGCACGATCATATTTTTTCTCAAAAAGCATATATCCGATACTTCCTTCCTACTTCTGTTCCATACCTAACTTGTGGTGACAAGCAACGAAATGTCCTTCGCTGATTTCTTCGAATTCTGGTTTTACCTTTTTACAAATGTCCGTACAGTAACGACATCTTGTATGGAACTTACATCCCTTTGGAGGGAAGATTGGACTTGGAATATCGCCCTCTAAGATGATGGTTTCTTTCTTCTCATCACAGTCTGTTGTAGGAATTGCAGAAAGAAGTGCTTCTGTATATGGATGAGTTGGATGCGCATATAACTCTTCGGTTGTCGCTAACTCTACCAAGTTACCTAAATACATAACACCAACACGGTCGGAAATATATTTGATAACGCTTAAGTCATGAGAGATAAACAGGTAAGTTAAGTTTGCCTCTTCCTTTAAATCAAGCAACAGATTGATGATCTGTGACTGAATGGAAACGTCAAGAGCAGATACCGCTTCATCACATACTACGAATTTTGGCTTTAATGCAAGGCTTCTTGCGATACCAATACGCTGTCTCTGTCCGCCTGAGAACTGATGTGGATAACGGTGGATGAAATAAGGAGCAAGCCCACATTTCTCCATTGTCTCCATAACATATTCCTGCATTTTTACATCGCTCTTATCAAAGTACTTATGAGCCAATAATCCTTCCCCGATAATCTGTCCTACTGTCATACGAGGATTTAAGGATGAGTATGGATCCTGGAAGATTAACTGTAAGTCTTTTCTAAGAAGACGCATCTCTTCGTCCGTAAGCTTTGCAAGATTGATTCCCTTGTCACGATATACTTCGTATTTCGCAAAATCCGGCTGATTCTGATGCTGTTTCATCATCGTATAGATATCACTTCTTGCCGCATCTAATTCTTTCTTCTTTTCAGCAATCTTCGCTTCCATCTCAGCTTTTTTATCTGTGAATTTCTTTACGCCTGCTTTAATCTCTGCTTCTGACTTGCCTTTTTCCTTTAATAAGGATTTCTTACCTTCTAACTTGATATTGATCTCATTCAGTTCATCATTTAGCTTACGATAAGCAACACCTGTCTGGTATTCTTTCAACAGCTTTTCTGATACGATGGATAAATCATCTAAGATAAAGAATCCGCCAATTAACTGTACAATATCATAAAAAGCATCATCTGCTTTCTTTTCTTCTTCTTTTACTTTCTCATGGTAGCTCTGCTTTTCATCGCCAGCTTCCATGGATTCATAATGCTTTCTGGCAGCCTTTGCAGCATCCTGTAAAACAGTCAGCTGCTTTCTCTTCTCTACCAAATTCTTCAAAATATCTTCTACATAGGCAGGAGCAATTTCATCGATATCTCTTCCATAATAGATAGTACGGCCATCTGTCTGGTTATAAAGCTGTAATACGCTTCGGCCAAATGTGGACTTTCCACAGCCACTTTCCCCAACAAGACCGATTGTCTCGCCTTCATAGATATCAAGAGTGATTCCATCATTCGCTCTTACAAATAACTGTTCGCCGCCCTTTCCTTTACTAATTGGAAAGTACTGTTTTAAATGATCGATATGAAGTAATACTTTTTTCTTTTCTTTATTTTCCATTTGCTCTTACTCCCTTCTCAGGATAGAAGCATCTTAACTGATGTCCTGGTTCAATTTCCAGCAGTTTTGGTTCTTCTTCCCTACATTTATCTGTCGCATATTTGCATCTAGGAGCAAATTTACATCCTTTTGGCAGGTCTAATGGGTGAGGCACTGCACCTGGAATTGCTTCCAGTCTTACACCGGTTGGAGTATCCAATCTTGGAATAGAGTACATCAAGCCTTCTGTATAAGGATGAGAATACTTGATATTCTTTCCGAAGATGGTACGTACCGGTGCCATCTCTACTACCTGTCCACAGTACATAACGGCTACATCATCTGCCATCTCATTGATAACACCAAGGTCATGAGTGATAAAGAGAATACTTGTCCCATTCTCTTTCTTCAACTCATTCATAAGCTTTAGAATCTGTGCCTGGATCGTAACGTCAAGAGCAGTTGTCGGTTCATCTGCAATTAAAAGCTTTGGCTTACAGGCAAGTGCCATAGCGATCATGACACGCTGTCTCATACCACCGGATAACTGATGAGGATACTGTTTTGCTACTGCTTCCGGATTTGGAATCTTTACGCTTTTTAACATCTCTACAACCATTTTATTGGCTTCTTTTTTCTTCATGCCCTGATGAATGATAAATGGTTCTGCAACCTGTCGTTCAATTGTAAAAATTGGATTCAAGCTTGTCATTGGTTCCTGGAAAATAACAGAGATATCATTTCCACGAATCTTACACATATCCTTTAAGCTGACATCAGCTAAATTCTTTCCATCAAAATGGATCTCACCGCTATCAATATAGCCGTTTCCATCTAATAATTTTAAAATACTCATGGCGGATACGCTCTTACCGCTACCGCTTTCCCCTACGACACCAAGTGTCTTTCCTGGTTCCACGGAATAAGAAACGCCGTTAACCGCTTTGATTACGCCTTTTTTAGAAGAAAAGAACGTATGTAAATCTTTAATCTCTAGTAATGCTGCCATCTCTTATTCCCTACCTTTCATTTGACTTTGGATCAATTGCATCACGTAATCCGTCACCAACACAGTTGATACAGATAACGCAGATACTTAAAATGACTGCCGGGAATACCCACTGCCACCAGTAATTCTGGATAATAACTGAATTATTAGAACCAGTTAACATATTACCCCATGTAGGACGAGGAAGCGCAACACCGAATCCTAAGTAAGAAAGAGAAGATTCTGTTAACATACAAGTTGCGAAATCAAGTGTCGCTGAAACAATAATCGTAGAAATTACGTTTGGAATGATATGCTTGAAGATAATAACTGTCTTCTTTACACCCATTGCTCTGGCAGCTGTTACAAATTCTTTTTCACGTTCTGCAAGAACCTGCGCACGAACAAGTCTTGATAAACCAGGCCAGGATAAAACACCAAGCACGACCATGATCAGCATGATACGTTGCGTCTCAGGTATGGAATTTCCTACAATCGAAGATAAAATCAATACAAATGGAAGGAATGGAAGCGCGGATATGATTTCTGTAAAACGCTGTAATAACATATCAACCTTGCCACCAAAGAAACCGGAAACACCACCTACAATAACGCCGATAATGGTAGAAATAATAACGGATACTGCACCGATCGTCATGGTCATCTTACCACCATTTACAAGACGGTTCATAATATCACGTCCAAGACCATCTGTTCCTAATAAATAACCCTTTAAGCCCCATGAATAAACTTTGCCTTCTGCTGTAACGCCATAATTCTGATAATATCCGGAGTAAACAGTCACGATGCCTTTGTTCTGAATGGAGGATGGAACATCAATCTGTCCTAAATTATTAGCACCCCATGCAACTACCTCATTGGCATCGGTAACTGCTGTGTAATGATATCTACCAGCTGAAAGACTTACAATCTTTCCTTCTGTTTCTGGTACGGCATTTTCATTCTTTGAAATGTTACCCCATACAACAACGGAACCATCTTCTTTTACTGCTGCACAAGTAGATGCAGTTGCTGCAATATCCATAACACCGCTTGCTAAAGTTTCTGGAACGTTTTTATAAGCCGTTTCCTGTTTTCCTAAGTAAACAACTTCTCCATCAAAAGTAAGACCAATCATCGCATCGGAAGTGAATGCAACCTTCTTAATGTTACCCTGCTGAAGTTTCTTTACACGTACATCATTAACGGATTCATTTCCCCAGTATACAACGTAACCATCTTCTGTTACTGCTGCTGAGATCTGATAGCCGGCTGCTACCTGTGCTACTTTTCCATAAGAATACACTTCATCCGGAACAGTTGCCTGCTGCAGACGATTATTTCCCCATGCAAATACTTCGCCGTCCTCATTTAAAGCAAGTGCATGGTCATAACCTGCTGCTACCATCGTTACTTTTCCCATATTTTCAGGAAGATTCTTCATATTGATTGTATTACTGATTTTTGGCTGTCCCCAAACATATACTTCACCGTCTGTGGATACACCAAGTCCAAAGGTGGCACCCTGAGAGATATATGCCACATTGTTCTTTAGAGCAGATGGCATATCCATTAATTTAAAACCAGGTGCCATGTTAATCTGGCTGGATTCACTATAAGATAAATCTAGTTTATAGAAAAATGGTCCAACAATAACAAAGGCAAATATTAAAAGAAATACAATAAGCCCTGTCATTGCGATCTTGTTCTGTCTAAAATTCTTAATTACCGTACGGAACGGTCCCTGCATCTGTTCTTCTTCTAAGATAGAAATATTTTTATTTTTGTTTCCTAATAAGTTCCGAACCAATAAGGATAGGAAACTTTTCTTTTCTTTTTTTTCTTTGCTCATTTGTTCCTTCTCCTTACTTATTAATACGAATACGTGGATCTACAAGACCGTAGCTTAAGTCGATAATTAAGTTACCAACAAGACTTACGACAACATAGAATAAATTGATTGCCATTGCAAGGTCATAGTCCATATCGGTCAGTGCCTTTAAGTAAACCTTACCCATACCATTTAAAGCAAACATGCTTTCTAAGATAATAGAACCACTAAAGATACTTAAAAACCATCCGATAATCAAAGTAATAACAGGAAGTAATGCATTTCTCCAGGCATGGGAATAAATAACGGTCTTTTCCTTTAAGCCTTTTGCTCTTGCCGTTCTTATATAGTCCATTCTTAAAGAATCAATCATTGCTACACGCACATATCTTGTCATACCACCTAACGATCCGATAGTCATAACAAGTAAAGGAAGTGCTAAATATTTCATGCGGTCTAAAATGAATGCCATACCTGTTCCCTGAAAGTTCGGTGTATTCATACCGCTTACTGGGAACCATTGTAACTTAACCGCGAAAATAAAGATGAATACTAACGCAATAATAAAAGTTGGAACCGAATAACCGACAATCGTCGCCACCTGGACTACATTATCAAATTTTGAATATTTTTTCACCGCACACTTGATTCCGAGCGGAATGGTTATAGCAAGCGCCAAAATAGTCGCAACAATATTAATGGATATCGTAGTCTTCATCGGTGTTTTGATAACATCGATGACTGGCTGCTTATATGTAGAAGATGTTCCGAAATCTAATGTAAGAACATTTTTCATCCATTTTAAATAACGGATTGGAACTGGATCATCTAGACCTAACTCAGCACGTGCTCTTTCATAAGACATCTGAAACTGTTCTTCGGTTAACTTATCTCTCTGCGCACTTACCTTTAATAATGCACGGTCACCTGGTACCGCACTATAAAGCCCAAAGATAATGACTGATAAAATTAAAAATACAAAGACTATATACCCTAGTCTTTTTGCAATATACTTCGCCATATTGTACCTGCCTTTTCCCTGAATATCTTGCAATAATTTATCCTTATGTCTGTTCACTGCACTTCGGACGAATCCCGCCCCAAAAGATCCCGAGGCAATTACGGTTCGCATATTCTAACGACTCCGGTAAACCTAGTCGGTTACTCGTTCGAATTGCAGTGAACAGAATAATA
>CALZIE010000122.1 GCA_945787565.1 uncultured Lachnospiraceae bacterium
AATCACGAAGCTCTTACTGGTACTGTTAAAGAAATCCCAACAAGAGATCAGATTGATGTTCCTGTAAATGAAATGCTTATTGTCGAGCTGTACTCTAAATAATAAACTTAATTGCAAGGAGTTTCTCCTTGCAATTTGGAAATATATTTGGACTACCCTCGATACAACCCAAAAGGAGGGTCCACTGTGTTTGATTTTGAAAAACCGAAAATTGAAATAGCTGAAATTTCAGAAGATAAAAAGTATGGACGGTTTGTAGTTGAACCTCTTGAAAGAGGATACGGCACAACTTTGGGTAATTCTTTAAGAAGAATTATGCTTTCATCTTTACCTGGTGCAGCTGTAAGTCAAGTTAAGATTGATGGCGTTGTTCATGAATTCTCTGGCATTCCTGGCGTAAAGGAAGATGTTACAGAAATCATTATGAATGTCAAGAGTCTTGCAATCAAGAATACCAGTGAAACAAACGAACCTAAGACTGCATATATCGAATTCGAAGGCGAAGGTGTTGTTACTGCAGGTGATATCCAGACTGATCCTGATATCGAAATCTTAAATCCTGATCTTGTAATTGCAACTCTTAACGGCGGATCTAATAGTAAACTATACATGGAACTTACTATTACGAAAGGCAGAGGTTATATTAGTGCAGATAAGAATAAAAACGATGATCTTCCAATCGGAGTGATTGCAGTTGATTCTATCTATACACCTGTAGAGCGCGTTAATTTAACAGTAGAAAATACTCGTGTTGGTCAGATTACCGATTTCGATAAATTAACATTAGACGTATATACAAATGGTACCTTAGTTCCTGACGAAGCCGTTAGCTTGGCTGCAAAAGTATTAAGCGAGCACTTAAACTCTTTCATCGATCTTTCTGAAAATGCTAAGACTGCTGAAGTCATGGTAGAAAAAGAAGACAATGAAAAAGAAAAAGTGTTAGAGATGAACATCGACGAATTAGAATTATCTGTTCGTTCATACAACTGCTTAAAGAGAGCCGGAATTAACACGGTTGAAGAATTATGTAACAGAACTTCTGAAGATATGATGAAGGTAAGAAACCTTGGACGTAAATCATTAGAAGAAGTACTCGCTAAGCTCAAAGAGCTTGGTTTATCATTAAATTTGAGCGACGACTAGGATCGAAGCTAAGGAGGTAAAATAAATGGCTGGCTACAGAAAACTTGGAAGAACTTCAAGTCAGAGAAAAGCATTGTTAAGAAACCAGGTTACAAATCTTCTTTACAATGGTAAGATCGTGACAACTGAAGCAAAAGCGAAAGAAATCCGCAGAATTGCTGAAGGTATGATCGCTTTAGCTGTTAAAGAAAAAGATAACTATGAAACTGTTACAGTAACTGCAATGGTTCCTGTAAAAGGTGAAGACGGTAAAAGAGTTAAAGAAGTAATTGATGGTAAGAAAGTGGATAAAAAAGAAGCTGTTCAGAAAACTATCAAAAAAGATAAGCCATCTAAACTTCATGCAAGAAGAAAGATGTTATCTTACCTTTACTCTGTAACTGAAGTACCTACAGAAGCAAAAGGTAAAAAGAAGAATACTAAGTCTGTTGACTTAACAGAAAAGTTATTCGAAGAAATCGCACCTAAGTATGTTGGTCGTAACGGTGGTTACACACGTATCGTTAAGATTGGTCAGCGTAAAGGTGACGCAGCTATGGAAGTATTAATCGAATTAGTATAATTCATTAGCATATAGGAGAGCACACGCATTAGCGTGTGCTTTTTTTGTTTTGATTGGATTCGGGGGAGGCCGTAGGAATGGCAGGCGCTCCGTCTGTATTCTCAGGAGCGTATAATAGCTGCGTAAGGCAGGGCGGGAGGCGATATGGTTCCGATGTTCGGACGCAGGATCGGACAGAAATGGGTGAGGACGTTTGCCTATCAGACAGAAAATGCATCTGTCTGTTATTCAAACATCCTCACCCATTTCTGTTCGCCCTGAGCCGGACATCCGGAACCACATCGCCTCCCACCCTGCCTTACGCAGCTACTATACACTCCCGAGAATACAGACGAAGCGCCTACCATTCCTACGGCCTCACAATGCGTTTCAAAAGACGAAACGCATTGTAAAAGACAGATGATTACTAAAACGACTGGGTGTTATAAAAGGGTTTTGCTATTATGGGAGGAGTTTTTTGTAAGTTTGAGCGTTGCGCAGGAGAAAAAGATGGATGTGTCAGGCAGTGATCTCTTTCTTGGGGAAAAGAAGACGGAGGATGTAGTCTTTTTGATAGAGTTACAAATATACATTGCAAATTCAAGGAATTTCCTCTAAAATGAATAAGAGTTATTTGGTTTCCTTATAATTTGTAACAGAAGCTATTAAATGCTCGAATTTATAGGATGATGCAGTGGAAGAAATGGCAGGGCTTAATTAGAAACAGCAGGATAGAGAGTACCGGCTGTAGTATGGAAAAAGGAAGCCGTGTCAATGAGCATGGAAGAGAGAGAATGCTATGAATATGATGATTAAAGCAAAGAATTTGATACATGAATATATAAGACGCGATGAAGAGGGCAATGTAGAATCGATTAAGCGTGCACTTGATAATGTGTCATTGGATGTGAAAAAAGGGGACTTTGTGGCAATATTAGGCCATAATGGGTCCGGAAAGTCTACAATGGCCAAACATATTAATGCGATCTTAATGCCGACGGAAGGGACGCTTTATGTTGGGGGCATGGATACGAAGGAGGATGATCACCTCTGGGATATCAGACAGTCTGCCGGGATGGTGTTTCAGAATCCGGATAACCAGATTATCGGGACCGTTGTAGAAGAGGATGTAGGATTTGGACCAGAGAACTTAGGCATTCCTACGGATGAGATTTGGAAGCGTGTAGAGGAAAGCTTAAAGGCGGTTGGTATGTTGGAATACCGCAGCCATTCTCCGAATAAATTGTCCGGAGGACAGAAGCAGAGAGTGGCTATTGCCGGAATTATGGCAATGAAGCCTCAGTGCATCGTATTAGATGAGCCAACGGCTATGTTAGATCCAAATGGACGTAAGGATGTAATCCGTACCGTTCGCGAACTGAATCAGAAGGAAAAAGTGACGGTATTATTAATCACTCATTATATGGATGAAGTCATCAATGCCGATAAGGTCATTGTCATGGATGAGGGTAAGGTCGTGATGCAGGGAACACCGAGAGAGATCTTTAGTCAGGTTGAAAAACTAAAATCCTACCGTCTGGATGTGCCACAGGTCACAGAACTGGCATATGAGCTAAAGAAGGCTGGAGTGCCGCTTCCGGATGGAATTCTTAGTATTAAAGAGTTTACAGAAGAGTTAAAGAAGATCATCCGTTAGAAAAGAAAACAGCGTAACGATGATTTCTGCGTTAGAATGGAGGAATAGGATTGTCAATCGTATTAGATAAAGTGAATTATGTGTATGGTGCGGGTACCGCATATGAGAAACATGCACTGAAGGATGTCTCCCTTACAATACCGGATGGCCAGTTTATTGGATTGATCGGACATACGGGTTCTGGGAAATCTACGCTGATTCAGCATTTAAATGGACTGATGAAAGCGACTAGTGGAACGGTATACTACAACGGACAAGATATCTATGATGAGAATTATAGTTTAAAGGAATTAAGAAGCAAGGTTGGGCTTGTATTTCAGTATCCGGAACATCAGCTGTTTGAGACGACAGTTATTAAGGATGTGAAGTTTGGACCAAAGAATCTAGGGCTTCCGCCTTTAGAAGTGGATTTGCGCTCTTACGAAGCGCTAAAGATGGTTGGAATCTCAGATGATTTAATTGATGCTTCTCCATTTGAGCTTTCGGGCGGACAGAAACGACGTGTGGCAATTGCAGGCGTGCTTGCAATGAAACCGGAAGTGCTGATTTTAGATGAGCCGACGGCAGGGCTTGATCCAAAAGGCCGTGATGAGATTCTTGATCAGATTGCAAAGATTCATAGAGAGCAGAAAATTACGGTTATCCTGGTATCTCATAGTATGGAAGATGTAGCGAAATACGTGGATCGTATTATTGTTATGAATAAAGGCCAGGCAGTGTTTGATGATACACCAAAAGGTGTATTCGCCCATTATAAGGAACTAGAGGAAATCGGCCTTGCGGCTCCTCAGGTAACTTATTTAATGCATGCGCTTAGGGAACAGGGGATTCCAGTAGGGGAAAATGCTACAACGCTTGAAGAGGCAAAAAAAGAGATTTTACGACTGTTCCATAAATAAGTCGGAAAACAGAGGAGAGCCCTTTTTTCTAGGGCGTATGACAAAGCGAAAGGATAAGTTTATGATTAGAGATATAACGATAGGGCAGTATTATCCAGCAGATTCTGTGCTGCACAGGCTCGATCCAAGAGTAAAGCTGATTGGGACAATTGTTTATATTGTTTCCTTGTTTTTATTCGACAGTTTTATTGGATATCTGTTAGCCGGCGCATTTCTATTTGGTGTAATTAAGCTGTCAAAGGTTCCATTTCGATACATTATGAAGGGACTCAAAGCGGTTCTATTCTTATTATTATTTACGGTTGTTTTTAATATATTTCTGACACCGGGTGAAGCTATATTTTCATGGAAGTTCATCACAATTACGAAGGAAGGCCTTAGAGTGGCTGCATTTATGGCAATCCGCCTGGTATTTCTTATTTTGGGATCTTCCCTGATGACCTTCACAACAACGCCAAATCAGTTGACAGATGGATTAGAAAGTCTTTTAGGACCATTTAAGCGTATTCATATGCCAGTACATGAGATTGCGATGATGATGTCAATTGCACTTCGTTTCATTCCCATCTTATTAGAAGAGACGGATAAGATTATGAAGGCTCAGCAGGCAAGAGGCGCAGATTTTGAATCTGGCAATCTGATTCAGAGAGCAAAGGCGATGGTACCGATTTTAGTACCGTTATTTGTATCTGCATTCCGCCGTGCCGGGGACTTGGCGATGGCAATGGAAGCAAGATGTTATCATGGTGGAGAAGGCAGAACAAAGATGAAACCTCTTCAGTATAAAAAGAGGGATTATACAACATTTGCAGTTTATGTGGCGTATTTAGTCTGCATTGTTGTAGTAAGGAAGGCATTTTAGAGAGTTTTAAGTTGTAAGGGTTAGAGTAGTCGTTTAGAATCTAACAGAATAACTAAAAAAAATTATATAAATTTGTGAAACTTTTTGTAGAAATTTTTCTTTGAATGTGTTATAATAGCTTTCCCTAATGCTAGTGAGAAATTTAAGAGAGTTACAATAGACTTAACGCCAAATAAAATCTATTGTCTGATGAGAGAGAATGTAGGTTTTCAAATCTGCATTCTTTTCGTCGTAAATACATATATTTTCACAAACAATGTCAGAATAGATAAAACAGAGGACTATTTTGCAAATTGAGAGAATAATAGGATAAATCTAGATGCATCTATAATTAGAGGTGATAACCATACCGCTTTGAATCGATTCTAGTCCACGGAAAATATGGATAAGTTCGGATGGGTGTGGATACATCTCCATTTTTTTTGCATTTATGTGGATAAGAATCGGATTTTCATACGCCAAATGTATGGATGTCTGAAAAATCAGGTTAAGGCCAATACTTAATGATAGGACCAGCGCAGAAGGAGAAATAAACAGTGAAACGTGTAAAGTTAACGGTTGCATACGATGGAACGAATTATTGTGGATGGCAGATTCAGCCGACCGCTATTACGATTGAAAAAGTATTAAATCAGGAGCTTTCCAGACTTTTAAAGGAGGATATCACCGTAATCGGTGCATCGAGAACGGATTCTGGCGTGCATGCACTTGGTAATGTGGCTGTATTCGATACGGAGGCAAGAATACCGGCAGAGAAGATATCGTATGCCTTAAATCAGCATTTGCCAGAGGATATTGTAATCCGAAAATCAGAGGAAGTGGCACCTGATTTTCATCCGCGTTATTGTGATACGGTGAAGACATATGAATATAAGATTTTAAATGCGCCGTTTCCAGATCCGATGAAACGGATGTATACTCATTTTGTACATCGTCCTCTTGATGTGGAGGCAATGAGAAAAGCGGCATCTTACATTTTAGGAGAGCATGATTTTCTAAGCTTCTGTTCCGCGGGATCCCAGGTAAAGGAGACTGTGCGTACGATTTACTCGCTGGATGTGCTTACGGATGGAGAAGTGATTACAATCCGTATTCGCGGAAATGGATTCCTTTACAATATGGTACGAATCATAGCAGGAACTTTAATGCATGTTGGCGGACATTTGATGGAGCCAGAACAGGTGGCTGCTATTATTGAGGCAAAAGATCGAAGTAAGGCAGGTCCAACCGCACCGGCGAAGGGGCTGACCTTAGTGAAGATTGAATATCCGCAGTCAAAAGAGGGTGAATCTTAATAGTTATAAGCGGATCGTGGGAAATTGCTGAAATTTTCAGTTCAATATTAACATTTTACCAAGCAGTATCCATAAGGAAAAAGTTACTAACAGCTATAAATGTGGATATGTGAATAAGTAATGTCACTTTTGTGGAGTTTTTGGTAGTAAATCAGATGGGTTATACACAATAAAAATGTAAAGTATAAAAAAGTCATTTTAAATATGACTATATTGGACATCAATTCAGAAAATTTTAAAAATCGTAAAAAAACTTAAGGAAATCGGGTTGACAGTATTTTTGGCATACTATATAATACTCGAAGTAACAGAAATAAACAGCTTTAAATGCTAAGTTTAAAGGCATTTCAAGTTATAGCAGACGCTAAATAGCAAGCCTTTTGCTTTCGCTGATGGCAGAGCTATTGACATAACATAGAAATGAAGAATAATCATAATTTATAGGAGGTAAACCAATGAAAACTTTTATGGCAAGTCCAGCGACTATTGAAAGAAAATGGTATGTGGTTGATGCTGCAGGTCAGACTTTAGGTCGTCTTTCTTCTGAAATCGCTAAAGTTTTAAGAGGTAAGAACAAAGCAATTTACACACCACACATCGATACTGGTGATTATGTAATCGTTGTTAACGCAGACAAAATCAACGTAACAGGTAAGAAGATGGATCAGAAGATCTACTACAATCACTCTGATTACGCTGGTGGTATGAGAGAAACAACATTAAAAGAAATGATGGCTAAAAAACCTGAAGATGTTATCACTCTTGCAGTTA
>CALZIE010000123.1 GCA_945787565.1 uncultured Lachnospiraceae bacterium
GCAACTTCTACTAAAGCTTTGAAGCCTTCAGCGTCGTTAACTGCTAATTCTGCTAACATTTTTCTGTTAACTGTGATATCAGCTAATTTTAAACCGTACATGAATTTGCTGTAGGAAAGGCCGTTCATTCTTGCTGCTGCATTGATACGAGCGATCCAAAGCTGTCTCATCTGTCTCTTTCTTTCCTTACGTCCAGCGAAAGAAGATGTTAACGCTCTCATTACGGACTGCTTAGCAACTCTGTACTGTTTGCTTCTAGCGCCTCTGTAACCTTTTGCGAGCTTTAAAATTCTATTATGTTTTTTCTTAGCGTTTAAGCCGCCTTTAATTCTTGCCATAGTCTATTTCCCTCCTTATTACCAATCCTATAGATATGGTAAAATCTTCTTCATGTTCTTTTCGTTACTAGCATCCATCATAGTTGCCTGTCTAAGGTTTCTCTTAGTCTTGTGAGATTTCTTAGTTAAGATATGCTGTTTACCAGCTTTCATTCTTTTTAATTTACCAGTACCGGTCATCTTAAAACGCTTAGCTGCTGCTTTGCTTGTCTTTAATTTAGGCATGATATTTCCTCCTTAAATCACATGATTTGCTACTCATCTTGTGCAAACCTTTTATTTTATATTGGTGTCAATAGATTCCATAGAACTCTATTGCTTAACACATTCTAACGAATTCTAACAGAATCTGTTATCCTAGTTAAAATGTAATTAACGATTTCTATCTTTTTTCAGTAAGAAACATAATCATGCTTCTACCTTCCATCTTAGCAGGCTTTTCTACGACTGCAACGTCTTCAAGCTGTGCATAGAATTTATCTAAGATCTGCTTGCTAGCTCCCATATGGGCCATTTCTCTGCCTCGGAATCTTAACGCTACCTTAACCTTATCCCCTTTGGTGATGAACTTTCTTGCCTGACCTGCTTTTGTGTTCAGATCATTATCATCAATGTTCGGTGATAAACGGATTTCCTTTACATCGGTAACCTTCTGCTTTTTCTTAGCTTCTTTTTCTTTTCTAGCTAACTCGTATTTGTACTTACCGTAATCGATAATCTTACAAACCGGTGGTTTTGCAGTAGGAGCAATCTTTACTAAGTCTAAATTTGCTTCCTGTGCTAACTTGTATGCATCTCTTGATGACATAATACCAAGCTGTTCTCCGTTTTCACCAATCAGACGAATCTCTCTGTCTCTGATCTGCTCATTAATCATTAAATCGCTAATAGTTGTGCACCTCCATAGGATCATTCAAAATATAATAAAAAAAGGTGAATAGCGAGCTATCCACCAAAAATTCTTCACAAATACTGCTTGCGCAGTTGTCAGTCTAGACGTTTGAATTAAGGACCCGTTTGCGGCCTGATAGCGCTGCGGGCGAGAGTGGATACTCTGCTTCATGCTGCCTGTAATCTATATTACAGACTAATAAGTACTGTTATCAGCACTTTGCTCTAACATTATATCATTAGGCAGCATGACTGTCAAGCAATTTCCTATTACTTTTATTGTAATTTTTTGTTATTCTTTTGCTTTTTATTTTTCGTACAGATTCTCTTTTTCAAATTTCGAATGATTTGAATTAATCTTGTTTACTGACCTTGTTAGTTTTTACGCTCTTTTTACTCCTTATGCTTCTCTTACATCTTTTAGCATAATATTGTTTTCATACATTTCAACCGGGAACATAGTCTGATAGATATGATCCAACTTCTTAAGAAGCGCTTCATCGGAAATGCTCTCTTCCTTTAAAGGCAGATACATTACATGCATATCAACGGTAAAGAGCACCAGCCATAACTTTGTCATCCGTAATCCATTTCGTTCATAAAAGGAAATTCGGCGTCTGCAGATTTCTTTTGCTTCGCCTTTTTCATACGCCCCGCTCTCCACTTCAAACAGGATACCGGACTCCTTGGTACAATGTTCTTTTAATAAACTTAAAAACCGGCTTCCGTATCCACCGGAACGATATGCTTTTACTGTCGCATAATAATCCATTAAAAGAAAAGAATCTTCTCGTGTCTTTACTAAAAATGCATAAGCAACCAGGGTATTTTCCTCAAACATACCATAGCATGGATATAACCCTTTGTCATAAAGGTCAAGCAAAAATGCTAATGGTTTCTGTTCTTCGACTGGGAAATCATTTACCAGATGCTCCTTATAAATAATTTCGATTTCTTCTTTTGTTAATTCCCGTAATACTGTCATTTACTTCTCTCCTGCTAACTGTAAATCATATAACTTCTTATATAAACCGTCCTGAGAAAGCAGTTCCTGATGGGTTCCGCTCTCTCTTAACTCTCCTTTATGCATAACAATGATCTTGTCCGCATGCTGGATTGTAGAAAGACGATGGGCAACCATAATGGTTGTTCTTCCTTTCATTAGCTTTTCTAATGCTTCCTGAATCAAAAGCTCCGTCTCGGTATCGATATTCGCCGTTGCTTCATCCATAACGAGGATGGCCGGATCATAAGCTAACGTTCTTGCAAAGCTTAACAGCTGACGCTGTCCGGCTGAAAATGTTGCCCCACGCTCCGTCACGGCTTCTTCATACGTATCATTTAGTTTTTCAATAAAGGTATCCGCATTTACATAACGTGCTGCTTTCTTAATATCCTCATCCGTAATGGACTCATTTTTCAGGCGAATATTGCTGTTGATATCACCGGTAAAGATAAACACATCCTGCTGCACCTGACCAATGGCACCTCTTAACTCATCCGTGCTTAAATCCTTGATATCTACTCCATCAATTAAGATACGACCTTTCTGAATATCATAATACCTTCCAATCAGATTTAAAATGGAAGACTTGCCTGCTCCGGTTGCGCCAACAAAAGCAACACTCTGTCCTGGCTCAATCGTAAAGCTGATATCCTTTAGAATCCAATCCTCATCCTGATAAGCAAACCATACATGATCAAATTCGATTCTTCCCTTGATGGATTCTAAATGAACCGGATGTTCCTTCTGTTTAATCATCGGCTCTTCATCTAAAATGGTAAAGATTTTTTCTGCAGAAGCCATAGCGGACTGCAGCGTACCAAACTGTTCTGCTAACTCCTGAATTGGTTCAAAGAAAGAATTGATATATTGAATAAACGTATATAGGGTTCCCACTGTAATGACTCCGTTTAATACGGAATCTCCGCCTACTGCAATAATAATCACAAGAGAGAAAACGGAAAGCATATAAATAGAAGGACGGAAAATAGCAAACACCATCATTTCCCGGTAATTCGCATGGAATAATTCCTTGCTCTTTCCTTCAAATTCTGCATTCTTCTCTCTCTCCCTTGCAAAGATCTGGATCAGCTTCATACCGGATAAATGCTCGGATAAATAGGTGTTGATGGCAGTAATCTTTGTTCTTGTAGCACGATACGTCTGTCTTGAGATACTCTTAAATAATATCGTAAGACCTACGATAAAGGGAAGCAGTAAAAATGCGTAAAGAGCAATTTTGGCATTCAGACTGATCATAACAACTACTAAACCGATGATCTTTATTACATTTCGAAACAGCTTCACCAAGATATTAGCATACATCTCATGAAGTGCCTCTACATCATTTGTTACCCTGGTAACAATTCGGCCTACCGGCGTAATATCAAAAAACCGCAGACTCAGTTTATGAATATGGGCAAACACTTCTTCCCTGATATTATAAATAATGCTCTGTCCCGTAAGCTGCAAAATATAAGTTTGTGCCACATTACAGATAAAAATACCAATCAGTGCGAAAAGATATGTAAATGCGGTTGCCTTCACGGCATTAAAATCCGCACTTTTCGCAAATAAATCAATTGCCCGCCCCATTAAAATCGGCCGGTATAAATCAAGCCCTGTGATAATCAGGACAAGAACCAATGCTGCGATCATATAGTGAAGATATGGCACAGCATATTTCATCAGACGTTTAAAAACACTCCCATGAACAGATCTTTCAACATCGACTTCACTTCTTTTCACGGTTTTTCCTCCTATGCTGTCTCTAACTGTTTTTCAAGCTGCTGTTCTTCATAAAGTTTCGCATAATGGCCACCCAGCGCCAATAATTCCTCATGAGTGCCATATTCTGCTCTTTTTCCGTCTTCTAACACAAGAATTCGATCCGCATTCTGAATGGTTGAGATACGGTGTGCGATAATAATCGTTGTCTTATCCGCGCGGTTTTCTTTTAAATGTGCCAGAATCCGTTCTTCTGTATTCGTATCAACTGCCGAAAGCGAATCATCTAAAATTAAGATTGGAGAATCCTTCATCAACGCTCTTGCAATCGAACTTCTCTGTTTCTGTCCGCCTGATACGGTAACGCCACGTTCCCCAACCATTGTGCCATACTGAGCCGGGAACTCCATAATATTCTCATGAATACATGCCATTTTCGCCGCATCCATAACCTGATCCAGATCTCCATATGCCTTATCAATCAGATTCTCTCTACTATAAAGATCCGTTTCCTTTCGGTCCTCTAAGCGTTCCTTCTTATTCTGGAACAGAGAAAACTTCTTATGATGTTCCGGCAAATCAATCAAATCACGAGTTCCAAATGCTATATTTGTCTGTAACGTATCAGAAAACAAGAAGTTATCCTGTGGCACATACGCAATCTGAGACCGCAGTGTCTTTAACGGAATCTCCTTGATATCCTTTCCGTCAATTGTAATCATTCCTTGCTCCACATTATACATACGAAGTAACAGGTTTGCGATTGCAGTCTTTCCACTGCCGGTTCTTCCTAAGATAGCAAGCGTGGTTCCCTTTGGAATCGTCACCGATACATCCTGTAGCACATCCGGAAGGGATTCTTTAAAGCGGAATGTCAGATGATTTAAGCTGATTTCACCATCCAGCTTTTTAATAGAAGGATTGACCGTATCCTCATCCTTGATTTCCGGCTCCTCTTTAAAGATTGCATCAATTCTCTTCATAGAAGCACTTCCCTGAGAGAAAAATGTGATGCTATCCCCTGCTGCAAGCATTGGCCATACAAGCATGCCAATATAAGAGTTAAATGCCACGAACTGTCCGGTTGAGATTTGACCTTCAAACACCAGATATCCACCATAAAACAATGTAATAACACTGGAGATTCCAATGATCACATCCAACAGTGGCATTGCCACCGCCTGTAATTTCACAACACGCAGATTCTTTTCTTTATTATTCTGATTTGCCTTTGCAAAGCTTTTTAATTCCGCTCTTTCCTGTACAAATGCCTTAATGACACGGATACCAGAGATGCTTTCCTGTACCTCATCGGTCAAATCCGAGAATGCCTGCTGTTTCTCCTGGAACCGTCTTTCAATCGCCTTTCCATACGAAACCCCGCCAAACAGGATAACAAGCATTGGAATACAAGCCAATAATGTCAGCTTGAGATTAACATATACAATCATCTTAATCACAACCATAACAGTCATAATAATCGCATCAAACGTCGTAATAACAGCCGGGCCGATCGACATACGCACAGCAGCTAAATCATTTGTAAAATGAGCCATCAAATCACCCGTTTTATGCTCATTATAGTAGCGCATCGACAGTTTTGAAAGATGCGAGAACATATCATTCCGCAATTCATATTCAATCTTTCTGCTGGCTCCGAATATAAAATAACGCCAGAAGAATCGTCCAAGTGCCATGCCTCCTCCAACTAAGACAATCAGACCGATATAGCGAAGCACGCCATGAAAGGACAGGGTGCCTGCTTCAAGCCCATCCGTAATCTCCCCAGTAAATTGCGGAATCTTAAGACTGATCAGATCCACAATAAACAGGGCCATAATGCCTAGAATGTAGCTCATTTTGTACTTTTTTATGTACCTTGCTAACATAACTAACTACCTTTCTTCCTCTCTCATAATTTTTTCCATCAGACTTTCATTATCCTACACTCCGAATCCAAATTCAACCATTATTTTACTGCTTTTTGGATTCGGGGGATGGCGAGAGGATGTCCGGGGGTGCATGGCGAGGGCGCGATGGGGCGATGTTCGGACGCAGGATCGGACAGAGGAAGGGGGCTTCTTCGACTATCAGACAGGAAACCACTGTCTGCTATTCAAAGAAGCCCCCTTCCTCTGTTCGCCCTGAGCCGGACATCCGCCCCATCGCGCCCTCACCATGCACCCCCGGACATCCTCTCGCCATCACAATGCGTTTCACAAAACGAAACGCATTGTGAACACACACAGATATATGGTGAAATGGGCATATGGCACGGAGTGCATATGAAGCGGTTGGATGCGATATGAAATGCTGACACAAAATATAAACGATGGATAATAAAAGTGCGGAATAACTTAGGATTAGAGTCTGCTTCTTAGTACGCTACATTATATGTAGTAAGATCCATATGCTCCACCCATCTCACTGAACATTCGACGCATCAAAAAAACATCGAGCCTTTACATTTGTTGAGGGGAGTGGTAAATTTGAGAGAAAATGACAATGAAAGGATGGAGTCCTATATGGAAACTATATATATTGATCCAAATTTTTATACAACAAGACCAGATGCAAATGGACGACTTGAAAAAGAAATGAAAACCTACGACGTACTAGAAAAGTTAGATATCCCATTCGTACGACTTGACCATGACGTAACCCCAACCATCGAAGCCTGCGAGCAGATTGAAAAACTTTTAGAGATCTCCATCTGCAAGAACTTATTCCTGACCAATTCTGCCAAGACCCAGTTCTACCTTCTCATGATGCCTGGCAACAAAAAATTCCGTACCGCCGACGTATCCAAGCAGATTGGTTCCTCCCGTCTGTCTTTCGCCTCTGAAACCTACATGGAACAATACCTAAACCTCACCCCTGGTTCTGTCACCATCCTAGGCCTAATGAACGACACCGCCCACCAAGTCACCCTTCTCATCGACCGTGACCTGCTCTCGTGCGAATACCTTGGCTGCCACCCATGCATCAACACCTCCAGCCTCAAACTTCGCACCGCCGACCTCCTAACCAAATTCCTCCCTTACACCGGCCATACCCCTGTAATCGTGGACCTATAACCCCCAATCCCACTACTTTATTCGTCCCCGTCATCCCCCTCTACACTCTTCACCATGCCCCTCCCAAGTCGTTAGCCCGCTAACGCTGTC
>CALZIE010000124.1 GCA_945787565.1 uncultured Lachnospiraceae bacterium
CTCTTCCGATCTCGACTGCCGTGAGCGAAATGAAGCGAAGCGGAATTGAGCTGCACTACGAGTAGCGATAGAGTTAAAGAAGAGGGAGGCGGAACATGAGCGAAGCAGAAAGAATTGATCTGGTAGACAGAGCACCATTGACGGAGAAGCAGCAGAATGTGTATGAAAGCATTATGCAATATCAGAGAGTTAATGGTTATGCTCCTACTATCAGGGAGATATGCAAGATGGTAGGGGTGGCATCGACTTCAAGTGTTTATGCACATCTGAAAATATTAGAAGAAAAAGGCTATATAGCAAGGAAGATGGATGCTTCCAGAGCAATAGCAATCTTGTAAGGAAGGTGATTACATTGAGCAATAAGGTATATGTTGATGTACTTGCAGAATTTTCAAAGGACGGACTGCTCATTCCCAGAGAGATAACGTGGGAAGATGGCAGAAAGTATGAGATTACACGAGTAAAAGACAAGCGCAGAGCAGCCAGTACAAGAGCTGGCGGCGTTGGAGAGCGTTATACCTGTGTGGTAGATGGAAAGGAAATATTCCTTTTCTATGAAGATAACAATATGTGGTTTATGGAAAGAGCCGGAGCCTGATGTGATTGTGTGCTGACAGCACAATTCATATCAGTTGGCTTTAGATCAGCAAAGCCGGGGAATGTGCAGACATTCATCGGAACTCCCGGCAAAAGGCTTGCAAAGGTGATTTCCCTTTCCTTTACGAGTACAGAATTGTAGATTGATGATTTTGTATGAATAAGGAGCGAACTGAATTGAACAAAGGAAATGTTATAGAAATTAGATGTAAAAAATGCAACAAGTTAATGATGGAATACTTTGTATGCGGTGATGATTTCGCTGTGGCACTTCAGAATATTGGAATTAAGTGTGACAGATGCAAGCGAGTGATGATACTTAAGAAGTATTCCGAGGGAATGATGAAGGAACATTCTGAGAATGGGACTTTCAGAATATAATGATTGAAAATTAAATTACAGCCCACCTGATAAGGGCACATCGAAAGATGGAAGCACCAGAGACGCAGGGGAAACGAACAGTATTTATGATACTGGTTTCCTCGTGCGTCTTTTTTGTGATGTAAAGGGTAATCCGACTTGTTCGTTTCCAAGGGCGGCAAGGAGGATTTATGAGCAGTAAAGCACAGACAAGAGAAAAGGATTATGAGAGAGGAATACGAATTGCTGACAGGAGAAAGGCGATAGGATTATCACAGGATGAGTTAGCTCATAGAGTAGGTATAGGCAGACAAGCATTATCTGCGATTGAAAATGGTGGAGATTTTAAGACACAGACATTAGATAATCTGGCAATCGTACTTGGTGTATCTGTTGATTTCATAATGTATGGAAAGAATGAAGAAAATTCAGAACTATTATCTGAGGCAATGGATGTTCTTTCAGATATGGATGAATTGCAGATAAGACAGTGTCTTGCAATGATGAAAGCAATGAAAAGCGTGTCAGTTGAAAAGTGATTGTCGTGTTTACACGACATAATTGTCGCCTGTACACGGTCGGCAATTAAGGTGTGGCAGATTACAATATACTTGTGCTTGAGATACAGCACAGAGTTTGAAAGCGGCGTGCACAATGCTTTCTTTAATATTTCAATTAAGGAAGGTAATAGCCATGAAAAAGTATAACGGAAAAGAACTTTACAAAGGACTTTTGTTTATAAAGTCAATGATGAGTATGAATAATGTGAACCGACAGAAAGAACTTGATCAGACATATGCTTTAAGTGTGGGAATTGAGTGTGATCAGACTGTTGTAGATGATGGAGCATCTACATCGGTTGACAGACCTCAGATGCGTCAGCTGATGGAAATTCTTGAGATTTCAGATTACAAGGTACTTGTCGTAGAAGATATTTATGAGATTACAAGAAATCCGGAAGATTTAAAGTCAATGATGGATCGCATAAATGATTTGGGTGTGACAATATTTGACCTTGGTACTATGAGTGCGAGGTACAACAATTATGCGATTGAGTGTTAGGAATTCAGGCAGGTATTCCTACATTGTATTTGCTTCTGAAACAGTGGTATTTGATGACTATGGGAAGCCAGTCATCAAATGCCCAACAGAGGCTGAGGCAGTGGAATACATCATGAATCGGTTAGAGAGTGAGGTTATTCAGGATGATATATGATATTTATGCAGTTGGTAATACTTTGAGAAGTATTAGAAATAAATATGGATATACACAGAATGATATGGCGGAGAGCCTTGATGTAAGTTATATTCATTATTCGCAAATTGAGCAGGGAAGACATCGGATGAGTCTGGAACTTATGCTGAAGATTGTAACAAAGTATGGAGTAGATCCTAATACATTGTTTGGAATTGAAAGCAGGGAAAAACATGAGAATAAAGATTTGTCTGTATTGGAAGATAAATTGCAGATGCTTAAACCAAATGATAGAGAATATGCAATGTCTACATGTTTGATTTTTATTGAAGGCTTAGAGGCAAGAAAGGAAGTGGTTTGAAATGAGAAGAGCAGGAAGAAAGAAAAAGCCACTGACCATACAGCCGATAAAGTGTGTTGTGATGTTGTCTTCTGATGAGGAGAATGACTGTATTGCAGCAGAGAAAAAGGAAAATAAGCAGTTGAAACGAATCATGGAATTTGCTGACAATAACAATCTTATTCCTATGAAAGTATTCCGAAGAGGAATTTTTGGACGACGATTAAGGGATGAAGTGTTTTATAAGGCAATAAGATATATGAGAGCAGGAAAGGCAGATGCGCTTATCGTAACAAATCTCGATGCTATTTCAGACGGAATAGCAGATTCTTATTTAAAAATAGGAGCAGTAAGGGAAGCTGGGTATAGATTATTCAGTGTAGATGAGAAGGAACCCAAGGTTGACTTGTATATTCCACCAAAGAGAGGTGATCTGCAGTGAAGATAAAGAGAAATATGATTGTGTGGGCTGAATTAAAAAGTGGACTCAGGCATATACAAGCTGGAAGGAGACCATGTATTGTAATAAGCTGCGACAAAGCAAACGGAAAATCACCTGTATACACAGTTGTTCCGGGGACAACTAAGTTGAAAAAGGATTATATTCCAGTACATTTCAATATTGAGCCTTCAGAAATTAGAGGATTTTTAAGACATACAACAATGTTTTTACCGGAGCAGCTTGTCACAATAAATGAGGAACAGATAATACAGACTGCCGGGATGATTGTCAGCACAGATGCAATAAAAAAGGTTGATGCGATGTTAGTCAGACAGCTGCAGATTGGAGAATATGATGGATGATGAAAATGAATTAGAGAATCAGAGTATAGATATTCCTATATGGAAGCGATATTTGCTTTCTGTAACTGAAGCGGCACAGTTTTATCACATTGGTGAAAAGAGACTTAGACAAATTGTAGATATCCATCCAAATGGGGAGTTTTATCTGTTAGTAGGAAACAAAGTTTTGTTTAAGAAAGAGAAATTTGAGCAATTTCTGGCAGAGTCAACTGCAATTTAATATGTAAAGTAGTAGAAAAGGGGGCACAAATGTGGTACAATAACCATGCTAGGGCTCTCTTTTTTGAAAGGAGACAAAGCTATGAGTGAGAAAAGACGAGATAATCGCAATAGAATTCTTCACGAAGGAGAGTACCAGAGAGCAGATGGACGTTATCGTTTTAGATATGTAGATATTCATGGAAATGAAGGGAATTTATATAGTTGGCGTTTGGACCATAATGATCCTATACCTAAAGGAAAGAAAATGGAGCTTTCTTTAAGAGAAAAGGAAAAACAGCTGGAACAGGATATGTTTAACGGACTTGTTCCAGGAGGTGGAGGACTTACAGTTCTTGAATTAGTGGAGAAATATGTAAGTCTTAAAATAGGGGTCAGACAGAGTACTTATGCTGGTTATAAGACGGTAATTAATCTGCTGAAAAAAGATGATTTTGGCAAAAAAAGAATCGACAAAGTGAAATTATCGGATGCGAAAGCCTGGTTGATCAAGCTTCAGAGGGTAGATGGAAAAGGTTATAGTTCAATTCATACTATCCGGGGAGTATTAAGACCGGCATTTCAGATGGCGGAAGAAGATGACTTGATTCGCAAAAATCCATTTGGCTTTGAACTGGTCAATGTTATTGTGAATGATAGTGTGAGAAGAGAAGCTGTCACAAGAAAGCAGGAGCGGGAATTTCTAAGATTCATAAAAGAAGATGCGCATTTTTGCAAGTACTATGATGCAATATTTATTCTCTTTAACACAGGACTTCGTATATCAGAGTTCTGTGGGCTTACAAAATCAGATTTGGATTTTAAAAACAAAAGAATACGGGTAAATCATCAATTACAGAGAACAAGTCAGATGCAGTATATCATTGAAAAGCCTAAGACAGAAAGTGGCGAGAGATATGTTCCAATGTCTGATGAGGTGGTGGCTTGTTTCAAGAGAATACTTAAGGACAGGGTCAATCCCAAAGTTGAACCGATGGTTGATGGAATGACAGGATTTTTATTCCTTGATAAGAATGATATGCCTATGGTGGCATTACATTGGGAAAAGTATTTCCAACATATTCGGGAAAAGTACAATAGCATATATAAGGTTCAGATGCCGCCGATTACACCACATGTGTGTCGCCATACATTTTGTTCTAATATGGCTAAGTCGGGAATGAATCCGAAGATGCTTCAGTATATTATGGGACACTCGGATATCAGTGTTACGATGAATACCTATACTCATGTTAAATTTCAGGATGCACAGGAAGATTTTCAAAAAGCAATTAATTCATAATGACCTGATGAAAATGAGAGAAAAATGGCTGAATGCCAGTATTTATCTTAATCCCCAATTTCTTACCTGTCGATTCCCAATGGCAGATTTGCCTTTGGTACAGACTTGAAATTTACCAAAGTTTTTACCAAAATTGATGACAAAAATATGCAAAGATATGCCAAAATATGCCAGAATAAGTGAAAAATGAAGAAAGGTAAAAAGGCTTGAAAAGCCCGAAAATACTGGAAATATGAGAAAAATCAAGATTTTATTTATTTGCCACGGCAACATATGTCGTTCCCCGATGGCAGAGTTCGTTTTAAAAGATATGGTGAAGAAACAGGGAATGGGAGACTTCTTTCAGATTGCATCCTGTGCTACAAGTACAGAAGAAATCGGAAATGGTGTTCACCCGGGAACAAAGAAGAAGTTAGCCGAAAATGGCATTACCGTAAAAGGAAAGACTGCCGTACAGATTAAGAAAAGCGATTACGATACGTATGACTATATCCTTGCGATGGATGAGAGAAACATCGTGAATATGAAACGCATTATTGGGGACGATAAAAAGAATAAAGTATCCCGACTGTTAGATTTCACATCTCATCCAAGGGATATTGCAGACCCATGGTATACCGGAAACTTTGATATTACGTATCAGGACATCGTAGAAGGATGTGAAGCATTCTTACAGCACGTTTTAGGATAGAAAGTTAGGATTATGACAGATAAGATAAAAAAAGTTTATATAGAGATTACAAACGTATGTAATCTAAGTTGTAATTTCTGCCCGAAGACAAAGAGAGAATACCGATTTATGAAACCGGAGGAATTTTCTCACATTTTAAAACAGGCAAAGCCTTATACCAATCATGTGTATCTGCATTTGATGGGAGAGCCTTTATTAAATGAGAATATCGGACAGTTTTTGGAGGAATGCGGGAAAGAACAGGTTCATGTGAATCTGACTACCAATGGAACCCTGATTGAGAAGAGAGGAGATGAGCTATTAGCTTATCCGGCTCTTAGACAGGTGAACATATCCCTTCATAGTTTTGAAGCGAATACAAAGACAGTGGAATTAGAAAATTATGTCCGTTCCATTACGGATTTTATAAAGAAAGCCAAGGAAACGAACACCATTGTTAGTATCCGTCTGTGGAATATGGACAGTGAGGATTTAAAGGGAGCGAATGGCTTGAACCATGATATCTTAGTTATGTTAGAGGAACAGTTAGGGCTTTCTTATTCTTTAGGTGAGAAGCTGTTAAACACCTCACAGTTAAAGTTAATGGATCGAGTATACCTCAATATGGCCCAAAAGTTTGAATGGCCGGATATCGACAAAGAGAATACTTCTGAGGAGGTGTTCTGTTATGGCTTACGTAACCAGCTAGGAATCTTAGTAGACGGAACCGTTGTGCCATGCTGTCTTGACAGTGAGGGAACGATTGCCCTTGGAAATGTATTCGACCAGCCACTATCTGAAATTCTTGCCGGTGAACGTGCAAGAAATATGTATGAAGGCTTCTCAAGAAGACGAGCAGTAGAAGAATTATGTAAACGCTGTGGTTACGCAAAGCGTTTCTAAAACACAATATTCTTACGCAGAACCTTAAAAAAGAAATAAAAGAATAAAAAAAAACGAGCGTGTTCCAAATAAGGGCACGCTCGTATACATATACGGCATGTAAAGGTTCATTCATAAACATGTAATCCATAAACATATCGAGGTAAAAACTTTCATATGATAAAGTGAGAGTATAAGAAGGACTGCTTGTTTACATAGCAGAGGGCTATCGGTATGAAGATTACAAAAGGAACGATTATCAGAACCATCATGCTTATCATAGTATTGATCAATCTAGTGTTAAAGCAGACAGGAAGACCGATTCTTGAAATTCAAGAAGGAACCGTAGCAAGCTTTATCGAAACAATTATTGAAATTGCAGCAATCGCTGTAGCATGGTGGAAAAATAACAGCTTTTCCGAGAATGCGAGGAAAGCTGACGAATACTTGCGACAGCTAAATGAAGGGACAATCGAAGAAAAATAAAATTGCAGGTAAATATTTTTTTCGTGAATTCTTAAAAATGGCAGCAGTAGTTCCTGCGTATAATACATCCCCAGGCGTACTGACGGTAGAGCAGCTAGTGGCATCAGATTGGTTTCGATATTTGAGGCATGAGGAAAAACAATAGGTATTAACCGTATAAGAAGAAAGAGTATGGCCTTTATTGCCGTA
>CALZIE010000125.1 GCA_945787565.1 uncultured Lachnospiraceae bacterium
ATGCCAGTCTGATTCCCGTTTCACCATGATTTCCACAAGCTTTTCCGTAATGGCTGGAATCCATCTGATGCAGGACAAATTCCATTATATCCAGACCGGATACAATATCGCGGGATATGAAGCCGGCCGGAATGCTGCTTACTATTTAAGCACCGGCAATCCGGCTCCACTTTATGACTATGAGAATCACTGCATCCTGTATCCTTAATAGAGTTCGTTCGAACAGGGCATTTTTAGCCTGCTTATTTGGCGCTTCAAAGATTTATGAAACACTAGTAGGGAAGCCAAAAATCATGTTCACCGTCTATGTTGTAGTGAAAAATTTCAAAAGATAAAAGCTACTGATTATTTATTGATTGCGTTATTGATTTATTATGATATAAAAAAGGTGGTGCCCGAAAGATTATATGTACTAATCTCTGCTTTTTATAAGCATCGCATCATATAATCTTTCAGGTACCACCTTCTTTTACTGTGACATTTTTTCTAGGATAAGATTAAAAATAGAATTGTGAATATAACAGATAACAGCAGATAGAATCCTCCACTTATTAATAAAAATCCATATTCCGCTTTTTCTCCTCGCTTTGCCTGCTGATACTCATAAAAGGATTTGGCTACTTTTCCAGCACCTTCATTATGTCTTAGATAGGAGCCAGCACGTTTTACGGTGTAGGCAAGTGCATCGAAGACTCCGCCGTTTCCTACAATGACTAATAATCCAAAACCGCCAAGCAACACTCCTGGCAGAAAGAACGCATCACTTAGGATGCTGATTCTTGCAGTCAGTTCCATTTCGCTAAAGAACTGCTTTCCTGCTAATACCATACAAGCAATTAGAAGGCCTGCTACGAAAGCCTCAATATATCTTTTTTTCTTCATAAAACTACTCCTGTCTTATCTGTTGTTCATTTCTTTTTGATACTTTTTAAATTCCTTTGAATTGCAATAAATAAAATGCCCCTCCTTAATCTCCCTCATGACCGGTTTCTCATCCTCGTAGTCATGAGCAAGGGCCGGATTATAAGTAATTCTCTTTCTCTTCTTCTCATAATGAGGGTCCGGAAGCGGAATTGCGGATAATAAAGATTTGG
Source organism: uncultured Lachnospiraceae bacterium (assembly GCA_945787565.1). Lineage (GTDB taxonomy): Bacteria > Bacillota > Clostridia > Lachnospirales > Lachnospiraceae > Lachnoclostridium. Next base: position 1,095 of record CALZIE010000125.1, read on the forward strand.
TATACGGATGAAGCGGATGTTCAAACAGTTCATCTGAAGAAGCCATCTCTACGATTTTTCCAAAATACATAACTGCAATACGGTCAGAGAAATACTTTACGACTGACAAATCATGAGCGACGAACATAATGGTAAGCCCCATCTTCTCTCTAAGCTCATTTAACAGATTAATAACCTGCGCCTGAATGGAAACGTCTAAGGCACTGATTGGCTCATCTGCAATGATTAGTTCCGGTTCTAAGATGATTGCCCTTGCAATACCGATACGCTGTCTCTGGCCGCCTGAGAACTCATGTGGATAACGTTCTGCATGTTCCGGTACAAGGCCAACTAATTCTAATACTCGGTATACTTCCCGATCAATCTCTTTCTCATCTTTCACTCCACGAATACGAAGTCCTTCTGCAATAATCTCACGAACTGTCATACGTGGATTTAAAGAAGCGATAGGATCCTGGAAGATCATCTGAATCTTTGTCGTGATATTCGTATCCGTCGTATGAGGTCCTTCCTCTTTTCTCTTCTTCTCGGCATAAATCTTATTGCAGTCTTTCTGATCCCTCTTTGCTAAGATAATTTCATTTTTTAATCTTGCAAGATTTTTCTCTAAATCTTCCTGTTCCTTTTCAATCAGCTTGGCATACTTTTGCTTTGCGGCTGCAACTCTTGCTCTGTTTCCACCTGCAAGCTGTACTTCATTTTTTCTCTCCGTCCGGTAAGTATTGATCTTTTCTTTCGCCGTCTTTCTTACTTGTTTTAATTCTTCCTCATAAGATCTGGTTCCGGCAGAGATTCTCTGACCCTTAAAATAAATATTACCGGATGTGATATTGTATAGCTTGATGATCGAACGGCCGGTCGTGGTCTTGCCACAGCCAGATTCCCCAACAAGACCGAATACCTCGCCCTTCTTGATATCAAAGTTTACATCATCGACCGCTTTTAATTCTCCGTTTCCAAGCTTAAAATACTGTTTTAAATGTTCTACTTTTAATAATACTTCTTCATCAGGCATCGGCTGCCACCTCCAGTCTCTTCATCCTTTCAATTCTGTCTTTTACGACCTTTGGCATCTCAACCTTAGGAGCGGCTGGATGCAATAACCAGGTTGCGGCAGAATGGGTATCCGATATTTCAAAAAGTGGCGGTTCTTCTTCGAAGTCAATCTGCATCGCATATTTGTTTCTTGCTGCAAATGCATCGCCTTTTGGCGGATAAATCATATTCGGAGGAGTTCCCGGTATTGCCTCTAATGTCTCTTTTGTATCAAGATCCGGCATGGAGCTTAATAATGCCCATGTATACGGATGTGCCGGCTGATAGAAGATATCATCAACGGTACCATACTCTACAATCTTTCCTGCATACATAACCGCGATACGGTCCGCCATATTGGCAACAACACCAAGGTCATGAGTGATAAATACAACTGACAGTTTTCTTTCTTCTTTTAAACGATTGATTAACTCTAAAATCTGCGACTGGATCGTAACATCTAAGGCTGTTGTCGGCTCATCACAGATTAAAATATCCGGATTGGCAGCGAGAGCGATTGCAATAACGATACGCTGTCTCATACCACCAGAGAACTGAAACGGATACTGATTATACCGTTTTCTTGGCTGTGGGATACCTACCTCTTCCATCAGCTTAATTGCCTTAAGCTTCGCCATCTTCTTTGTCACCTTATGTACCATAGCAGAAGCACGGTCTTTCAGATAATCAATCATTCCAACTGCTAATGCGTCAAAATCAACAGAAAGGGCTTCTCTCATCTGCTGTTCATAAGATTCCTGCAGTCTTGTGATAATACGAAGAATGTTCTCCTTCACCAGTTCTAAATCAATAATAACAGGTGGAATGGCTGTACCGGTTGGCTTTCCTGCTTTGACTGCTTTCTCTACTGCTTTTGATTCCTGCTCGAACCGTTTTTCTTCCTTTGCATTATTGACGATTGCCTTAAAGTAACGATCAAGCTCGCTTTCTATGGAACTTTTGAATGTATAGGCAAGGCTGTCTTTATAGATAGCCAGACGGTCGATGGATTCTTCCACACATGCAATCAATTCTTTTGCTGTCTTTCTGCATTCCTTTTCATCTAGCTTTTCCGTAGTAAATACCGGTTTGGCTGCCTCTAACCGATTAACAACTGACTGTTTGGCATTTAATGCCTTCTGAAAAGAATACTGAATTCCAGCTTTTGCATCTTCAATAAAGTCCAGCATAAAATTCTCATCCAGATATTTTCTCATTTCTTTATTTAAGGCTTCCACATCTTTTCCATTGATATCTGCATTTTTATTATAGGTTACATAATAACCCATACGGAAGAAATTCGGAGCCGTCTTTGCTACCGCTTCCTTTAAAATGGCCTGAATCTGTTCTAACAATGCAATAACAGCTCTTGCTTTTCCGCTGTCAGTATATACTTTTAATGCGGTCTTTAATTCTTTTGTCAGCTCTGGCATCTTTGTGCCATCTGCTACTACAAATGGCTGATACACATTCTCACATTCCTCTAAAATATCACGAAGCTGTTCTTTCACATCCTCCGGTTCTGCCTTTCTGATTTCCGAAAGCAGAATGTCCATCTGGGTAAGAATTTCATTGGCTGCCTGAAATGCTGTATTATAAGCTTTCTCTAACTCATTTCCAGCTGCTGTGAACTTTTTAAAGATTGCAATTTTGTTCTCAATTTCCTTCTTTACCTGAGCCTCATTTCCATTTACGGCAAGCGCTTTGATCATAGCCTCTTTTAACTGATTCATCTTAACATTCAGTTCTTTTTTTGCGCTACGCTGATTAGCTTTCCCATTTAAAATCATAGCTTCGGTCAGCTGTTTTCCGATTTTCATAATTGGATTCAGACTTGACATTGGATCCTGAAAGATCATGGAAATCTTATTTCCACGGTATTCATGAAATTCCTCTTCACTGATCTTTAATAAATCTTTTCCATCATAAAGGATTTCTCCGCTTTCCACGATAGCATTCGGTGCTAATATTCCGATCATCGCTCTTGCTGTAACCGATTTTCCGGAACCGGATTCCCCAACAATAGCTAATGTCTCACCTTTATTTAACTCTAAATTGATATTTCGTACGGCTTTTACGGTTCCGCTATTGGTACGAAATGAGATTCTTAAGTTTTTTATATCGACTTTTCTTTCCATACGCTATTCCTCCGCTCCTCTTAAGGATGGGTTAAATGCATCCCTTAATCCATTTCCGAATAAATTAAATGATATCATCAGCAGCGAGATAAACAGCGCCGGGAAGAAGATAACATGTGGGAAGGTGGATAGGGAACTTCTTCCGTTTGATAATAAAGTACCGATGCTGGTCAGTTTCGATGTCTGCAAATCGACAATCCCTAAATAAGCAAGAGTCGATTCAGAAAAGATAACTCCCGGGATCATTAAAACGGATCCTGTGATTATCGTACCAAGTGCATTCGGAAGGATATGACGGAAGATCAATCTTCTGTCCTTCGCTCCAAGGGTACGGGCTGCCAGTACATATTCCTGACCTTTATAACGATAGAACTGGGCACGAACTCTTCCTGCTGTCCCAATCCATCCAGTTGAAATAAAGGCGAACAGAAGGGATACAACCGGACCTACCTTCCTAACTAAATACATCTGGAATAACGTAACTACAATCAGGAATGGAATTCCTGCAAGAATGTCGATAATACGTTCCATCGTAAGATCTAATGTTCCGCCATAGTATCCTTCGATTGCCCCATAAATGGTTCCTAAAATAAAGTTAATGGTGGCAACGCTGATTCCAAGTAAGAAGGATAAACGGGCGCCACTTGCAAGACGTACTAAAATATCCTGTCCATATCCATCTGCTCCAAATAAGAAACATGGCTCTTTTCCATTGACATAGCGGAAATATTCATAATAAAGCACACGTACTTGATACTGGGCTCCTCCCATTTTGGCAGTATAATAAGCATATCCATCTTCTGTCGTATCATCTTTTAAGAAGATATCCTGATACTCCCCATTCTTATCATATTCAGCGGCACCTTTCATATTGTGCTCATACCAGTAGTTTGCATCTGTCTTATAACTTTCTACTTTAATCTTCTTGGTGTCGATCATCGGATAGAGAATTTGTATTCCTGTCTCCTCTTGGTACTGTAAGATTGCATCATACTCTTCTGGTGTCACATTCTTATAGACATAACCTACTTTCTTATAAGAATCTACTCTTACATCATAATAAGTATTGGTACGTCCGGAATCTTCCACTTCGTAGCTGTCTAAAACTTCTACAATTGCTCCCGGCATGGAATTGTAATAATCAAAACTCTGCTGATTGTATGTATACTCGGAGATTCCGGTCATAATGCCGTACTTGGAAAGAATCTTGCTTTTTGGCAGAGCGTAGGAATAATAGCCATCTTTAAATGTTGTGCTATAAGTCGAGAAGAATGGAACGAGAATCGCGAATAGCATTAAAGCTGCAATGATATAGGCTGCTACAACAGAACCTTTATTCCGGCTAAAGCGCATTATAGCATCTTTCAGATACCCGATTGGCTTTGTCTTTAACTTTTCATCATGCATTACCTGGTCATGTTGGACAAGAACAAATTTCTCTTTTGGAATATCCGTAATATCAGTTGCTTTCATTATTCTTTCCTCCTCCCATTCGTATTCTCGGATCGATAAATCCGTAAGATAAGTCAATGATGATACCGCCTGCTAATCCGACGATGGTATAAAACATACCGATTGCCATAAACAAGCTGTAATCTCTTGCGTATATGGAGTTTACAAACACGCTTCCGATTCCAGGGATTGCAAAGATTGCCTCAATAATTAACGATCCTGAAATAATGCCGATAAATTCTGAAATAATCATAGGAAATACCGGAACCATGGAATTACGCAGTGCATGACGCATTGTTGCCTGTGCTCTTGTCAGTCCTTTTGTCCTTGCTAGCAGCATATACTCACTTGTCAGAGTCTCCGTCAGCTCTGCTCTTGTCATACGCATCAGACTCGCGATTACGCCAAAGGATAGGGCAAGAATTGGAAGTACCATCGACTTAAACATAGAAGTGGTAAACCAGTTTGTACCGGAATTTAATACGATCGGAAACCAGCCGAGTTTAAATCCGAGATAATACTGTACGATAAATGCGTAAACATAACTAGGAACCGATATAAAAAGCATAACCAATACGGAAATTACATGATCCTGCCATTTGTTCTTCTTTAATGCTGCAAATATACCAAATGCGATGCCAACCGGCACACTAAACAAAATTGAATATACATTTAAAATCATACTGACCGGAAGCTTCGATCCGATATAATCGGTAACCGGCTGCAGATACGGACCTACTGTTGTACAGAAGCCCCAATCCCATTTTGTAAACACATTCTTTAAAAAGATTCCATACTGCACCATAATCGGTTTATCATAGCCCCAGGCGGCACGCATTTCTTTTACTGCCGTAGCATAATCCCCCTGTCCTTCCGGCACCTGATTCGGCAGCAGACGGACTAGGACAAAACAGATTGTCATAATGACAAAGAACGTGACAACCATAAGACTAATTCTCTTCGCAATATATTTCGCCATACTTCTACTCCTATGTCTCTCCAGATTTTATTTAATAGGATTCATCGAATGCGGCATGCATCCGTATCCGATGAATCCTATTAAGGACTGATGCAGCCAATTTGCTGCATCTTAAGCCAGTCTGCCTGATTACGGCAATATCTTTTAATAAGTAAGCTGATTGTTATTTTCTGTACAATAAGCATCCCATGCTGCATCATCATAGTTGTAAGTTAAGAAGCGGATGCCACCAAATCCAACAAGCTGTACATATTCATCCGTTGCTTCCACAACCTTACGGGACTCTAAGGATGCTGCAGTACGATAG
>CALZIE010000126.1 GCA_945787565.1 uncultured Lachnospiraceae bacterium
GGATCCATTTCCGCGCACTCCCCCTTTCGTAACCATCGTGATCTCTAACGACAAGACTAGCATCGTCGCCACAAATGATAAAATAGAAAGTGCTAACACATTCACAAGCCCGACTCCCAGGTCACTGTCGCTCTGATTCAGCTCCACTTCCTTCACGACTTCCATTTGTTTCTGAACAGCAAGTGCCCTATGCCACCTTGCCTTTAAAGATTGCCTTTCCGTCGCACGTTCACACATCTCTTTATTTATTTTCTGAATGCTATGCTCTGAAAATGGCTCCACAATAATGCTAAGGCGGTCCATTCCATTTTCAATCCTATCCTGCTCATAATGAAGACCCATAAAGTTTTCCATACGCCGTTTCAGCTGTCTGTAGTCTTCACTCTGATTTTCCTCTGTATCCTTCTGCATTCCTCCCTTTCTTTCCTCTACACAGACGAGATGCCAGATATTGCTTGTCTTCTCTGGATTCCCTTCCATCGTTCGGATTGCCCTGCCACGCATCTGGTTGCTAAGCATGTAAGAACCTACAAAGCTGGCAAGAATCAGAGAATTAATGCATGGGGCATCCCAGCCCTCTCCTAATAAAGACTTTGTCCCAATCAGCACATGAAAATGCCCTTCCTGAAAGATCCTGGTAACTGCTGCAGTCAGAAAGTTGCCAGCGGCAGTAACAAGCACATATCCCTCTTCCTCATCCGGCAAAAGTTCTTTATAAGTAACGGAACCATTTCTGATCACTTGATTCAAAGCATCTTTTGCATCACTTGGGATAATCACGACACTGCCACACAAAACACCTAATTTCAATCCTTTTATCCTTGTCCTTCTTAACAGCTCAAAAAATGGAATGACTCCTAAAGCATACGTATCCTTTTTCTCATTCCCGATTCCGCTCATATATTCCTTCCGGATATAATCGGTGAGAATCAGCATACGAAGGCTTTTTCCCATGCTTTCGTACTCCGTCTTTACAATCTGCTTTATGCTTTCTATCTTACCTTTTGATGAGATCAGTAATTTCTCCACTTTCTCATTTGCCTCAAAACTCACTTTCCGTTTGGTGATAAGCCCTGCATGCTTCAGACGCATCTCTAGCTCTTCTATATAAGAAGAATCCACATAATACGATTCCCTGTCATCATATAAGAAACCCTGCAACAGCTTTTCCATCCATTTCGTATTCATGACAGGCAACTTTTTGACACCTAACAGCTTTTTTAAATACTCATTATATGTAATGCCCTTTTGCTCAAAGAAAATAAGAATTGCTGCAAGATAGCCCGGATCATCTAAGAAACGTTCCCCTGCTGCCTCCATATCCATAAGTCCTGTATGACTCTCAATGCTTTTTGCAAATACCTCATCCTCCATCAATGCTTTTAGCTCATTTTGAGCATGTTCTTTAAAAACATCGACTGCCTCTTTCTCCTCCCTTGTCGGATAATTAAAATAGACATAATCCTGATGGGGGCACAGACTTCCCTCTTTCACCAATTCCGGAACGGTGATTTCCTCATCGATTGGACCACATAATGAGATATAGCGTTCCCATGCCGCAGGCGTCGAATCATAAGGCGGTGTTGCCGTCAAAGACAGGATTATTTTCTCCCCGGACTTTTTCCTAAACTCTTCTATTGCCTTCCACCACTCACTGCGTAAATGATGGCATTCATCTAGACAAATCACCTCAATCTTCGCTGTATGGATGGTTTCCAGCAAATCGAACCCGCTGTAGTCGACTACCTCCGCATGTGTGTTTTCTTCGTCTTCCTCTTCCCCATCTTCCCTAATGGTTCCCTGATACCGTTTCATCGCACTATGAAGCGCCTGATAGGTAATCACGGTAATCGCTTTGGGCTGTCTGATATCCTGTGACAGATACTCTTCCGGATCCTTTCCCTGTTTTAAGAATCCTGTTTTTATTCTTTCCACCCACTGCTCCCTTATCGTAATGGAAGGGGCCAGCACAAGGGCGTTTTTACTTACTCTTTTTATTAATTCAATCCCAAGCGTTGTCTTGCCAGAGCCTGGCGCAGCAACAATATGTATCTTCCCATCTTTCAGATAGGCATCTGCATGATCTAAAACCCGTTTCTGGTAGTTTCTCCAGGTTCCTTTAAACTCTAGAAATTCATTAAACTGCACGTATGTAATCCTCCATTTTTCTATATTATAGTCCCTTACTAGTTTCTGTGCTGCATATATTTTGGGAATACTGCAATAATGGTACGTGCTATCAGCTTTGTTGTACTGATTGCCAGATTGACTGTTCTATTCTCCACTTCTTCCTGCAACATAATTACTCCTTTCCTTGCGTTTCCTCTTACTATGAATTTTCAGCAATACTCTATTATTTTTAGATAAAAGAAAAAGCAATCAGCTTTTTACAACTAATCGCTTTCTATCTTTTTTATTTTTGAAGTTTTTTACCTTCTTTTTTGTAATAACAATTTGTGTGGTAATCCCTATAACCCCACCAAATAATAAAACAACAGTATTCAAGAATGCTCCTGACATATTAGGTCTGCCAACATGACTTAAGCTCACTATATACTCTAATAATAATCCAATTCCGGCAGAAACGAGAAAAATATATCCTGCATAATATTGTTTTAAAATTATAAACAACACTGATATTATGAATATGGGTAAATAGATAGAGATAACAACGGATAAATCAATATACTTTACCAAGCACATTGTAACTAATAGGAACGCATATGAGATCACTGCAAAAATCAACTGTTTTGTTGTAGTATTCATATTAAACCCCTTATACAAATAATTTTTTTAAATTTCTATTTGTACTTCAATTGAAATTGTCTTTTTATCGAATAGAAATCGAATCAGAATCCCGTTACCGTAGTAACTTCCAATTTTATAGATTACTAACCAATCAATTTTCTCTCACTTCATCCAAACTATCTCTACTGTATCCACACTTATATACTAGAACCATTATATACTTGTTTTTCACATATAAATTATAGTGTATCACTACTAAAGATTCTCTAAGATTCAACTATTTAAGACATTCCTTTAAGTAATTTGCTAGATTTTGATCAACGCAATATACATAACAACCTTTCATTCCACGAGTCATTAAGGTTCGATACGTATTCTTTATAATTTCGTCAGCTATTTTCTTCGCTTTCTGGGGATTTTCCTTAGCTAACTTCTTAATTCCTTTTAGAGATTGATCTGTCTTGGCCCGTTTGGTATAATCCGTTATAATTGTACCATTTTCATAGCGCATATCCTCGCCGATAATTACTCCAACATAATCAAACTCAAGCCCTTGAGAGGTGTGTATGCAACCAACTTCATTCACAGAACCTTCATCAATTGCAAATGTAGTAGTATTGCCTAAATTCCAGCTCATTGCAAAATCACCTATTTTAATATCATGAACTTCAGAATTATTTTTCCCCTCTTTAATCCAATTCCAGCAATAACCTGCAAGAATCCTTGCTCTATTCTTTGCGACATTACGTTCATAGATTAATGTCTTCATAGCAACTGGCGAGTCCATAACTCGAATATCGTAATCGATATCTTTCAAGTCATAATTTGCAGTTTCTCTGATTTCTAATACATGATCTAACCAAGCCAAATACCCATCAGATCCATTACAACGGAATTGAGAAATTAACTCTTGATGGTACACAGATGCCCCTGCATATTTTGCCCATTTTTCAATTTCTGCTACAGAACCAATGTCATTAATTGTTACCCTTTGGCTTTCGTCAATAAAAAATACGCTGCACTTTGCTGCATGAATAATTTCTTTAATTTGATTTTCACCAAGATTTTGAAACATGCCTGATTTTTCATTTAATCGATGTGCTTCGTCTACCAAAATCGTATCTACGCTATTATTCACTAATTCTGTGTAAATCCCAGAGCCTTTAAACATATTATCTACACTGCTCTTTTTTATTTCCCCCTTTAACTTCTTCTGATAAACATTTCTTGGCGCGCTATTTTTAGAAACGTACTGACAAAACTGATTATTACAAGTTAGTTGTTCTAACAAATTAATTGCAACTACAGTCTTACCAGTCCCTGGACCACCTTTTACAATAATCACTCGTTTTTGCCCATCTACTTGAGACCGTTTTGATAAACTCAATATTTCCTCATAGACCACCTTTTGCTCATCAAGCATAATAAATTCTTGATTTCCTTTTAACATACTTGAGATGGAATCCTGTAAACTTTTAGAAGGTCTTATTTTTCCTTGTTCTATCTTATATAGAATCTGTTTATGATCCCCTTTCACTATACACTTCTTTATAAAGGTTCTTAGCTGTTCTACTTGCCCTCTTGTAAATGCAGGTGCTTCCTCTAAGTAAGTGCTATACTGCTCTCGGTCCAATGGATCATCTTCTATTCTTCGATAATTATGAAGATACGAACAGGGCGACAATATAATATTTTCTTTCTGTACTGTCTGATTATAATCTTTAATTAGCATTGAATATGACCATGCCTGATAAGACGGATGCACTACTTGCCTCATTGCATTGCCAGTATAAGTTTCCACTAACGCATCTTTTCCGTCTATTGCCTGAATATGATCCCATTGTTTTAATTCAATAATAATAACATTTTCTTTATTTTTCTCATCAAATCCTGACAGTAAAAAATCTACTCTCTTTGATGTCTGAGGGATATTGTATTCAATGGCAATTCCTGCATCTCCTGGTATATTAGCATCATTCAAAACTTTATACATATATTCTAATGAATTTTCCCATGATCTGAATTCATTCTTCGCAGTGTGTCGATTCATCTTGCTATAAATATTTTCTTCAATCTCATAAGCAATTGTATCAAGTTCTACACTTCGAAGGAAATCTACCTTTGTCCCATCATAAACTATCATATAACTATATCCCCTTTGTATCTTAAATAAATCACTCTTTATTATAGCATTTAATTAGGAATGATAGAAAGAAATATTTTCTTTTCATTTTTATATGAGAAATTTCGATGAACTCATAAAGATTAGGTAGTATCAAGAATCTTGTATAAATAGATTATGAATACCTTTCGTTAAACATGTCTTGAAGAACATCATAAGAGCAAGAAAAGCCTCTTAGCTTTCTTGTCGACCATAACATTGTAAGAACTAACTTTGTAATAAACAAGTTTGCTACATGCATCTTTAGTCAGTAGAGAATCCTTTGTTTTGATAAGACGCCGTACTTCTTTGTTGAAATGCTCAATCCAATTAGTAATATAAATGGATTTTCGCATAGAAACTGGATATTTGTAGTGCGTAAATAAATCCTCGTCATTTAACCATGATTCAACCAAACGTTTGTAAGACTTACTCCATTTTGTAAAAAAGTCATCTGGCGCTGCTTTACACTGCACCATATTAGGGGATTCGTATACAACCTTCAAATCAGCAGTAAATTCGTTGATATCCTTTAAACTTCGCATCAAAGTTCCATTTGGTTTTTGGGACCAAACTTAGTCCCAACTTTGGTCCCAAATTTAGTCCCAAAATCGGTGATTTATTATGATATTTTACGGTAAGTTACGATTTTTATTTTTAACAAAGAAAAACCCCGGCAAGCCTTGATATTCAAGTCTTTCCGGGGTTCTAAGCATCATGCGCTTTTCTTTAAAAAGAAAAGATTACATTCCCATCTGCTTAGCAACTTCTTCAGCGAAGTTTTCTTCTTTCTTTTCGATACCTTCACCAGTTTCGAAACGAACGAAGCTCTTAACTACGATTGGAGCGCCAACTTCTTTAGCTACGCCATCAACGTATTTCTGAACTGTTAAGTCACCATCTTTAACGTAAGTCTGGTCAACTAAACAGAATTCTTTTAATTCTTTATTTAAACGGCCTTCAACCATTTTTTCAACGATGTTTTCTGGTTTCTTAGCGTTAGCTGGATCGTTCATAGCCTGAGTCTTTAAGATTTCTCTTTCATGAGCGATGAATTCTGGAGAAACTTCGTCACGGTTAACGTACTTAGGATTCATAGCTGCGATCTGCATTGCTACGTTTCTAGCACATTCTCTTGTAGCTTCGTTACGAACTGTTGTTTCAAGTTCAACTAAGATAGCGATCTTTCCGCCAGCGTGAACGTAAGATTCAACGAAACCATTTTCAGAAGTAACTTTTGCAAATCTTCTGATGTTCATGTTTTCACCAATGATAGCGATCTGAGAAGCTAATTCTTCTTTAACTGTCTTAGTTGTATCTAAAGACCAAGCTTCTGCTAAGAAAGCGTCGATATCTGCAGCTGTTGTGTTAGCAGCCTGAGCAGCAACTTCTGTTACGAAATTAACGAATTTGTCGTTCTTAGCAACGAAGTCTGTTTCAGAGTTAACTTCTACGATAGAAGCTACTTTACCGTCTTCGCTTACGTTAGTAGCGCAAAGACCTTCTGCTGCGATTCTGCCAGCTTTCTTTTCTGCTGCTGCAAGTCCTTTTTCTCTTAAGAACTCAATTGCTTTGTCCATATCACCGTCAGTTGCATTTAATGCTTTTTTACAATCCATCATGCCTGCGCCGGTCATTTCTCTTAATTCTTTAACCATTCCTGCTGTAATAGCCATAATTAATTCCCTCCGTGTAACATTTTCTATTTTAAGCGGAAGGGGGATTCCCTTCCGTTAAATCTCTTTTATGAAAGACATTGATACGTTTTGCTAAAAGGAAACAGAATATTCTTCCTTTCCCTTTAACTTTAAAAATGCTTCAGCCTAACGTAGTCAGGCTGAAGCATTTCTATCATACGAACTAAGATCGTATTGCAACAGCGCTTAATTATTCAGCTGCTTCTTCAGTAGCTTCTTCAGAAACTTCTGCTGTTTCATCAGACATCTGAACGCCCTGGTTAGCTTCGATAACAGCGTCTGCCATCTTAGCAACGATTAATTTAACGGCTCTGATTGCATCATCATTACCTGGAATTACGTAATCAACTTCTTCTGGATCACAGTTAGTAT
>CALZIE010000127.1 GCA_945787565.1 uncultured Lachnospiraceae bacterium
GGCAAGGCGATACTCCACCACTGAGCCACTCGTGCAAATATGAATTGTTTTGAACAAGCTATATATTACATGATATTATCTCGTTTGTCAACACAATTTTTAAAGTTTTTTCTCTTCTTGTTCTTTTTTCATGTATTCCCCTCTTATTTCTACTATCCCATCTTATCCGACTTTTATATTTGCATAATTCTACCAAAATACTTATAATGAACCTTATTACATACTTGTGTACTAAAAAACAAAATCATTCTACAATACAATCAGTCGGAGGCTTACTATGAATACATCCTTTTTATACGAAATGTTAAATACCGCGTCAGTATCCGGAAATGAAATCGCCCTCCAGAAGAAGGTTTTAAATTATATGGAACCGATCTGTGACGAAATCCAGACCGATGACAACGGAAATGTCATCAGCATCCTGAATCCCAATTCCTCCTGCAAAGTGCTGTTAGCCGGACACATCGATGAGATCGGCCTTATGGTATGCGATGCGACAGGAGACGGATTCCTATGCGTTAAGAACTTAGGCGGGATCTACCGCTCTACTTACCTTGGTCATAAAGTGCGCGTCCACACAAAAGACGGCATTGTGTATGGTGCTGTTGTGAATACCCGCTCCCTAAGTGGCAAGAAAGACCTTGAAAACTCTAATCTTTTAGTAGATATCGGCGCCTCCTCTAAAAAAGAAGCTCTGCAGTATGTGCAGATTGGGGATACCATTACGTTCGATACCGATTACCGTGAATTAAAAAATAACTTAATCACAGGCAGAGCCTTGGATGACAGAAGCGGCGCTTTTGTTGTAATCGAAGCGCTTCGCCGTGCCAAGGAAAAAGGATGCAAAGTCGGTGTGTACAGTGCAACTACGGTTGGTGAAGAAAGCGGCATGCGGGGTGCCTACTGGGCAGCTTCCCGTGTTGAGCCTACCATGTCCATTGCCGTTGATGTCACCTATGCCACCGACTATCCAGGCTCCGGAAGAGAAGGTGATGTACGCCTTGGAAATGGTCCCGTTCTTTGCATCGCTCCTTATATCAACCGCAAAATGAACACTCTTTTAAAAGAAACTGCTCAGAAGCTGAATATGAACCTGCAGGTAGAAACCGAATCCGGCATGACCGGAACTGATGCGGATAAAATCCACTACAGCGGGAAAGGGGTTCCGGTATGTTTAGTATCCATCCCATTGCGCTATATGCATAACCCGGATGAAGTGGGAAGCTTAAAGGATATCGAAGACTGCATCGAACTGCTAAGCGAATTCCTCTGTTCTTTAAATGAATCCACAAGCTTAAATCCTTTTCAAGAGTAACATAAAAAGAGGCTGCCATAAGTTCAACCACTTATGCCAGCCTCTTTTTGCAGGCTTATGCCTACTTATAATTTATAAAAACAGCATTTTCAAACACAAGCTTCTCATCCTTCCACAAAACTAACAGGAAAGAATCCTCATGTTCCAAACAGTCACCAATAACTTCTGATACATTCACATAAGTACCATGCCAGTCATATACACCAACTGCGCCTTGAATGGACAGCACTTCTCCGTTAAATGGATAGAATGTGGTTCCGTATACCACTCCTACTAACTTACCGCAATTGTAGTAATCAAAATTCGTGTCAGTAGCAACCTTAATCTTGTTTACACATTCAACTGTATTCGTTTTCAGTTTCTTATTATCACAGATGGTTTGAACTGGTTCCTTAAATGTCTGGATACCAAATGCAAATGCCTGACTTCCGCCATTTACTGTAGCCGTTGCAATAATAGCCTGCGGGCCTTTTACAGAGAATACATAGCTAGAAGTAACATCATTTTCTATTGTAGTTCCGGTGAGCGTTACCGTACCGGTTCCTGTACCGGTAATGATAGGTCCTGTCAAAGCACCACTTACGCTCGTTAACTGCGTTGCAAGTCCCCAGATGCCATTCCTTGTCTCTACCTGCCAAACTTCTGGTGTTCCGCCTATAAGTGCATTTGTCGTTTCTGCGTCTGCTGCATAGAATAGATAGTTGGTGATTGGCATTCCACAACATGTTCTTACTGAAATATTGTTAATCATAAGAGTCGTTGTAACCGCTGTATCTGCTCCGCTGGCACTGGTAATTAAAGCCGGATATCCACCAAGACCTGTATACCCGGTTGTTCCAAATGGGGCATATGAGGATGTTGGAACGGTTGATGAAGTATAGGTAACACTAGTAGTTGCCGTTACCGGACTAACTGCCAATAGCTGCAGGTCAAAACTTACAAGCAGACCATTTCCGAGCGTATTGGTCACGCGAACCGGACCTTGGCCTGGAACCAGGCTAAATCCCGCCCCAAAATTGATCCATCCGATTTCAGTAGCATTGATACCGCTTCCCGCATTCGCATATTGAACAGCCAAAGGGGGTACTGCAGGATTACCATGACGAACGAGAAACGTACTTACCGTATTCGAAACATGCATCTAATTTTCACTTCTTTCCTTTTTTATATTCTACTATAATGTATGATGCCGTCGAAATATAGTGATTTAATTAGATACTATTATTTAAAATTTTTTAATTTCTTTTTTGTACGTTTATACTATCTGCTATTTTTTTGTTACGATTTCCTGCAAAATAGCAGATTAAAAAGAACACAATACCATATACAGACGCTGCCGGCACAGCAAGACCGATATCAAATAAATTCGCGTCTGGCTTTAAACTAAACAGATAAGATAATGGCACACGAACTAAAAAGGAAGCAGATATGCCCTGCAGCATAACCGGAAGTGTCTTTCCGTGTCCATTGAAATATCCGATAAAACTGAATACCACACAGGTAAGAATCGCTTCAAAGCTAAAGCCCTTCAGATATTCTGCTGACCTTATAATATAAGCCTCATTATCCGTAAAGAAAGCGGATGGAATCTCTCCTTTAAAAAATGCAAGTGCAAATACAAAGGCACCGATTCCCACACCAAATAACATTCCGGTCACCATTGCATGTTTTGCTCTCTTTTCTTTTCCGGCACCTACATTCTGTGCAATTATAGTTGAAAGAGACTGCATTAAGGAAGATGGAATCAGCATAACGAATGCAACTACCTTCTGTGCAATTCCATATCCGGAAGACGATTCCTGCTCCACAGATTCTGATATAAACGATTGTCAGTTCATATGCTTCCTGTGGCACTTGTAGCAAAGAAGCGAACGCTGGTGCGAAAATCAACATAATACCAGTTAAAAAAGCAGCCAGACATAAAAAGAAGCAGATTGCTCCACCTATTACCTTTCCAATCCGATGATTCTTTCCTTCCCCGATATAACGACTGATTAAGATAGTCACACCCATTGTAAGCCCGGTAATGATAAATGTGACTAAATTAACTACATTTCCTCCGGTTGCAACTGCTGAGATAGCAGTATCCGTTCCAAACTTCCCGACTACAAGAAGATCCACTGCACCGTACATTGCCTGTAAGACTAATGCTCCCAAGATGGGAATCATAAACTTAATTAACTTTCCTATAATGCTTCCTTGCGTAAAGTCATCCGAAAGCCGTTTCTTTTCTGAAAGTCCATTTCCTTCTGCCATAGTTCCTCCTATTATTTTTTATTATAATTTGTTTCTTTGGTTTATCTGTCTTTTATCTGAAACCCTTCTGTTATACCACATTATTCCACGCAGCGTAAATTCTTATATTTCGTGTTTTCTTACCAAAATACAATAGGATAAGCCATAGAAGAAAAGATGCAATGCTTATACCTATGGCATTCCACCACCTGTGTAAGCATTGCATCTTTCTATTCTTTCTATTCTTTCTATTCTTTTATTAGCTCTATCCTTGTTGCTTTCCGTACACAGGAATACTATTCTCATAAATCTATGGAGTCTAGTCCTGATATCCCGTCTCCTTTGGTCCCAGATACGATTCCGGCAGCTGATATCCTTCCTTTAACACAACCAGCTTTTCTAATACAAATCCCGGATCACAAGCATAAATCCGAATGCTATTCTCTCCCTGCAAAAGTGTTATCTTCTCTTCTGCTATATGAATCTGATTTAATACCCCATTGGCCCACTCTGCGCATCCGCTCTCTCCTGCACGGAACGTATCCGATATCGTATGTACTTTTTGAATTTCTCCTTCATTAATCTGAAGGCCACAGCATACTGTCCCATGCATTCTCACCGGATTAGCCGGTGCTGTATAAAGCCTTACTGTGTAGCTTCCTTCCTTCTTTGCATACAGCCGATAGGTAACATACGTTCCTTCTTCTGAACATGTATAATACGCATTTGATGGAAATGCCTTTATTCCTGCTCCTGTCCTTCCATAGTCGTTTATCTCCTTAAAACTGCCGTTCTGTCCTGCCTTCCCCTCTGCATAATGGCTGGCTTCGATTGCCGCGTAAGTATCTCCAATCACGAATGTTCTTTTCTTTTGATTCGGTACTGCAAAGACATCCCGTTCAATCACAACCTTTACTTCTCCTGCATTGGATTTGATTACAAAATACGGCCGCTCCCCGTCTACGCCATCGGCTACCGACACCGTAACAATTTCCTGTGTATGAACGGTTCCTTCTTTCTTAGAAAACAGGATTCCTTCCCAGTTGCATTCAATCTGATAATCAACCGGCTCCCTGCTTCCACAGCAGATTCGGATTTCTCCCTGCCGGCATCCATACTGCATAAACTGTCTCATATGGATTTCTTTGCGTGTCCACGGATCTCCGGTGGTAAAATCCCCCGAATCTGCAGATGCCACAAGAATTCTTGGTTTATTCGCCGGTTCTACCTGTATGCGCAATGGATAGACACAGCCCTCATCATTCCAGTTCTGAAACCCGATATGTTCTGATAACGCCATACCATCCCACTTTCCATGTTCCAATGCATGGTAAGCCTGTACAAGTCTTCGATCCTCTTCTATGCATGCACTTACCTTTGCAGCATATTCATTTGCTACCACTGCTCCTTTGGCTGCAAAGAAAGCATTTAGTCCTGCATATAGCTGCATTAGCACTACGTTCATGGATGCAGCAGCTGGAAAATATACCAGTTCAAAGAAAGCGGACCTTATTTCTTCCGGTGCCTTAGAAAGCAGATTTTCTGCCTTCTTCATAATTTCCTGCACCCTCTCTATCATCTCTTCGGATTCTCGTTCATGAACCGGATGGTACACCCCTGCATGAAGAGCCTCTGTCCTTCTGTTATGACTTATCCTTGTATATCCTTCTATTACATTTTTGATATCCGCTAATGCTTCTTCCTCAAAATATCCGCCAAACTGGCTATGTACCCAAGCATCTGTATATTCGCTAGTCTGATTGATTGCTTTGGTTCCATATCGTTCAAAATCATAAGCCAGATCCATGAAATAATGCAATGGGAACTCATTCAGCTTAAGATCACCTACGTTCACCACCCATATTTCCCGAACACCGAAATCATAAGCCATTGTCATCTGTTCCCATACTTTCGGCAGATAAGAGGTATTGATCCATTCATAAGAAACCGGACCGCCATGATAATCAAAATGATAATACATGCCCCATCCGCCATTCCGCTCTTTTATATCCTTGGTCGGAAGGGTACGCATATTTCCGAAATTATCTTCGCACAGCATGCATGTCACACCGTCAATTCCATCCCACGATACCAAACCTTCGGCATCCTGGTCCCCATAAAAATACTGCTCCACCTCCTTATAAAGTGCTAACATCTGAGGTACCTTGGAAAGATCGCTGTTTACATACTGTTTAATCCGCTTTCGCTGTTCCGTAATAATATCTTTTAGCAAATCAATATTCTCTTTTAATGTAGAATTTTCTCCTAACATCGAGGTATCACGTTCCCCTCGCATCCCAATCGTAATGACATTCTCAAGCTGTCCATTCCGTTTCAGTCCTTCTTCCCAGTAGCGTAACAGCCCTTCTTTATTAGTCCGGTAATTCCACTCGTTTCCGTATACAGAATCGTTTCCCCGAACCATGTCCCATTCCTCACTATGCCTTAGGCATGGTTCATGGTGCGAATTACACATGACAATGCCATACTGATCGGCAAGAATCGCACTTTCCATTCCTGGTCCATCCAGAGAAAAAGAGGAGCTCCACATCGCCGGCCATAAATAATTACCTTTCAGACGCAGCAAAAGCTCAAATACCTTATCATACATTTTAGCAGTAAACCCACTATAATGCTTATTGGTCCACGTCCCGAATGCCGGCCATTCATCATTGATAAAAAATCCACGATACTTAATGGATGGCTCTTTTGAAACCATATTCTGCTGCTCGTCAAACAGAATTCTGTCTTGCCTTTTGGTACCACATCCCCGAACTCTACCCAGGGCGATACTCCTAACAGTTCGGAGATATGGAACAACCCATAGATGGTTCCTCGCTTATCCGAGCCTGCAATAACAAGTGCTTTTTCTATTCCTTCAAATGGTGCCTCTACAATCTGAAATAAGTACACCTCACGTCTGCCTTCCACTTTTGCCATCTCAATCTTCTTTTCCGCTATAAGCTGATCAAGACACGCACTCTTTCCAATCGTCCCAACAAGAATGATACACTTTTCTTTACTGATTTCCTCTTCTGCTTCGTTCCCTATCAGTACCTTTTCATCCACATTCGTAACCCTTGTGATATCCTCCGCTACTTTGTAAGCAATCTTCTTAACCCCTTCATATGCGGATTCCTCCACTGCAATCGGTGCAGTCCTCTCACCGTCAAATAACTCAAAGATCATATCTAGTTTCCTCGATTCATTCGATATTGGTATTGCATGTTTATTTTACTACTTCATATTAAAAAAGGAAACATTTCCTTTTGAATTCTTATTCTTTCATCCATTTCTATCAAACATTATATCGTGAAAGAACAAAGTGGCTTCGCACATCTTTTTTTCTCAGGGCGATGTCACTTTGTCGCGCCGTAGCGTAAGCGGAGTGC
>CALZIE010000128.1 GCA_945787565.1 uncultured Lachnospiraceae bacterium
AAAGTCACCTGAATTCACTGGCTCGTTTATATTACTCTGTGTTAAGACTAGATTACCGGTAGGTAGAGGAGGTGAGCCTGTCGCAAGTGGGGTCACGCTGTTTGATACAAGAGTATAGCTACTTGATGCAGTAGGAGAGTACGGAGCGTGATAGAGAGCAGAAAAAAGGGTCGGTGTTCCTGTATAGGCAGCAGTGGATGGAATATTCAAAAAGATGGCATAGCTTGCTAACGTACCATTTCTTGGCATAATGCGTGAACATTCCACAATCGTATCAATGGTAGGAGTAATGGAAGTATTGTAAGCGATAGTAGAAGGTATCGCACTGTACGTGCCGATAAAGGTCAAATTACTGGATGTAGATCCGGCAGGGAGTACTACGTTTGTTTCTGTGGCAGAACTGAAAGTGATGATCGCTCCATTGCCGGTCCCGGCTTCTGCAATCAGCTGATAGTCAGAAGAAGTTGGACTTGGAGTGGCACTTGTGCTTTCTGCAGTCACGATATAGGTGGAGCCATCATAGAATATAACTTGATTTTTATAATAGGTTTCTCCGGTAACATAATTTATAACTCCGTTTAAACCAACGCCGTTAGCACCATGGAGTGCAATCGGCTGATATTCATCGGGTGCAGCATCCGGGCTGCCGGTTGTCTGTGAGGCGGTAACAAGGTAGGTAGAACCATTGTAGTATACAATATCATTTAAAGAGTAAGTCGTTCCAGCCACATAGTTTATAATGCCGCTCAGTCCTTCGCCATTCTCCCCTTTTAATGCAATCAGCTGATACTGTCCCGGCTGTTCCTCTGGATTGCCGGTAGTAACAGGAGCTGTTACTAGATAAGAGGAACCATTGTAGTACACTACATCATACTGTGCATACTGGGTACCCGTAGTATAATTGACAATGCCGTTAAGACTGAGACCATCATCTCCGACGCTTGCAAGAATCTGGTACTGACCAGGAGCAGTTGTTGGGCTGCCGGTTGTCTGTGAGGCTGTAACAAGATAGCTAGATCCCTCAAAGTAAACGGTATCACCTGTATGGTAGGTGGCGCCTTCTTGGTAGTCTACAATTCCAGTAAGCCCAATATCGGAAGAACCAGCAAGCGCTAAAAGCTGATAATCGGAAGGGGCGGTATCTGGAGAGCCGCTTGTTACAGCAGCGGTAACAAGATAGGAAGAACCCTCATAGTAAACAACCTGGTTTTTAGAGTATATAGTTCCTGGAACATAAGTTACAATTCCATCAAGTCCTGTGCCATTAGTACCATCTGTGCCTGCTTGTGCAAGAAGCTCATACTGTCCCGGCTGTTCTTCTGGATTTCCGGTTGTAAAGGCAGCAGTAACTAGGTACGTGGAACCGTTATAGGATACGACGGAATCTTCGGGATAAGAAGTTCCAATCACATACGGAGTGACAGAAGCTAAGGTAATCCCATCTTCTCCATCTCGTCCGTTTAATCCATCCTGTCCGTTTAATCCGTTTAGTCCATTTAATCCATCCTGCCCGTTTCGGCCTCTTAAACCGGCGGCACCATTAAGGCCGTCTAGGCCATCAGCACCATTAAATCCGTCTTTTCCATTCCGTCCGTTCATTCCCCGAAGGGCAACCGGTTTGTAGTGGCTAGGACATTCGCAAGGACTGAGCGAAGTAGAAGGGGCTACGACTACGAAGGTGGATCCTTCAAAGAAAATAAGCTGACCGTATTTATAGGTTTTGTAGTCTTTGTATGGTAAGATTTCTGGTAGTTTTAGAAAGATAGGTTGAGAATCATCAAGGTTTTTGCTCACAGAACAGGCGCCTACTTGATTGTTTATGGAAGACACTCCCTCTCTTTCATTGGAATATGCCTGCATTGGGATTTTATCATTTACATTTTTCATGACATTTCCTCCTTTATTGTTAATATATTTAAAAATATAGTTTTTGTGTCAGATTCTCTTCCATTAACGTGAAAAACATAAAATTGAGGCTGACAGAGTGGAAATGGCAGAAAAAAGGCAGAGCAGAAGGAGTAGGAAATCCTTCTGCCCTGCCTTTCATTTTTAAAAGCAAGTAGCTGTTTTATTCTGTTGTAGAAGAGTCAGATGAGACATTGGTATTCTCGGAGTCAGATGTGTCATCCGTTAGCTGAAAACTAGAGTAGAAGTCTTTTAAGCCGCTATCAGATTCAATTGCTTGTGAAAGGCGGTGGGAAACCGAAGTAATTAACGCAGTGACTTCTTCGGACGAACGTACCTCATTAATATAGGCAGCAGTGTCTTCTTTCAAGGGACCCAGATAAATTTTTGGTTCATTATTGCTGTCATAGTAGATGTAATATTCATCAATGGATGGTGCAGCGGTATCAATGGATGGAAGCTTTAATCCGTAAGTCACGTATACGATTAAGTCGATGCCGTTGATGCCTTTTGCAGTGTAGCAATTGATATCTTCATAGTCTAGAATATATTCGAATTTTCTGCTTAGCTGGTCGAAATCAATGCTGTCTGGATTGGATATCACATTGTTAAAAGCAGTCTTGTCACCGGATAAGGTGGCTGCAAAGTAGGATTCCATTAATGTATTGATCTTTGGGTAGGCATTTTTAGAAAGAAGTGCTTCTTTTTCTGGTTCTACCTCTGTCTCCATATCCGTCTTATCGGAAGCAGCCGGATTTGGTGTAACTGTAGCGGTTGGTGCAACCAGTGTCATAGAGTCGTTTCCCTTGGATAAAAGATAGATGGCGCCTGCTATGATAAGAACAGCTAAGGCTATGCATAAAGTGAGCGGAATTACTTTCTTATTCTTGATTTTTTTCATATTTAATCCTCCGTAAAGACTAAAATTACATTTTGCCGGTATTATAACAGGACCGGATTGGAATAACAATATGCAATTAATAGAAATGTAATAATTGGATAATTAAGCGTAATAAAAATGTAACATATTTAAGAAACAAGGATGTGAAGAAAGTATGTAAAAATGGTGAAAATCATGGAAAATAGCGAAAAAACAAATAAAAATTGGTAAACAAGGAAAAGTGTTCAATTGACAGGGGAAGGGACGTTTGCTATAATACAGCCGTTATGATGTAACAAAAATGTAACAATTTAACCGAAACATACAACACGTCAGAGAAAAATGCGTTTGGATGACTAAGGAGGTAATAAAATGAAAACAACGAAAGTGATGAAGGTGACAGCGCTTTTGCTGGCATTACTGATCGCAGGACATATAGATACAACACAGGCAAGTGCAGCAGAGACGGGAACCGTGGCAGAAATCGGAGTGAGCCTTGGGGGAATGTCTCAGATTATGAATGATTATTATACAGAGAGATTATCAGAAAGCGGTATTTCTGTAAAAAATGTAACAATACCCGTTTATGTGAATGGAGAAAAATTAGAAGCAGTAAACAGTATATCGGAATTCAGCGACATAGGACTTGCGAATGTATTTGATTATGTAAATATCCGTACAGAACCGTCTACGGAATCTGAAGTTGTTGGAAAGCTTTATACAGCTGGTGTGGCAACGGTATTAGATACGGTAACGAAAGATGAGGAAGAATGGATGAAAATATCTTCCGGAAGTGTGACAGGATACATAAAAGCAGAATATCTAAGCTTTGGAAAAGAAGCTGAAGAAGTAGCGGACGCCAATTATACAAAGTATGCGAAAGCGACCTGTACGACCTTAAATGTGCGTTCTAAAGCAGATCAAACAAGCAGTATCTTAGCACAGGTACCATATGGCGAGAAACTTAAAGTCGTAGAGGTTGGAGAACAGTGGATTCAGGTAGTTTATGATGAAGAGCAGAATGGATATGTATCCAAGGACTATGCGGATATTATCTATGATTTCGACTATGCTGTATCAAAAGAGGAAGAAGAAGCGATTAAGCGTGCAGAGGAAGAAGCCCTAAAAGCACAACAGGCAGCACAGAATACAGGAAGTGCTTCTTCTAGCAACTCTTCTGGTTCGTCCTCCTCAAGTTCTGCTAGCAAGGATACGTATAATATCAATAACATGATCTGGCCTCTTCCATCTGATCGTACCGTATATACGTATTTCGGATACCGCGTACCACCAACAGCAGGGGCAAGCAGTTACCATAAAGGCCTTGATATCGGAGGGAAGGAAGGCGCTAATGTAGTTGCCGTTCTTTCTGGTACCGTTGTAACAGCTACTTACAGCAGCAGCGCAGGAAATTATGTGGTAATCGATCATGGAAATGGCGTACAGACAAGATATCTCCATAACTCCAAGTTATTAGTATCTGTGGGACAGAAGGTCACACAGGGAGATGTTATCGCACTTTGCGGTTCTACCGGAATCTCAACATCTGCACATCTACATTTCAGTCTTGTCATCAATGGAACTTATGTAGATCCATACCCATATATTAAGGGAAAATAAAAGAATAAATGTAAACGAAAAAAGAAGCATGACCTAAAAAAGAGGGTATGCTTCTTTTTTACTACTAGGAAGTTATTATGTAATTTTTAAGCTATTCAAAAAAGAATGATTATTTCATACAGAAAATAAAAAAACATAAAAAATACAATAAATAGTAAAAATAGGGATGATAATAGAAAAACAGGAAGAATAAGGGGTGAAAACGTAAAAATATCAAAAAAAGATAAAAATTACCCTAATTAGAATGTTAAAAAGGCCGATACATATGCAGGGGGAGCAATATTATTCTAGGAGAAAAAGACGTGAAAAAAGTAAGAAAAAAGAGTATGAAAGCGTACATGGCAAACAGAATATTTGCAGGGACGCTCACTATCATGCTTACCCTTACGCTTATAGTGATTTTCTTTGTAAGTGATAAGGTAGGAGCATTAAAAGAAGAAAGCATGTTCCAGATTGTTTCAAGTGCAGAGCGTGCGATAAGCGACAAGATTGAGAACATGATCACAATAGCTAAGGCTGTGGCGAGCGATGATCATGTTTCAGATCCGGAAAATGCGTATGAAGAAAAGAAAGAAGATCTTCTTCGTTATGTAGAGGTTTTTGATCTTGCTAGTATTGGTTATATCAATGAGCAGGGGTATTTAATTTCTACGGATGGATTTGAAAATGATGTTTCCCAGAGAGAGTATTTTCAAAATATCATGAAAGGGGAGAGTTATATCTCCACACCATCTTATAATACAGCAACTGGAAAGCAGATTGTATTTGTAGGGTGCCCAATTTATCATGAAGACAAAATCGTTGGTGCAATAACCTGTACCTTTGATAGTGGTTATCTTTCTGATTTGATTACAGAGCTGTCTGAAAGCAATGATGGAGAGTTATATCTTCTTGATTCTGCTGGTACAGTGCTTGCGTCAGTAGATAAAGAACTTGTACAGAACCGCTATAATATGATAGAAGCAGCAGAAGAAGAGAAAAGTTTAGCTGATTCAGCTGGAGCTTATAAACAGATTCTAACCGCCACAGAGGAAAGTGGACGGTTTGAAAGTAACCATGTTCATTATTACTATCAGAATGTTGAAGATGTAGATGGATGGACATTGGTATATACAATTACACATAAGCTCTTTGGAAAAGAAGTAAGTGAGCTATTTAAGATTCTATGTGGAGCGTATGTAGTACTTGCAATTGTATCTATCATAGTGGCTTCTGTGCTTGGAAAAAAACTTGGGGAACGAGTGGAAGCACTGAAAGATAAGATTGAAGAGATCGCTTCTGGAAACTTTGCGATTTCCTTTAGTGAAAAACAGTTAAGTGATCAGGATGAAATCGGAAAGAGTTATCAGGCACTTGAGCAGACCGCCGCAGCCATCCGTGGAATGCTTCTGTCCGTGAAGGAAACGGTATCCGATTTAGAGAAGCAGACAGAAGTATTAGAAAATGTCTCTCATACATTAGCAGATCAAAATGCATCTATTTCAATCGGAATGAACGAAATCAATATCGGAAATACCGAACAGTCTTCCGAGATTTCTGCAATCAATCTGGAAATGGAACAGTTCACAAAGGCATTAGATGAGGTATCCGGCAATATCACTACAGTAGCTAAAATTGCAGATGAAACCGGAAGCCGAGTGGATGAAGGAAAGACAAGCATGGAAGAACTGGAAACAGAATTCCAGAAATACATGAAAGATTTTAATGAGTTCAATCACATTATTGAAGCGATGAATACAAGTATTCTATCCATTGGAACAATTACTTCAAGCATTCGTGAAATCGCTGAACAGACGAATTTATTATCCTTAAATGCGGCAATCGAGGCGGCAAGAGCTGGTGAAGTCGGAAGAGGTTTTGGCGTAGTGGCTGAAGAAATTGGACATTTAGCAGAACAGAGCGAAAGCGCGGTTGTTGAAATTGGAAGAGTAATTGAACAGGTATGTGCGGATGGAGAGCGTTTAATGGCAGCTTCTAAGGGCATGAACATTCAGATGGGAGACCAGAAGGTGAGCGTGGAAAAAACACTTTCGGCATTTGGTGCATTGTCTGCTGACATTGCAAGTATAATCCCAACAATCAAAGAAGTGAATGGACTTACGGATGAAGCCATAAAGGCAGCAAAACGAATTGGAGAATCCATTGAAAATGCGAACGCAATTTCAGAGGAATTAGCAGCGACAACGGAACAGGTCGCAGCGACCGGTGAAGAAGTGGCATTAGTGACCGAGCATGTCAAAGATGCATCCGGTGAACTGATTCGTCTGTCTGGAACGTTAGCATCTAAGACAGAGCAGTTTCAACTTTAATTTTCAGCAAAAAGCAATAAGATAAATTAGAAAAAAGTACAGAATTGATCCTAAAAAGGTATAAAAAAGAACCTTTGGGATTGGATTCTGTATTTTTTTTATAAAAAAATTAAAAAATTTGAATTTTTTCATGATGATACCCATAGAATGCCTGTAAATAAAGCATTTTTAAGTATAGTAATAGTAACTTTATATCATAGAAAAACC
>CALZIE010000129.1 GCA_945787565.1 uncultured Lachnospiraceae bacterium
TGGATTTACATCCTCCGGCGCCCCGGTCTGTCGGACGGGCTCGTTTCCGATCCCCTATGCATTCTGTAACTTATCGATACCCACGCGGATACGACGAAGGCTCTCTTCTTTGCCGAGGATGGACATGATTTCGTAAGCGCCGCCTGGTGTAGACTGCTTGCCGGAAACGGCAGTTCTTACTGGCCATAAGCCCTGTCCATTCTTAATGCCCTTCTCTTCGATGTAAGCCTTTAATAATGCTTCGATTGCAGGAACTGAATAATCATCAAGCGCTTCAAATCTTGGAAGAAGATCATTTAATACCTCTAAAGAAGATTCCGTAGAAGTCTTCATCTTCTTATGAGTATACATAGCGATATCATAATCAGGAAGCTCTTCGAAGAAATCGATCATATCCTTAATATCCATAAATGTTTCAATACGAGTCTTCACTAATTCAGCGATTGCCTTTAAGTCATAATCCTTTGTCACCACTTCTTTTACCTTAGGAAGTGCATATTCAAAGTACTTATCCATATCCATACGTTTGATATATTCACTGTTCATCCAGCGAAGCTTGTTCATATCGAATACAGATGGGGACTTGTTAATGTGATGGTAATCAAATTCCTTCACAAGTTCTTCTAAGCTAAAGATTTCTTCGTTAGAAGCAGAGCTCCATCCTAATAATGCGATGAAGTTTACGATAGCTTCTGTAACAAAGCCCTGTTCCACTAAATCTTCGAAAGAAGAATGTCCACTTCTTTTGCTAAGCTTCTGGTGTTCTTCATTTGTAATCAATGGACAGTGGATATAAACTGGTTCTTCCCATCCAAATGCCTTATAAAGTCTTGTATACTTTGGAGTAGAAGATAAATATTCATTACCACGTACAACGTGTGTGATATTCATTAAATGATCATCGATTACATTCGCAAAGTTGTAAGTAGGGAATCCGTCAGACTTGATTAAGATCATGTCGTCTAATTCTGAATTTTCTACTGTGATATCACCATAAATCGCATCACTGAATGTAGTAGTTCCTTCCGTTGGCATATTCTGACGAATAACATAAGGCATGCCAGCTGCTAAGTTTGCTTCCACTTCTTCTTTGCTTAAATGTAAGCAGTGCTTGTCATACTTTGTGATTTCCTTATCGCTGCCTTCGGATACACTGCTCTTTAAAGACTCTAAACGTTCCTTTGTACAGAAACAGTAGTAAGCTTCGCCTTTTTCAATGAGTTCCTTCGCATATTTTAAGTAGATTCCGGTAGCCTGACGTTCACTCTGAACATATGGACCGCATCCTTTATCTTTATCCGGACCTTCATCATGGATTAAGCCTGTCTTTTCCATGGTACGGTAGATAATATCAACCGCGCCTTCCACGAAACGTTCCTGATCCGTATCTTCGATTCTTAAAATAAAGTCTCCACCTTCATGCTTTGCAATTAAATATTCATAAAGAGCGGTTCTTAAATTACCTACATGCATTCTGCCTGTTGGGCTTGGTGCGAATCTTGTTCTTACTTTACTCATTGTTTCATCCTGCTTTCATCTGAAATTAATTGTGACTCAAGCGGTTACTCGTAATCGGCTTTACCGGATACTCGTAACTGCGGCATGTCACTTACCCATACCGCTCCTGACAAAGCACGACTTCTTTCCTTCGTTCTCTATCAGTAAAATAGCACAATTTGTTATATGAATTTACTATAATCGATTCCCTTTCAACTGTCAAGTTGGATTGCTCCCGCTTTTTTTATCAGTATCGATAGTAATAATCATTACCTAATGTCATCTTTTCTATCTTCTTAATATCATCGGATGCAAAACCGATTAAGATTTCATAGTCTCCCTTTTCAGCTGCGAACATCTGCTTTTCTTCCTTATAATAAGAGAACGCCTCTTTCGTCAGGTGGAATGTAACGACTTTTTCCTCTCCCGCCTGGAGGTTTACCTTCTCAAAAGCACGAAGCACTTTTTTCGGACACCCACGGTCCTTCTGCTGATCGGATACATAAATCTGAATGACCTCCGCACCCTCTCTATCTCCCGTATTCTTTATGAGAATGCTGATGCCGACTGCCACATCCTCTTCCTTCTCTTCTTTATCGACCCACATCTGTCCTAACTCAAATGTAGTATAGGAAAGTCCGTGACCAAACGCAAACAGCGGTTCCACCTGATACGTATCATAATAACGGTATCCGGTAAAGATCCCTTCCTTATAAAAGACATGATCTTCCTCTCCAAATGTACCATTTTTATGCGCCGGGGAATCTGACAGTTTCTTTGGTATCGTAACCGGCAGTTTTCCGGATGGATTGACCTCTCCAAACAGTACTTCCGCTAATGCGGTTCCACCCTGCATGCCATTGTAGGAACTCCATACCATTGCCTTTGCTTTTTCACTAAAGGAAGTCATCGTCACCGGAGAACCGGAAACCATCACAATAACCGTATTCGGATTCGCTCCAAGTACACCCTGAATCAGATGTTCCTGGTCATAAGGAAGGTCCATGGTCTCACGGTCCTTTCCCTCTACATCGTGATCGTGATTTAAGCCTCCGACAAAAATCACTTCATCTACGGATGCTGCAAGTTTAACTGCTTCCTCATATAGTGCTTCTTTCTTTATTCTAGCCTGTTCCCTGCTCTCGTATTCCTGCTTTTTGTTTTTCTCAAATAGCTCTTTCTTTTGCTCAGCCGCTTCTAATCCCTCAGAAAGACTGGATTCCTGCCAATTAATATCACTAAATGCTTCTTTACTTGGAATATCATATCCTTTTGCATAAAGGACTTCTGTATTTCCTCCTAAGAGCTTCTTGATTCCCATAAGCGGAGAAATCTCATAAAGTGCTTTAATCTCGGCACTTCCACCACCATTTGAATGAACCATCTCTGCATTCTGCCCGATTACCGCAATCCGCTTCAATCCCTTCTTTTGGATTGGGAGACGGCCTTCTTCATTCTTTAATAAGATCACTGCTTCTCTCGCCACATCAAGCACCGTCCTCTGATGCTCAAATGTATTATAGCTCCCTGCTTGTCTTTCTTCCCCGTCTAACATATGAAGACGGAACATCAGACGTAACACATTACGGATTTTCTCATCTAAAAAGCATTCTTTGATTTCTCCGGCCTTTACTGCCTTCTTTAACGGTTCCGCCATACAATAATTATCAAAATCACAGGATACGGACATATCTAAATCAAGTGCCGATTCAGCAGCTTTTTTTGTATGATGTACACCGCCCCAGTCCGATACGATCACACCGTCATAATTCCATTCCTTTCGCAGAATTTCCTTTAACAGATAGGTGCTCTCACATGCAAACTCACCTCGAAGCTGATTGTATGCACCCATAATGGAAAGACTCTTTCCTTTTTTAACGGCTGAATAAAAGCCTGGCAAATAGATTTCTCGAAGGGCACGCTCCGATAAATCCGTATCCACCTTTAGCCTTCCTGTTTCCTGATTGTTGCATGCAAAATGCTTCACACATGCAGACACATCCTTGCTCTGTATTCCTTCAATCAAAGCAGGCGCCATCTCACTAATCAGATACGGATCCTCGCTCATATACTCAAAGTTTCGCCCGCAAAGAGGACTTCTCATTATATTAATACCAGGCGCTAAGATCATATCCTTTCCACGGCCTCTTGCTTCCTCTCCAAGCACCTCACCTGCCTGATACGCAAGCTCTTGGTTCCAGGTAGAAGCAATGGCACTATTGCTTGGAATATAGGTTACAAAGTCATCGGTGGTGCCTGTATTCTTCCAGCTGTCATCCTCAAATTCAGCTCTAACGCCCATCGGTCCGTCTGACGTCTTAAGGCAAGGAATGCCAAGCCTTGGCACTCCTCCTGTTCGAAACAGACCATTTCCATGAATCATGCTAATCTTCTCATCTAATGTAAGCTGGCTGATTAATTCCTCGATTCTGCTTTCTATTCTCTCATCCATCTGCATTTCCCCGCACTTTTTTATTTAATCCAGATTTTAAACTGGCTGCCTTTTTCTGCTCTAACCACCGTGTCAGATCCTTCTACTTCAAATGCTACATTCTCTACCTCTTTCACATCCGTCCGATTTACAAAACGGATTGCAAATGGCTTGTCCGTCTTTACAGTAGCAGTGATCACGCTCTCTTCTTCTAGCACTTCAATCTCAGCTTCCTTCACTCCATCTGTTCCATAAATAACGGTTTCTGCCGTCACGCCTTTCTTTAACTCAAACACTTTAAATTCCGCATGATCCGCATAATCATAAACAGCCTGATCGTCTCTTCCGGATGCAATAATCGTTCCTTCCTTTGCAAACACAGGGATATTTAAATATCCATACTTCTCTTCATACCATCTGCCGCCTTCTTTTACTTCTCCAGTCAGATACTGTGTCCATGTACCTTCTGGCAGATAATATCTTGCAATGCCTTCCTCATTAAAGATTGGTGCCACAAGTAAGGAATCCCCGAACATATACTGCTTATCCAGATAAGCACAATTTAAATCTTTCGTAAATTCAATGACCATGCTTCGCATTACAGGTACACCACTCTTTGATGTCTCGATTGCATTTCGATACAGATATGGCATTAGGGATGCTTTTAACTTCGTAAAGAATCGTACCACATCCACCGCTTCCTCATCATAAGCCCAAGGCACACGATAGCTTGTGCTTCCATGAAGTCTGGAATGGCTTGACATCAGTCCAAATGCTGCCCATCTCTTATATACATCCGGTGTGGAGGTGCTTTCAAATCCGCCGATATCATGGCTCCAATATCCAAAACCAGACATAGTAAGCGATAATCCACCACGAAGGCTCTCTTCCATCGATTCATAATCAGACCAGCAGTCTCCGCCCCAGTGAACTGGGAACTTCTGTCCGCCTGCGGTAGCACTTCTTGCAAATAGCACCGCTTCCCCTTTGCCTTTCTTTCTCTCAAGCAAGTCAAATACCGTCTTGTTATATAAATACGTATAGTAATTATGCATCTTAACCGGATCCGATCCATCATAGTAAACCACATCCGTTGGAATTCGTTCCCCGAAATCCGTCTTAAAGCAGTCCACACCCATATCAAGAAGCATCTCTAACTTATCGCTGTACCATTTGCATGCGGCAGGATTCGTAAAGTCCACAATTGCCATGCCTGGCTGCCACATATCCCACTGCCATACATCGCCGTTCTTTCTCTTAATGAAGTAGCCATTCTTAACGCCTTCATCAAACATAGAAGATTCCTGACCTACATAACTATTGATCCATGCACAGATCTTAATGCCTTTTTCCTTCAATCTCTTAATCATGCCGGTTGGATCTGGGAACACCCTTTCATCCCATTTAAAATCACACCAGGAGAATTCCTTCATCCAGAAGCAGTCAAAGTGGAATACAGCCAATGGAATGCCTCTATCAATCATCCCATCCACAAACGAATTTACCGTTGCTTCATCATAGTTTGTCGTAAAGGAAGTAGACAGCCATAATCCAAATGTCCATGGTGCTGGAAGCGCCGGTTTTCCAGTCAGATCCGTATAGCGCATTAAAACATCCTTCATCGTCGGTCCATTGATTAAAAAGTAATCCAGTCTTTCTCCCGGAACCGAAAACTCTGCTTTTGTCACCATCTCCGTTGCGATCTCAAAGCTTACCTTTTCCGTATGATTAACAAACACGCCATATCCTTTATTCGAAATATAGAATGGGATATTCTTATAAGACTGTCCAGTGCTCGTTCCACCATCTTCATTCCAGATATCCACACTCTGTCCATTCTTCACAAACGGAGTAAATCTCTCACCCAGTCCATAGATTAACTCCCCAACACCAAGAGACAGCTGCTGTCTCATATAAGTATCATGCTCTAATCCATCATCATAAGCGAGACCCTTCCAGTCCGTCTTCATATAGGCCAAATCCTTGCCTGCACTGGATGTAATCTTTTCATCTCCCCGGTAAAATGTCATCGCACAGTTACTCTTTAAAACTTCCAGTCGCAGACTTCCGCTTACTACGACAAGTCGATCTTCTCTCTCCTGTGCCCAAAGGAAATTCCCTTCTCCAGCATTCAGTTCAAAATGCGGCGCCTTATCGGATGCCCCTTTATAATGAAATACCTGAACCCTTAACACTTCTGGCATCGGAGCTGTAATCTGAATTGTCAGGTTCACGCCCCCTAATGTATCTCCTCTTTCCTTAATTTTGTGAGTCGGCGCACATATCGTAACCTCTCGATCCGTCACCTTGCTAAAATAAACCTGTGCCGGAGAAAAACATTCCGTACCTTCCTTCTGCAACCAGCATCCATTGCTAAACTTCATCTCATTTACCTGCCCTTCTCATCCTATTCGACCAGACATGACTCCATCCATTCCACCTGTTATCCTAAAATCTCACTCATGTCCAGTACGTCCATTATTTCTTCTCATATTATATCAACTGACTCCGTCCAAAAATACCCAAATATTTTCACTAAAACCCCATAAAATTTAGAGTTCTAGAGAAAGGTTCGGGTGATAAGATGTGGTGTCTACGCCCTTCTGCGCGCCCTACCGATTGTACATACTTTCATTTAGGTTTAGAAGTTTGGAATTAGTGGCTGGAAGGCGGACCGTAACTCTCGTTCCTCTTCCTGGTTCTGAGTGGATCATCACTCCGTATTCCTCCCCGTAAAACAGCTTAATCCTCTGATAAATATTATGAAGCCCGATGCTCTTTCCCGTGCTTAATTCCTCCTTCTGCATTCGCATGATTAGATTTTCGACTTCCTCCTTCTCCATTCCCTTCCCGTTATCCTCCACTGTAATAACTAAGAAAGGCTCCTCCTTAAAAATACGGATTGTTAACATCCCGCATCCGGTCTGTGTCTCCAGTCCGTGAGATACTCCATTTTCCACGATTGGCTGAAGCAAAAGCGGAAGAATATA
>CALZIE010000130.1 GCA_945787565.1 uncultured Lachnospiraceae bacterium
ATAGCGAAAGCACCAGCTTTTAACCATTCAGAAACGTTATCGATAGAAACGCCGCCGGATGGCATGAACTGACCCTGTGGAAGTGGTCCTCTGAAAGAGCTGATTGCAGATGGTCCAACAAGGTTACCTGGGAAAATCTTGATAACGTCGCAGCCAAGTTCAAGAGCCTGAACAGCTTCGGTTGGAGTCATAACGCCTGGTAATACAGGTACTCTATAACGGTTACATAATTTAATTGTTTCTGGGTTTAAGCTTGGAGCAACAACATAAGCAGCACCTGCTAAGATTACGGCTCTAGCTGTTTCTGGATCTAATACAGTACCAGCACCGATTACAACTTCCTTATTGTCTTTATATTTTTCAACCATAGCTTTGATGATTTCAACAGCGCCTGGAACTGTCATTGTGATTTCAATATAATTGATACCACCAGCTACGATAGCGTCGATGATTTTTTCACCCTGTTCTTTGCTTTCAGCACGAACTACAGCTACTAAACAGTCTTTGTTCATTTTGGAAATAATCTGTTCTTTTGTCATTTCTAAATTCTCCTTTTCATTTCACTGGGCCACAATGATTGGGACCTACCTCATTATTGTAAACGCTTCCATCCCATTATGTCAATGCAATTCTACCTAAGTATACTAAATTATTTCCATACCTATCCTCTATATTTTGGTATGGGTCTTCTAGTTATTTGCCAATCTGCATATCACATTCCAGAATATGCTCTACTAACCAGTCTCCAAGAAAGTTCAAAAGGCTCTCGATCGACTCTTCCTGATGCACATCCACTTCCTCAAGATTCAGCTCATCTAGTTTCTCAATAAACTTCATATGCTGAATTTTCTGTGTAAACATCTTCTTATATTGGATGCTTTCCATATATTCTTCCTCATGTGCAAAATGAAATCTGGTATAGTCTTTTAACTCATTGATAATAGTTACGATATTATCATATTTATCTGGCACATATTCCTGTTTCAATAACTGGTATGCTTCTTCTGCAATCTCAAATAGTCTAGCATGTTCTTCATCAATCTGTTGGATCCCTGTTAAATATTCTTTTTTCATTTCAAACATAACTATTTTCTCCTTTTTTTCTTTTGTTATTACTGGTATTATATCATACTTTTTTATTAAAAATAGCCCTTTTCTAACAAAAAAGGCCACTATTTGCGTAGCGGCCTCTTTTTACTGTTCTATTTTTTTATGATGCTATTGTTTTGATTGCTTTATTCCACTTTTAATTCGTATAGGAAAGCGTATCTTCTGTAATAAGAGCTGTTTCATATACAAAACATCTGCTACCCTGTACAATTTTAATGGTAATCGTTGTGCTGCCCTTTTTCATTACCTTCACGTTACCGTCTTTTTCAACCACTGCCACATCCGGATTGCTAGAACTATAATAAATCCGTTCTCCGCCAATTAAGTTCTGAATCTTATCAGCCATATTAATCTGTTCCCCTTTTTGTATCGACAGATATTTTCCAATAAACGGCCGTACCGGATTTGCATTGGTAATCAGATAAGTTCCTCCCTGACTGATCTCAAATGTAACGGTATCATGCTCTCTTGCCTGACCATAGGAAACCGGTGTCAGCTTATAAGATGTCTGATCATATAAGGTAGCATATAAGTAATGATATCTCCACTCTTTTTCGGTCTTAATTGTCAAGGAAGCCTTAAACGGAAACTCACTGCCATTGCCAATTATAAAACTTTCAATTCCTTTAACGGAATAACTCTTATCAATCAACATCGCATCTAATCGCTGTGAAAGCTTCTCATCCTCAAACAGTCCCTCGATCACAGTAACAGAAATATCAATTCCAGAGGTCTGTTTGGTTACGCTCTCCCACAGTTCTGGAGTCATATCCGTCCCATCAATCTTCCAGGTAAAATCGCCCATTACAAGCACCAGTCTTATGTTCTTCCCAGAAATCCTGCTTAATACTTCTGTCGGTACCTTGGTCTCTTTCTTCACGTCTACCAGAATCTCTTCCGGCGTTTCTAATGCTTCCAATCCTGCCTTAGCACTGACTGTCAGAATCTCTTCCTTTACCTTTTCCCAATTGTCTGAAGTTAAGGAAATCTTCTCGGAAACACTTCCTGTACTGCCCTGACTTCCACTGTTATTGCCTGTATCATCCGAACTCTTCTCATAAACAAACACTGCTGTTCCGCCTTCCTCAATCGATGGAATCGTTACTGTAATCTGCCCATTCTCTGCCGGAGCATACGTAAGATTATTATAGATATCACGCAATGTATATCCGCTTATTCCATCCAAAGTAAAGGTAACCTGTGTAGCTCTCTTCTGATCATTGAATCCAAGAAGCACCTTTTGGTCTGTATAAGCCCGCTCTACTACAAGATATCCTGCCTCATTGCTTGCTGTTATCTGTGTTCTACTGCCCTTTGAGAATACATCTGTATACGCATTCCGAATTGCTAATAGTTTCTTATAATGCACATACATTTCATTTTCATCGGTTACAAGATTCCAATCGAAATCATAACGATTCGTCTGATATGGCCAATTATTAAGTCCGGTCTGACCAACCTCTTCCCCATAATAGATTACCGGCTGTCCTTTTGCTGTCACCTGCAGGGAAGCTGCCAGTTTCATCATGTCAAATGCATCTTCCTGATTTTCTGTCTTAAGCAGTGTAGCAAGCAGACCGTCTTCGTCATGAGAACTTAAGAAGTTGCCAACGGTTGCGGCACTATTTAGATTCTGATCAGTTGCCTCAAGAGATGCTTCCACTTCTTCTAACTCACCCATTACAAACCGGGATGCCAGATCGTTGAAATCAAAGTTCAGCAAAGAATCCATTCTTCCTGTAAACAAGTAATCAAAATCATTGCTTGCTCCTGCTCCGGAATACTCTCCGATCAGCTTGAATTCCGGATTAATCTTGGTAAGCGCATTCTTAAACGCAGCCCAGGTAGTTGTCTCCACATGCTTTACGGTATCCACTCTGAAGTAATCAATACCATATTCCGT
Source organism: uncultured Lachnospiraceae bacterium (assembly GCA_945787565.1). GTDB lineage: Bacteria > Bacillota > Clostridia > Lachnospirales > Lachnospiraceae > Lachnoclostridium. Next base: position 3,014 of record CALZIE010000130.1, read on the forward strand.
CATCCATGCGGTCTGCCATTCAATCAGCTTGTTCCGTACCTCCGGAATCTCTGTTGCAAAATCCGGAAGCCCCGATAAGGAATCGAGTATTGTGCTGCCCGGTACATTATGATCTCGGAACATGCCTTCAAATACATCTTCCGTGCCATATCCAGCATGATTGATTACGACATCGACCATAATCTTAATTCCACGTTTATGCGCCTCTGTGATTAACGTACGAAGCTCCTCTTCCGTACCAAAATGTGCATTCAGCGTTTCAAAATTACTAGCCCAATATCCATGATATCCATAAGTCTTAATTCCCGTATTGCTATCGGTCTGGCTTTCCAGGATATTCTCTACGATTGGTGAAATCCAGATGGTATTGATACCAAGATCCTTCAGATAGTCAAGCTTTGCTGTCACACCTGCAAAGTCACCCCCATGATAACTCGAGTACCCCGTCTCGCTATTCGTATCATAATCACCGACTCCATAAGCATCGTTATTCTCTGCATTTCCATCAAAAAAACGATCTGTCACAATAAAATAAATCACAGCTTCATCAAAGCTGAACTCAGCCGTCTTTGTATCGTTTACCGTAACTTCTGCTGTTGTTGTAAATGCCTGTCCGTACTGATCGACTACCGTAACTGGTATTTCCTTCTTTCCTGGTTCCACCGCATCTGCTACAGAAATAGTGAATTCCATCAGCTCGGTCTCCACTGCCACCTTCTTCTCTCCACCTAAGCTTGTAAGATCCACATAGGCAGCGGATGGTTGTAATGTCTGATCATTTTCTTCATAAGATGCTTCTATTGACAATACCGCGTTCTGCGTATATGTAATGGACGAAGGGCTGACTTTCGCTTCTGCCACTGCATTAAGCTTATAATATTCCATCACTGAAAGTCCATTTTCCGTGTTCTCGTTAAATAAATCTAAAATCGGTATCTCCTCACCACCAGCCTCTTCCGTTACATAATAGCAATAGAAATGGGTGCCGTTCTCTACATTCTGATAAGCGTATTCATAACGCTCTGTTTTCGGATTATAGGTCATATCATAGCGCACATTATCGATTGCTACCTGCACCTGATATAGTTTATCTAACGTTCCTTCTTTGAATTTTTCATCATTCCGATAATAAAAATAAACGACGTTCTCATTTACATTGGCTTCATATCCGGTATTGTAAGGAAGCAGTTCCATATTCGCGGTATTGCCACTTGTAATCACTGCTTTTACAACCTGCTGATTGGTCGGAATCTGAATTGCCAGATCCCCGCCATCTTTCACCCAGGCTTCCCCATCCTGCGGATATCCTTTCCGAATCAGGAAATCCAGCTGGGTTGTTGCCTCTGAAACCGTTACATAGGCATAACCATTCTCATCAAAGTCAACTACTCTTGTTCCGTCTGTCCAGGTGTAGATATTCCAGTCGGTATAAGCAGCATCTTCTCTCAGATAACGGATTAAAATACCCCGCTGCAGTGTCTCACTCACTGGCTCCGGCATGGAAGAATAAACTGCCGAATCTCCTGAGACGATCCAGATTTCACCTTCTGTTGTTCCTTCTGGCAGGGAAAAACTGCGTTCTGGCTCCTGTCCATTCCATACGCCAGGATCATGGCTCTCGTCTGTCGTCCTCGCTATGATGCTGATGGTGGAAAGAGAATATTCAAGCGTTCCTTCTGCCCAGGTACGTCCATATTCATCTTTAAAGGTGTCTGTGAACAGATTCGCACTCCCGTTAATGCCATCTCCCCAGATCCAAAGGTCCTTATCGGAATAGAATTCATCACTGTGATAGTAATAATAATGATATGTATAGAGCTGATCCAATACTGATACAGTAAAATCACAGCTTGCATCTTCTGTATATGCAAGTAACGTTACGGTGCTTCCCTCATAGTCGGATGCAACGGTAAGGGTATAGTCCTGAATCGTCACCTTCTCGCTATCATCTGCTGCCTTATAAGAAAGGATTGCCGCCTCTTTGGCCTCTCCTTCCTGATAAAACAGAGCGGTCTGCGGAAGATTCACAGAACTTCCTCTTGCTACTTCCACTCTACTGCTAATCGTAAGCCCATCTACATAAAAGCAGCTATTCCCATTCCGCTCATTTGGATTATTCGCATCCTTAAGCCAGTTTCCATCTGCGATAAACTTGTACTCATAGACACCTGGAGATAAGGTAATTAAACAGGTCCATATTCCATCCTCACCTTTTGTCATCTCCAGCGCGCCATTCTGCCATTCGGTAAAGCTTCCTGCTACCAAAACCTGTTTTTCGTCTGTTCCCTTATAATAAAATGTCACAGCGCTTCCCGATACAACTGGACTTTGCAACGCACTTCCAGTCACTACTTCGGATTCTTGTCCAATTACCCGTACTTCTTCTTTCTCGGTTGTGAAATTGCCTGACTGATAAGTCCCTCCTGTGGTGTCAGCATAGACTGTCACAGCACCTGCACACTCTAGTACAAAGAGGCAGCATGCTGCTAACAGACTGATGAGTTTCATGGCAAACTTCCCTTTTCTCATGAACTTCACACCTTCTCTTTCCAAATTTTGTTTACATTATAGTAATAACATAATCTGGAGGTAAAGTCCATTCGAATTTTCGTATTTTTTCGTAACATAAAAAATGAAATAAGTCCCATTGACATTAAACTGCATAATCATCATTCCAAATACTCTTTTCCAGATACGAAAGCAGTTCCTTTTCACTAAAAGCGGGTATGTATTTCTTTTTCATATAATCGATCTGCCTGCCAGTCGCTATCCTGTAATTCTTTCTTCCAATTTTTCCGGTGATATCGTATATCTCATTCTGAAATTCAATCGCACAATGTTCCTCTTCTTTATTAAACATAATAAATGAATTCTTCATATGGGAGTGCAGATAGGAAGCGAAAAAATAACAGCCTCCATGAAGAAATAATTCCTTTACCGCATCCCTGCCGAAATACTGCTGTAATGCATACACCGTTGAAGTATAAATCTCATAATCACGCAACCAACTCATCCCCTCTTTGAAAAGCAAACAACAGACAGTTCGTACTTACCTTCTAAATTCTCCTATTCTTCTAACCTAGCAAAATATAAAGAGAAAAGATGCACTGACTACTGTCCTGCATCTTTTCCTATTATATTCCTATTATGCCACTGTCTATTCTGCCACCATTTCAAACATTTCTTCCGCAATCTGCGCTGCATCCTGAATACATCCAGCACAGGTACGAAGGATCTTCTTTGTTTCAATCCCTTTCAGTTCCTTGCAAATAATGGACTGATTTTTCTCTTTAAAACGTTCTAATATTTCTTTGGATTCTAAATATGTCTTTCCCTTTGAATTTGGATTTTCGAGATTTCCAGTGCTTGTTTTTAACCCTGCTAACATGACAGCACCTGAGATTGCCCCACAAACGCCTTCTAATCCGCCCATTCCGGCTCCAAATCCTTCTGCCACACGAAACATCGTTTCCTCATCTACGCCTACTAAATCCGCATACGCACATGCTACCGCCTGGCAGCAGTTATATCCCTTCTTATGATTCTCCATTGCTTTTTGTACTCTATCTTCCATTTTTTCTCTCCTTTATATCATTACGGTTTTCGCATTTAATTTTTCTTTTTGAAATCGCCTTTTTATCATATATAATAAGACTTTTTTATTTTACCACTTTTCCGAATGGATTTGTACTTCCATTTTTAACAGAGTGAAAAGTAGTGCATTTTAGCTATCCGATCATATCCGCGATTTCTTGTTTCGGCATAAATCCGATGGATCTTCTGACTTCTTCCCCATCCTTCACCACTAATAATGTTGGAATGCTAAGCACTTCATACTGCCTTGCTAAATCCGGAGCCTCATCCACATCAATTT
>CALZIE010000131.1 GCA_945787565.1 uncultured Lachnospiraceae bacterium
CTTTTGAAACGTCTTGGGATGCCCATCGGATACCTGCCGTCGGGTGGTGCGGTGAGCGGGGCCCGAATGTCCGGCTCGAGACGAACAGCAAGGGGCAGAGTCTTTCTATAGCAGACAGTGCATTCCTGTCTGATAGAGAAAGACTCTGCCCCTTGCTGTCCGCTCTCGCGTCCGAACATTGGGCCCCGCTCGCCGCGCCACGCGACGGCAGGTATCCGATGGGCATCAATTCAACTCAACTCAACATCAAACCTTGATATCCGCCTTCAGTCCGAGGAGGTCTTGGTTTGCGGTAAGGATTGGGGTAATCACGTCGCGGATAAACTCTTCGGTTTGTTCTGGGGCGCGGCCAACATATTTCGATGGGTCCATCGTCTTATTCAGTTCTTCGATTGTCATATTAAAAGCAGGATCCGCTGCAATCAGTTCCAGAAGATTATTCTCAAGACCGAGTTCCTTCACATTTCTGCCTGCCTCCATAGAAAGCGTACGGATTCTTTCATGAAGTTCCTGTCTGTCTCCGCCTGCCTTCACAGCATCCATCATAATATTCTCCGTTGCCATAAATGGAAGTTCCGAACGAAGACGTTTTTCAATTACTTTTGGATATACCACAAGGCCATCCACAACATTCAAATAAAGATCTAAAATACCATCTACTGCAAGGAACGCTTCCGGAATCGAAATACGCTTATTCGCAGAATCATCTAATGTTCTTTCAAACCACTGAGTTGCAGATGTAATGGCTGGATTTAATGCATCCACCATCACATAACGTGCTAACGATGCGATACGTTCACTTCTCATTGGATTACGCTTATAAGCCATAGCAGAGGAACCGATCTGATTCTTTTCGAATGGTTCTTCAATTTCTTTTAAATGCTGTAATAAACGGATATCGTTCGAGAACTTATGAGCACTTGCTGCAATGCCTGCTAACACATTTAACACTCTTGTATCCATCTTTCTGGAATAAGTCTGTCCAGAAACAGGGAAAGATTCTGCAAATCCCATCTTTTCTGCGATCATCTGATCTAATTTCTTAATCTTTTCATGATCACCATCAAATAATTCTAAGAAGCTTGCCTGTGTTCCGGTTGTTCCTTTGGAACCTAATAACTTCATAGAATCAATCATATGATCCAAATCTTCTAAATCTAACTTTAATTCCATTAACCACAGGCTGGCACGCTTTCCAACGGTTGTTGGCTGTGCTGGCTGAAAATGAGTGAATGCTAATGTAGGAAGGTCCTTATATTCCATTGCAAACTTGGAAAGCTCGTTCATCACATTGATTAACTTCTTCTTCACTAACTTTAATGCTTCTGTCATCACGATAATATCGGTATTATCGCCTACATAGCAGGAAGTCGCTCCAAGATGGATAATTCCTTTTGCATTCGGACACTGTACACCATATGCATAAACATGAGACATAACATCATGACGCACTAAACGTTCTCTTTCTTTTGCCACGTCATAGTTGATATCATCCTGGTGTGCCTTTAATTCCTCAATCTGCTCTACTGTCACCGGAAGTCCTAATTCATGCTCTGCTTCCGCAAGTGCGATCCATAATTTTCTCCAAGTACGGAATTTCATATCTGGTGAGAAAATATACTGCATCTCCTTGCTTGCATAACGTTCGGATAATGGGCTTACATATTTATCTTGACTCATTTTACTATCCTCCAATTCACTTTGCGTGCTCTTCTTTGGCATTTGATTACTGCCTTATCTGGTATCTATAATATCAGAACGCCTTCCATTGTCAACAGAAGGCGTTATTAGTATATTTCATGAATTCATAATCCATTCTTATAATCTGATTTCTGTCTGCTATTTATCATATTCCCCACGGATATCCTCCTTTGGAGGATCAACTGGATACTTGCCGGTAAAGCATGCATCACAGATACCACAATCCCCTTCCACTAATTCGCTCAAACGATCAACGGATAAATATCCTAATGAATCTGCACCGATTAATTCCCGGATCTGCTCTACCGTATTATTATGGGCGATCAGCTGGTCATCGCTTGGAACATCGGTTCCGAAATAACATGGATATAAGAAAGGAGGGGAAGAAATACGAACATGCACTTCACTTGCTCCTGCTGCCTTTAACATTCCTACGATTCGGGCACAGGTTGTACCACGTACAATGGAATCATCAATCATGACAACACGTTTTCCTTTTACGGATTCCTTTAATACATTCAGCTTAATGCGGACAGAAGATTCTCTCATGGACTGCTTTGGCTTAATAAAAGTTCTTCCTACATAACTGTTCTTCACAAATGCCATGCCGTAAGGAATGCCAGATTCTAATGCAAATCCCATCGCAGCTGCATTACCAGAGTCCGGAACGCCAACTACTAAGTCTGCGTCTACCGGATGTTCCTGTGCTAAGATTCTTCCTGCCATAATTCTGGAGTTATACACATTGATTCCATCAATATAGCTGTCTGGTCTTGCAAAATAAATATATTCGAAAATACATTTTGCAATCTTCTTCTGACACAGTGTCTTATCCGATACAACCCCTTCGCGTGTAATGGTTACCACTTCTCCTGGTTCCACATCACGGATGAAAGTCGCTCCTACTGCATCTAACGCACATGTCTCACTTGCTAATACATAAGCATTATCTCTTTTTCCAAGACAAAGTGGATGAAAACCAAATGGATCTCTTGCGCCGATTAATTTTCTTGGACTCATAACAATCAAAGAATAAGCTCCTTTGATTTTCTTCATCGCATTCTTTACGGCATCTTCAACATTTGCAGTATTTAAACGCTCTCTTGCGATATGATATGCGATCACTTCTGAATCGATTGTTGTCTGGAAGATTGCACCGGTATATTCTAACTCTTCCCTTAATTCAAGGGCATTAACCAGATTTCCATTATGGGCAAGGGCTAATGTTCCCTTTACATAGTTTAATACTAACGGCTGAGTATTGGCGATATTGCTTGCTCCTGCAGTAGAATACCGCACATGGCCTACGCCGATATCTCCATGAAGCCCTTCTAAGCTTTCTGGCGTGAATACTTCATTGACAAGCCCCATTCCTTTTACCGAACGGACTCTTCCCTTCGGCCCCTGGGTATCACTCACCGCAATACCACAGCTTTCCTGCCCTCTGTGCTGCAGTGCAAATAATCCATAATAAATGGATGATGCCACATCATTGCCGTCTAAATCATAAACACCAAAGACACCACATTCCTCGTGCAGTTCATCTGGTATAAAATCAGCTACTTTGTTTTCCATGGTTCTATCCTTTCTTACTTGACCGCCTACTGGCGTGATGCATAAAGGGTGCCTGATGCACCTTTAGAGAAGAGAAAAGGCCCCCGAAAAAGGCAGAGAATCATATGTAAACTGCCTTTTTTCGGTGGTCCCTCTTTTTTTAAGTTACCGGCAAGCTTTATTCTGCTGCAATTCCTAGACGCTTAAATACTTCTTTGTATGCATCTTCTACATTTCCAAGATCTCTTCTGAAACGATCTTTATCTAATTTTTCATGTGTATTGATATCCCATAGTCTGCATGTATCTGGGGAGATCTCATCTGCTAAGATGATCTGACCTTTATATCTTCCGAACTCAATTTTAAAATCAATTAATTCAATGCCAATTCCTTCGAAGTATTTCTTTAATACCTCATTTACTTTAAATGCATACTTTGTGATGGTATCAATTTCTTCCTTTGTTGCGGCACCAATTGCCATTGCATAGTAGGAGTTGATCATTGGATCACCAAGTGCATCATCTTTATAGGAGAATTCTAAGGTTGGACATAATAATTTTTTGCCCTCTTCCATTCCAAGTTTTTTTGCAAAACTTCCGGCAGATACGTTTCTTACAATTACTTCAAGCGGTACAATCTGAACTTTCTTTACTGCAGTTTCTCTGTCGCTTAACTCTTCTACATAATGAGTTGGAACGCCTTCCTTCTCAAGTAACTGCATCACATGGTTAGACATCTTGTTGTTAATAACACCTTTTCCAACAATAGTACCTTTCTTGAGGCCGTTAAATGCTGTCGCATCATCTTTGTAATCTACGATCAGTACATCTTCTACATCTGTCTTATATACTTTCTTGGCCTTACCTTCATAGAGCTGCTCTAACTTATTCATTGTCCATATCCTCCTTGTGTAATGCCCTGACTCTGTCATTTCTCTTTCAAAGAATCAGAACCCTTGTATATACTTTTAGCCTGATATTTACGCTCCTTATAAATCCTATAAATAGCGCTTATTAATTGATTTTACTGGCCTTTTGACCTGCTGACTTAATTATAACGAATCGTTTGAAAAGCACAAGAGATTTTTCCCACTTTCTTTTTAAGCATTTTCATTTTCGGTAATTCCTACAAAAAAAAATCAATCCCGTGTTTCCTTTTTGTGTAAGACGTATCCCTTGATTTTTCCACTCATAAGTGGTAGTAATTTCACTTATAAACTATCCTAACCAATGTTTTTTCTCTGCTTTCATAGTAAAAGAAAGGGGGAAATTTAAAAAACTTTTTTAATATGACACTACGTTGTCGTTAACTTATGGTATCCTAGGATGAAATGGAACTTTTAACAACTATCCATTCTAATTTCCACAAACCCTCTGCATAATTTTTAACCTAAAAACAAGGCGAAATTACGCAAGGAGTTTGAGCGACTTATAAAAAATCGTTTGAAACTTAGCAATATCTGACTTTCATAAAGTAATATCGTTTTTATCAATACCAAATAATTTTCTATTAAGGAGTCAAACAGCTCCCCACTAGACTTCGCACAGTAAAAATTTAAAAACGAAAGGAGTTTCCCCTATGCATGAAGTAATGGCAAAAGGAATTCTGTCTGCCACAAACGGAATGAATCTGTACCGGGGCTGTTCACATGGATGCATTTACTGCGATTCCCGCAGCAGCTGCTATCAGATGAATCATGCTTTTGAAGATATCGAAGTGAAGATAAATGCCCCGGAACTACTTGAACAGGCGATGAAGCGAAAACGTCACAAATGCATGATCACAACGGGATTTATGTCTGATTCCTATATCCCATTAGAAGAAAAACTAAAGCTGACAAGAAGATGCCTGTCTTTAATCGACCAATATGAGTTTGGGCTTGCAATTCAGACAAAGTCAACCCGCATTCTTAGAGACTTGGACCTTTTAACCTCCATCCATCAGAAGGCAAAATGCGTGGTGGCAATGACACTGACCACCTATGATGATAAGTTATGCAATATACTAGAACCACATGTCTCTACAACAAAAGAACGGATTGAAGCGCTACACATCCTTAGAGATCACAATATCCCTACTGTTGTCTGGCTTTCTCCGATTCTTCCCTTTATCAATGATACCGAAGAAAACCTGACAGCCATCCTTAATGCCTGTATTCAGGCAAACGTTTATGGTATCATCTGCTTTAACATGGGGCTTACCCTTCGAGAAGGCAACCGGGAATATTTCTATCAAAAGCTGGATGAACATTTTCCAGGATTAAAAGAACGATATATTAAGACATATGGAAATTCCTATCAGGTCATAAGTCTAAATAATAAAAAGCTAATGAAACAGTTCCACGAGACATGCAAAGCTAATCATATTCTCTCTGACCCAGACACTATTTTTTCCTACCTGCATGAATATAAGTGTAATAGCTACGAACAGATGTCATTTAACTTTTTCTAACTTTCTTATCACTCAAAAAAAGTCCCTGTATCTGACCATCCAAAACAATACGGTATCGTCAGTCACAGGGACTTTTATATTCTATTTATTTTTAACGAAGACGTCTTGTCTCAAATCGAGCCATTGTCTGAAGTGCATGCTTTACCGTCGCGATTCGTTCCTCAATCGTTCCTTCTGCCACTGGAAGGTCCATTGATAATTCCATATTCGTCATCATCTGATCATCTATCTTACCACGAATTGCATATAAGATTTCTAACTTTTCTCCGTAATCTCTTGCATCTAAGAATGCCATCAGATCCGGATTCACCTGATTAACGTTCTTCGTTTCTTCCGTCTGTTGTGTTTCTTTAACTTCCTGCTTTTCTACAGTCTTTTGTGTCTCTACAGCCTCATATGTTTCGACTACTGGCTGTGTTTTTACTACCTCTTGTGCTTTCACTACCGGTTGTATTTCCACTACCTCTTGTGCTTCGACTACCGGCTGCTTTTCCTGTTCTTCCGGGCGCTTTTGTTCCACTTTTAGCGGTGGACACAGTTTTCCATCTGCATCGCGCTCCACCTTTGTAAAACGATATTCTACACTTGCATCCGGATATTTCTCACGGTCCACAGCGCTTACAAACATCACAAGCGGTCTTGCAAATATCTTATAATCCCCATAAAGTGCCTGATAAATCACCAGTTCCTCTCTTGTCTCAGAATGAATGGCAATTCCCATCACCTGATAGAGCATTCCTTTAAAATGCTGATAAATCTCTCCTGCCTGTGGTCTTCTCATTTATCTTCCCCCTGTTTTTACATTTTCTTAAGACGGTACTCCAAATAATACTCTGCATACTCTTCTGTTATCATTCTTCCCTTTACCAGCTGATCAATATTCTTATGGAATTCTTCCAATGAGATTTTTGCCTCTGCAAGGGATTCTAATACCTCTTTTACTTTCTGCTTATATTCGTTAACCTGAATCACTCCGTCCCGTAACAAAATATTTAGCTTATAAGCAGACTTAAAGTAAGGTGAATAAATTTCCGAATCCATCACCCGATCATTTACCACAAACTCCGGCTGTAATAAATCAAATACCGCTTTTGCCGACGTATTGGTTACTTTAATATCCGGTGCTATCGTATACAGGTTCTTTCTAAAAATGCTTCTTCCATTAATACTATCCTC
>CALZIE010000132.1 GCA_945787565.1 uncultured Lachnospiraceae bacterium
GGAAAAAAGAGATGGAACTGATCAGAACGGAAGTCATTCCGTATCAGTGGAATGCGTTAAATGACCAAGTGGAAGGAGCGGCACCAAGCTACTGTATGCATAACTTTAAAGCTGCTGCTAAGCTAAACAAAGAAAAAGAAGCACAGGGAAAGGAATTCAAAGAACCGGTGTATACTTTCCGTGGTTTTGAAGCACTTCCAGAAGATCCGAATCATCTGGATGATCAATTTTACGGTTTTGTATTTCAGGATAGTGATTTTTATAAATGGATTGAAGCAGTCAGCTACTCTCTGATGTGGCATCCGGATGAAAGTCTGGAAGCACTGGCGGATAAAGCCATCGACATTGTATGTGCCGCACAGCAGGAAGATGGCTATCTGGACACATACTATATTTTGAATGGGAAAGACAAGATTTTCAGTAATTTAAGAGATCATCACGAGCTATACTGTCTCGGACATCTGTTAGAAGGGGCCGTTGCTTACTACCAGGCAACCAATAAGCGTCCCCTGCTCGATGCTGCATGCCGTTATGCGGATTATGTAGCCGCACGCTTTGGTGCAGAAGAGGGCAAATGCAAAGGCTATCCTGGCCATGAGATTGCAGAACTTGCACTTGTCCGCCTATACGAAACAACCGGAAATGAAACTTATTTAAATCTTTCCCGCTTTTTTATTGATGAACGTGGACATCGTCCTTATTACTTTGACAAAGAACATCCGGAAGCAATCCGAAACAAACCAGAAGACCTGCGTTATGAATATCATCAGGCACATCTTCCGGTAAGAGAACAGGATGAAGCTGTCGGCCATGCCGTACGTGCTGTCTACCTTTACTCCGGCATGACCGATGTTGCCCGCCTGACAAATGATGAAAGCCTCTACCTTGCCTGCCAGAAGCTCTGGAATAGCGTAACAGACCAAAAACTGTATGTAACAGGCGGAATCGGTGGCACTCATATCGGAGAGGCATTCTCCTTCCCATATGATCTTCCGAATGACACCGCTTATGCAGAAACCTGTGCATCCATTGGCTTGATTTTCTGGGCAAGAAGAATGCTTCAGATCAAACCAGACTCCAAGTATGCTGACATTATGGAACGCGCGCTTTATAACGGTGTCCTAAGCGGCATGTCATTAGACGGAAAAAGCTTCTTTTATGTAAACCCTCTTGAAGTGAATCCGGAAGCCTGCCATAAAGACGAGCGAAAATTCCACGTAAAACCTGTCCGGCAGAAATGGTTTGGCTGCGCCTGCTGTCCTCCAAATCTGGCAAGACTGTTAAGCTCTGTATGCTCCTACGCCTTTACTGAGAACGAAGATACGCTCTTTGTCCACCTTTATATCGGAAGCCAGATTACCAAACAGGTACATGGCACACCGGTTACTGTTCAGATTTCTTCTGATTTTCCATGGAATGGAGATGTATCCATAAAAGTAGACGCTTCACAGACTTCATTTACACTGGCATTACGCATTCCAGACTGGTGTACGTCCTACTCCTTAGAAGGAAATGCCATCAAAGACGGCCAGATCAAAGATGGCTATCTCTATCTGACCAAAGTCTGGGGACAGGATGAAACCCTGACACTTCATCTGCCAATGAATATTCAGTTCTTACAGGCAGATTCCCGTGTTCGAGAAGACGTTGGAAAAGTTGCATTAGTTCGCGGCCCAATCGTGTACTGTCTGGAAGAAACCGATAATGGCAAGGACCTGCATCTTCTTACAATTGACTGTGACTCAGAACCACAGACCGAAGAGTTCCAGATTCAGGATGAACCCGTGGTTTCTATTCTTGCTAATGGATATCGGGAAGCGGGAAACACATCCCATGAAAAGCTGTATCATTCCTTTACTAAACCGAATAAAACACCGGTACAGCTGCGATTTATACCATATTATACATGGGCAAACCGTGGAGAGAATGAAATGAGTGTATGGGTTCGCATCTAGTCTAAACCTCGTTTTCTGATTCCATACTTTTATTATAAAAATGGTGCTGTCACATTCGAATATCTGCGCCTGCAAGGGCTTGTATTTCGGATGCAACAGCACCATTTTTACTGCTGTTTTACTGCTGTTTTACTACTATTCTGTTACTTTACTACTATTCTGTTGCCAGCTTAACCCGCTTCGTTTCATGGAAAAACACTATTTTTATAATTCTCATCTGCAACCACTTCATAATAGGTCTGGGAACAGTGCAAACGAATTCCGGTGTTCTTTAATGTGATATTCTTAGAACCATCGGTGCAAGCATATCCGCCGCCGGTCGGCTCACCCTCCACGGTTCCCAAATGATTGGATTGAAATACTGCCGCAAAATGTCCTGCTGTGGAGAAAACGCCGCCATCAATAAGAAGTGTTATATTTCCTGTGAAATGATTCTCCTTTGGAGTAATTTCCTTCCCAAGCCCTTGCATTCTATAAAGCAGAGGTAGTTTTGTCTTAGACGAAAAATAAGGCGTATGTTCTGAAATCAGATAAGAAAGCAGCTCCCTTGACATCTGTGGAGAACCTCCAAAATTCCCTCGAATATCAATTACTAGATTTTCAATCTTCTCCTCTTTCACCTGCTTGAAAAAGTCAGCTAAGAAGGAAGCAAACTTTTCTTTCCCTTCAAAAAAGACACGTACTGTTAAAAACGCAGTCTCGTCTTCAATCTTGTAATCATAATATGTAACCTCTGAATACTCTTCCATATGAAGCTGCCAGGATGCGGTGTTACATGCATCGATATATTCACCATCTAAAGCCACTGAATACGAATTTCCGTCTGCATCCTCTAACATCGTCAGAAATGAAACTGCTTTTTCTATAAACTCAAAATACTCATAACCAAAATGTTTGGAAGCGATATAGGCAGCAATCGCAAGATTATCTCCATCATGGCTGATATTCTTATAAAAGCAAGAAATAATCGAATCTGCATCATTACCATTTATACTTCGTATTATATCACCTTCCTGAATATCGTACTGCGAATAAGATTTTGCTACAATAATCTGATTATTTTGAATCTTCACTTCAAGCGGAAAATATAACGCTTTTCCTGTACGGTTCTCAATCAGTGCCTGTGATACAGATAAATTTGTGTGCCCACATTTTGCTTCCACTACTAACGGATTGACTAACCGATAGAATTCTTCCTGTGTCATCGCGTGATTGATTTGATCTCGCACTTCCTGAAATGATTTTTTTAGTTCACTTTGATCTACAAATACTAATGGATTTTGGTTGCAGATTGCATCTTCAAGTACATCAAAATCTTCTTGTAATTCTTTTTCTGAGTAAAGTTTGGAATCTGCAGTTACTACATCGTAGTATTTCACACCGTAACCATTCAGAAGAAAAACGATAATAAGTATAACTGATGCAATGCCATAAAAGGTCAGAACCTTTCTCCTCTTTTTTCTCTCTTTTCTAAAACCGATTAATAAAAAAATCAGAATGGCCAAAAACACTGCCAAGAATATACCAACTTCAGAGTAAAATATTGTCCACATCCTTGTCCCTCCTCTTATAATCTCCTTATGCTGACTTTAAGAACTACGCGAAAGTCTGCTATAAGAATATATAGCAGATTTTAATATTCCGGTAAATGTTCTTTTATTCTATATGGATATAAATCCATCCTGCTCCCCAGGCAAGCGCTATCACAATAATAGGATAACATACATTCCCCACTGACCAGCTATGATCCAATACCGCACCAATCTGCTGAAAAGTAAAGCTAATGATTCCAATTTTCACAATAAACTTATTCAGATACTCCTTTCGTACCTGACAGATTTCTTTTGGTTCCACCGGAAGGAAACGAAGCATCTTATAAATGGACACATTTTTTCCATTCTGATTCATGTGCATGTAAGGACTCAAGTAAACGAGCACTGCCATTCCTAACAGCAAGATTGGGAACAAAGCAAGGTTCTCCACCATTGCATTGATGTTACTTCCTGTAAGCGGAAGTAACATCAAAAAGCATCCGAACGTGCCAAAAATCAAGGTCATTACTTTCGCCATAAGAAAGGAGACATCTTCCGTCTTTTTCAGTCGTTTATCAAATTCTTTTACCTGATTCATTTTCTATTCCCACCTCTCCAAATGAAATCATTCTTCCATTTTCCATTACGCCTGCATAATCCATCTGCATCTCAACTTCATCCTCAATATGTGTCACCATCAGAATAGATGTATCTTCCTTCTCCAATATCTGATGTAAAAGTCGGAAGAACTCCTTTCGAAAGATTGGGTCCATTCCTCCGGTTGCTTCATCAATCAGATACAGCTTTGCCTCATGCGCCATAGCAAATGCCATCTGAAACTTTAAGAACTCACCTCGTGATAAATCATCTATTTTTTCAGAAAGCGGCACTTCCATCTTCTTCATCATCGTAAGAAACAGCTCCATATGCCA
This sequence comes from uncultured Lachnospiraceae bacterium, assembly GCA_945787565.1. Taxonomy (GTDB): domain Bacteria; phylum Bacillota; class Clostridia; order Lachnospirales; family Lachnospiraceae; genus Lachnoclostridium. The sequence continues at coordinate 4,420 of CALZIE010000132.1, forward strand.
TTTCTCATAAAAAACAGATAATAACTCTGCATTCTCTCTTGCTGTATGCGCTCTGAAAAATACATTTTCATCCGCCACATATCCAATCTGATTCTGAATCTTAGCATGATGATCTCTGATATTCATTCCATTTATCAGAATCTCTCCATCATAGTTGCTGTCTGCATCCAGAATATAACGAAGCAATGTGGACTTACCCGCTCCATTTTTACCGGTGATTCCGACCAGATATCCTTCTTCCACTGCAAATGAGACATTACTTAAACAAAATCCTTTGGATTTTCCGCTTACATTCTGAAATTCCAGTATCATATTTCTTTCCCCTCCACAGTACGGTTAACTTTCAAATAAAGTATCCACCATATCTAAAATATCCCTTTTTGACATTCCTGCCTTCTTGCAGTCAGTTAGTACTTCCGACATTCTGATTTCCAAATCCATATACTGCTTTTCCTTTAAATAATCTTTGTTATACTCACATACATAAAAACCTTTTCCCGGTATGGAACGGACAAGCTTTTCTCTTTCTAACTCCTCATATGCCCTCTTTGTGGTTATCACACTCACTTCCAGTTCCCCAGCCAAAGACCGGATGGAAGGCAGTGCCTCTCCCGCTGACAATTCCCCTGTTATAATAGCATTCTTCAGCTGGTTTACAATCTGCTCATAGATTGCAAGAGTTCCCTGCTGCTTTATTATAATCTTCATTCTTCACTCATCCTTTCGATTGCTCATATTTCATCCTGCCATCGAATCCTGCATCATTTATCATCTATCACTTATCTTTTGTTTCTTACCTTTTATCTTCTAATAACCATCTTTCATTTGCTCTATTATTTTCTGTTTAGCGTCTGATTACTATTGAGCAGTTCAACCCGTTTCTGTACCTCATAGCTCGTTGTCTGTAAAAGAACCGGCTTATAGTAGGTACATATCGTCTTAATACATAATAAAAGTTCAATTCCAATCAAAACTCCGATTATAATTCCATCTCCTGTTGTCACCGGATCTTCTGTATCTGTAATAGCTGACACTAAAATCAGCATATTGAAAAGACCACTTACCTGTATGAGTACATTCCAGACTTCATAATTTCCCGGCAGATCATAGCTTCTGGTCATTGCCCTTGACGTTGGTTCTTTTGGCGTGCAGTAAATATTCACAGCGACTGCAAAAGGAACGATAACAAGAAGCATCAGTAGAAAGAAACGTAGCGGGATTAATTTTACAATAGTTAAAATACCATCCAGCAATAAAAACAGTCCGCATGGAATGATTGCCCGGACAGCAAGTGCCGTATCAAAATACTTTTTTTTCTCCTGTTTTGAAAGCGGACAAAGTAACAGCGTCTTATTCATAATATTCGCATACATTCTCGAAATCATCAGTACAGAAAGCATTGGTATCATACTACAAGAGAATATGAGAATTCCTGTCAGATTCAAGTGAAATGTAAGCGGAACCGCAACCAATACATAAACATAAATCACCCATCCTGCTCGGCTAGCGTTTATAATTCCCTGATTAAACCCATGTCTATAATCATCTAGAACAAGCTTTAACATTCCTTTTCCCCCTTTACCACATAATACATGATATCTTCAATAGAAGGGAGCTGTACATCGAGACCATCCCCATACTGTGTCAGTTTATTATGTTTTACTAACGCCTTTGAGCCATACTTTCCTTTTTCCTTATAAATGATACGCTCTTTTGGAAGCAGATTGATCTTATAATCTTCCCCACTCACCATACGATATGTCGATTCCATCTGCTCTCTGTCGCTAGAAAATACAAGCTCTCCGTGATTGATAAATGTAATATAGTCCGCCACCCTGTCTAACTCCTTAGTCAGATGCGTTGCCAAAATAACACTATGCTTTTCATCCTGTACAAACTCTGTAATTATCTTTAAAAAGTCCTTTCTGAATTCCGGATCAAAACTTGCTGTCGGTTCATCTAATAATAAAAGTTTGGGATCATGAGACAGCGCAAATGCAAACTGAAATTTTAACTTTTCTCCCTTAGAATGTTTGCCTAACTTCTGATTTACCGAGAGACCGAATCTTTCACAATAAGAAAGGAATTTCTCTTTGTCATACCTCTCATAGTATTTTCCATACATATTGGCATTTTCGATCAGGGATAAGCTTTCTAAAAATAAATCCTCTGATAATACATACCCAATATCATTTTTCACTTCATGCTCCTTTTCGGTCACATCATTTCCTGCCACCAGGATATTTCCGGATTCCGGTTCATATAACCCCATGATCATCTGCAATAAGGTAGATTTTCCTGCTCCATTTGGTCCAATCAACCCCATAATGTAGCCAGCTGGCAAATCAAATGAGATATCACGGAGCCGAAAGCTACCAAGGTGCTTATTAATATTACTGACATTTAACATATCCATCCTCTTTCCTATTTTCATTGAATTCATTTATATGTAC
>CALZIE010000133.1 GCA_945787565.1 uncultured Lachnospiraceae bacterium
CAGCATTGTATGGTTATGAACTGATTGTCTGTGAGAAGCTTCAGTATAAAGGAAGTGTGATCAGCAGCACCCGTATCCGTGAGATGATTGCGAAAGGAAATATTACCGAAGCGAATGACATGTTAGGACATGCGTATACGGTAATGGGAGAAGTTGTTCACGGCAGACAGCTTGGCAGAACAATTGGAATCCCAACAATCAATGTACTTCCAAAACCACATAAACTGCTTCCACCAAATGGTGTGTATGCATCCATTACAAGAATCGGGGACAGAAGTTACTATAGTGTGACAAATATCGGCAATAAGCCGACAGTCGGCGATAATGAGCAAAGAGGCGTGGAGACGCACTTGTTTGACTGTAATGAAGATCTGTATGGAAAAATGGTTCAGGTCGAACTTTATGCGTTTGAAAGAAGCGAGCAGAAATTCGCTTCCATTGAAGAATTAAAAGCTGTTATGGAAAAAGATATTTTATTTGCAAGGGAATACTTCAAACTAATCTAAAGGGGTAGATACGATGCTGATTGTAACGCTTGATGGAAGCAGTAAGCGTCCGTTATATGAACAGATTTATGAACATATTAAAAGTGAGATAAAAGCAGGCAGATTATCCATACATCAGAAACTGCCATCCACAAGAAGTCTTTCGAATCATCTGGCAGTTAGCAGAAGTACCGTAGATTTAGCCTATAATCAGCTGTTATCAGAAGGTTATATCGAATCCGTGCCAAAGAGTGGCTATTATGTTGCAGGCACGCTCACCCTTCTTGATTTAAAAGAAAAAAAGAGTATACCACGGGAAGATAAGTCAGAGCAAAACGGAGACGTTCGCTATGACTTTTCTCCGTTTACGGTAGATATTAGCTCCTTTCCGTTTAGTACATGGCGCAAACTAAGCAGTCAGTGCATGAACGATATGAATCAGGGGCTTTTTTTATTAGGCGAAAATCAAGGGGATTATATACTTCGAGAGGCAATCTGTAACTATCTGCATGATTCGAGAGGTGTGAACTGCGACCCGGAACAGATTGTAGTAGGAGCAGGGGCAGACTATCTGCTTCAGCTTTTGTCACAACTTCTTGATAAAAAACAAAAAATCGCGATTGAGAATCCGACTTATATGAGAGCCTATCATATTTTACACGGTATGGGATTTGATATAAGTCCGATTGAAATGGAGAAAGACGGGATCAGCTTAGACGGACTTTTAAAGTCGGAAGCAGACGTTGTATATGTAACGCCATCCCATCAGTATCCATTAGGCATTGTAATGCCCATTAAAAAGCGTTTAAAGCTGTTAGAATGGGCAGCCAAGAAAGAGAACCGTTATATTATAGAAGATGACCATGATTCGGAGTTTCGCTATATTGGAAAGCCAATTCCTTGTCTTCAAGGAATCGATGCAAATGACCGTGTTATTTATATGGGAACCTTCTCAAGAGCCATTGCACCGGCTATCCGTGTCGGCTATATGGTGCTTCCGGAAACGCTTTTAAAGCGTTATCAGCAGGAATTTTTCTATTATGCCTCGACGGTATCCCGTATCGATCAGTCAATTATATGTAAATTCATCGAAGGGGGATATTTTGAACGCCATCTAAATAAGATGAGAACAAGGTATAAGGCAAAACATGATGCCATGATTAAAGCACTTAAGGTTTTTGATGGAAAAATACGCATATCCGGAGAAAATGCAGGCTTGCATCTGGTGGTTGAGTTCTTGGAAGAAAAAAGCGAAGAGATGCTTATTAAAAAAGCAGAGGAAATCGGGATTCGATTATATGGTCTGACCCCACATTATATCGGGAAAACTCATTTTACTCACCCGGTTATTTTGCTAGGATATTCTAATATGTCGGAAGAAGAGATTACAACTGGAATTAGGGAATTGTATGAGATATTGTATAAAAATTACAATTCGCTTTTATGATACACCACGTTGATATGATAAAAACCAATGTAAAAAGTACGTAAAAAGTTAGTAAAATTGTTATACATGCATAAGAAAAAGATACAAGTGAAGGAAAAAATATGGAATGTGACGAACTTTAAATTTCCTACTTGTATCTTTTTTTTGTTTATTTTAAAGTATAGTTTGTGGGTTTTAAAGTCGCAATATCTTCAAAGGAGAAGCATTATGACGTTAGAAAGTATTCTGGCATTAGTGGCCGGACTTGGACTATTCCTCTATGGAATGAAGTTAATGAGTGAAGGACTTGAAAAAGCAGCCGGCACAAGATTACGTTCCATTCTGGAAATGTGTACAAAAAATCGATTTATTGGTATGGTCGTTGGTATTTTATTTACAGCGGTTGTACAGTCATCCAGTGCGACCACAGTATTAGTCGTAAGTTTTGTCAATGCGGGACTGTTGAACTTAATGCAGGCAGCAGGGGTTATCCTTGGTGCGAACATTGGTACAACAATCACAGCCCAGCTGATCGCATTTGATTTATCCGCAATAGCACCAGTCTTTTTGATGGTTGGCGTTATTATGGTAATGTTCTTTAAAAAGCCGATGGTAAAACGTATCGGTGAAGTAGTGCTTGGATTTGGTATGCTGTTCTTCGGAATGAGCTATATGTCAGGCAGCATGGAGGCGTTAAAGACCGCTCCAGAAGTGTCAAACCTAATCAGTTCCATGCACAATCCTTACTTAGCCGTATTAGCAGGCTTTGTTATCACAGCAGTTATTCAGAGTTCATCAGCAACCGTTGGTATCGTGCTTGTTATGGCATCCCAGGGATTAATCCCACTTAGTATGTGTTTCTATATAATACTAGGATGTAACATGGGATCTTGCGTATCTGCTTTAATTGCCAGCATCGGTGGTAAGAAAAATGCGAAACGCGCCGCATGGATCCATTTCTTGGTAAATGTAATCGGTTCTGTTGTAATCTTTATCATACTGGCATTCTGTAAAGACCAGATTGAGGCATTCATTGTAGCAATCTCAAGCGGAAGCGCGGGAGATGGCACAAAGATAGCCAGAGAGGTAGCCAATACACATTTAATATTTAAACTGTTCCAGGTTTTAATCTGTTTCCCATTTATGAAGGGAATTGTAAAACTGGCAACTATGTTTGTTCCTGGTGAAGATGAAAAAGTGGATGAATTCCATTTAGAGTATATTGGAGATCACTCCATCTTCTCTACAACAGCAGCAGTACCAAACGCAATCAACGAATTAGTTCGTATGGCGCAGATTTCATTTGGAAACCTTAAGAATGCCCTAGAAGCATTAAAAACAGGAAATGCAGATTCTCTTGACTCCATCTATGAGACAGAGCAAGGAATCAATTATTTAAACAGAGAAATCACCAACTATCTGGTAAAAGCAAATCAGCTTTCCCTTCCAATCGGAGACAGAAAGCTTCTTGGTGGCCTGTTCCATGTGGTAAACGATATCGAGCGTATCGGTGACCATGCAGAAAACGTGGCAGATTTCACAAAGCAGACAAAAGAAGAGAATCTTCACTTCAGCAAGACTGCACAGGATGAAATCGACCAGATGACAGATAAGGTGATTCAGTTATTGAAATTATCCATTGAAATGTTCGAGAAGAAATCAAAGAAACATTTAAATGAAATTTTAGAACTGGAAAATCAGATTGATGAGATGGAACGTAAATTCCAGCATAACCATGTTGAACGTTTAACAAACAATTTATGTGACGCAGAAACTGGTATGATCTTCTCTGATTTATTATCAAACTTAGAACGTGTTGCCGATCACGGAACAAACATCGCATTCTCTATCCTGGAGGAAAATCCAGAGGGAGATGAGTAAATTGTTCAGAAAATAATAACTATTTACAAAAATTGATTTGTATGTTATTATCTATTTGTGTAGAACACAACCGGTACTCAGAGTATGGACACTCCGACCTTACACTTAGTATCTGGTGATTTTCAAATTTAAGGAGGACTAATCCATGATTAGCAAAGAAAAGAAACAGGAAATTATCGCAGCTTACGGTAGAACAGCAAACGACACTGGTTCACCAGAAGTTCAGATCGCTCTTTTAACAGAAAGAATTACTGAATTAACAGAGCATTTAAAAACAAATCACAAAGATCACCACTCAAGAAGAGGTCTTCTTAAGATGGTAGGTCAGAGACGTGGTTTACTTGAATATTTAAAGAAGACAGATCTTGAAGGCTACCGTGCCCTTATCGAACGTCTTGGTCTTAGAAAGTAATTTCTACGATATTAAACAGGCTGCTTATACAGCCTGTTTTTTTAGGATTAGATCCGGATAGAAAAAACAGGAAACATAGGAATGCATAATAGCTTAATAGCAATGTTAGAATGCTCAGAGTCCAGAGCCCAGATTCTAGAGTTCAGATTCTAGAGGCCAGACACTAATAAACAGGGGGATTTCCCCTACATATAACTTAGTTTTATCAGAATTGATTAGGATGTATTATATTTAATACTATTTAGTTTTAGAAAGGTTCTTTTTTATATGAAATTAATAAGTTCCATGTTAGAAGATAAAAATTTTCTTAGGAAGACAGCTGTGATTGCCATTCCCATTGGTCTACAGGGCCTTCTGAATAACGTGCTTAACTTTGTAGATACATTAATGATCGGCAAATTAGGTGATGCGACAATTGCGGCCGTAGGGCTTGCCAATAAAGTATACTTTGTATTGAGTCTTTTATTATTCGGCATTTGCAGTGGTGCTGGTATCCTTTCTGCTCAGTACTGGGGAAAGAGGGATTTAAAGAATATTCACCGAGTACTCGGAATGGCGTTATCACTTGGTGTGATATCCAGCCTTGTTTTTGTAAGCGTATCTGCAATCCATCCTGAATTCGTAATGTCCATTTTTACGAATGTACCGGAGACAATTGAGATTGGTGCAAAATATCTTCGCATCGTATGTTTCAGTTATTTGCTTGCAGGGATTACCCAGGTATATATGGCTTCCTTACGAAGCGTAAACCAGGTACAGATTCCGGTTGTAATCAGTACAATCGCAATCATTACCAATGTGATTTTAAACTACGGTCTGATTTTTGGTAAGCTTGGCATGCCAAGGCTTGGTGTGGAAGGTGCTGCAATCGCTACATTGATTGCCCGTACCACCGAATGTGTGGCGATGGTAGGTATTGTTTATATCCGTAAGAGTCCAATTGCGGCAGGATTTAAGGAAATGTTGTCTTTTGATCGTGAATTTATCAAGAGATTTTTTGTTACCGTATCACCGGTTATTGTGAATGAGTTCATGTGGGGATTGGGCGTGACTATTTATTCCGTTGTTTATGGAAGAATGGGAAATGCGGCGACGGCTGCTATTACAATCACACAGAATATCGAACAGATCATTCAGGTAGTATTTATGAGCATTAGTTCTGCTACAGCCGTTATCTTAGGAAATGAGTTAGGTGCCGGTAAGTTAGATGATGCGGATCGCCATGCGAAGTATTTTTTAGTACTTCAGTTTATTGCGACTTGCATTTTAGCTATCGTATTCTATTTGGTCCGCAAACCAATTATCGGTATGTTTGGTATGAGTGCAGAAGTGAATGAGATGATTAATAAGTGCTTTATCGTGTTCCTTCTATTTTTAGTGTTTAAGGTATTTAATACAGTGAATATCGTGGGTATTTTAAGAAGCGGCGGTGATACGATGGCAGCACTGTTGCTGGATGTGACCGGTGTATGGCTGATTGGAATCCCAATGGCATTCCTCGGCGGTTTTGTTTTGAAGCTTCCAATCCACTTAGTCTACGCTATGGTATTTATCGAAGAAATCTACAAACTCCTCCTCGGATTCCCTCGCTACCGCAAGAAGAAATGGTTGCGCAATATTGTTGCGGATTAGGAGGAGGTCGAATAAGCTCCCTGGAAGGCGTGATGTCCCGGGGCGCTTCGGTCAGGCACGACATTGCAATGTCAGAATCCTGACACACAAAAACAAGCGGGGCTATATGGTTCCACTGTTCGTCACAAGCTCGGACAAACGGCCGGAACCATATAACCCCGCCTGTTTTTGTCTGCCAGTCTTCTGACATCGCAATGCCGCACCTGCCCGAAACATCTCGAGACATCACCCCTCCCAGGGAGCTTATTCGACCTCACGATTTGATTTGGCTGGCGAAATCAAATCGTGCACATACGAATGGGTGGAGAGAAAAAATGAGGAGAGAAAAGAGAAAAAAATAAATTTGAACAAATGGGAACCTGGTAAAAGCATTCTTCGTCCATACAATAGAAAACAAAACCAGGAGGCATAAAACATGAAGAAAATAATGCTATTATCAATAGGAATCTTATTAATCATACTAACCGCAGTAGGGTGTAAAAAAGACCAAAAAGAAACCATCACAGGATATTACTTAGAAACGGAAAATGGCAGTCATCTCATCATCAGCGAAGAATCCGGTCCAATCGTCATGTCAAACCAATCCAAGAACGACTCACTATTTGACAATCTCCAGACTGGTGACAAAATCAAAATCACCTACGATGCCATCAACGAATCCTACCCAGGCCAGACCGGTGCCTACAGCTGTACCCTAATCGAAGAAGGAACCATATCCAACATCCCCGAAGAAACCTTAACCACCCTATCCGAAATGGGTTGGATCCCCGTTTCAGACCAATAACCAACACTAGGATATCTATGTAGGTTCTACTATACTTCTATTATTTTTTAAATTTCGCGTAAAGCTTTGATATGTTTTTTATGTCGTTCATCCATATCATTCATAGCAGCTTTTATTTTTTATTCTCACAATTGCACCACTCATCTGTGTTTATCGCATTGCGTTTTGTCTTTTAAACGCAATGCGATGTCAAAGAAAGCCCCGGAGGGGGTAAGACGCGGTGTGGCTGAGGTTCCGAATG
>CALZIE010000134.1 GCA_945787565.1 uncultured Lachnospiraceae bacterium
TAATAGTCAGATCCCCGTTTACCGTCTCCACAAATACCTTATCTAAAATGGAGATATGAGGGTGGATACCGCTTCTTTGATCCTCTCTGACAGCCTTTACAAACTGCAACTGGGAACTGTTCTCAAACCGCACTTCATGCTCACTTCTGGAATCCACATAGGTAAGCTTGTTTCCTTCCATCAGCCATTTGAATACCTTTATATCCGTCGCATTCTTTCCGGTCTGGAATATCATATAAAAATATGGTTCCTTTACCGTAAACTTCGAAAAGATTGTATTCTTATAATACTGATACAGCTCATCAAAATCATTCTGAAACTCGGTATCATTAATCAGTTCCAGATCCTGTTTTATAAAGGCCCCTTCACTATATTTATAAATGGAAAAGACATCACTGATTAAGACTTTTGATTTCAAGCCAATATGGACATTGTAGCCAAATAAAAACAAGTCATCGACCGGTGCCATATCTCTTGCAATACAGTTATGCTCCGTAATGATCCGCTCGCTGCCAAGAAGTTTTGTCTCAACAGCTCCAAACACTTCTTTCCGCTTATCATTCAGCTTCTGAATACGATCATTTAATTCGGCTCCCTGCTTGTCAAGGCGGCTTTTCATCACCTCATAGGTGCCACTTTCCATATCGCTGCTTTCTTGCATTTTCTTTTCTGCATCTTTTTCATCCATACTATTCAACACGATTCCCCTTATTTCTGTATGCTATCCTTAGCAGACTGGCCGAAGATTCCCGCTGTAGCCGCTGGCAGACTTGCTACTCCTGTTTTTTTCGCTGTATCTAACAGATTTTCAAGCATGGACTTATCTTCTCCCTCTGCCTGTTTCATCATCTTACGGATTGCGCTTGCGATAGAAAGATTCTTAACATCTTCACTTGTCAGATTAAACTTATCTGTCAGGTTCTGAATCTGTTTCTTAAAATCATCTGCATCGCCTGTGATAAAGGTATCTTTCACATCAGTAAGCACCTCACTGTTACCAACGAGACGATCAACTGCCTTACCTTTTGAAATAGATCCGATAATCTGATCAAAGAACATGGTTTCGCCACCCACGATATCAATCTTCGCAGCTTTAAGCGCTTCGGAGATAACAGCTGCCTGTGCATCTGCCACTTCTTTCTGGATATTGATTGCTGCCATTTCCACTTCTTTTTCTTTTTCCAGTCTGAGCTTGAATTCTTCGTGTTCTCTTCCCACTTCGTCTAAATCTTTCATGCTGACTGCTTTTTCCTTGATACCTTCTGCTTCCGCCATATACTTCTTCCTTAAGATATCTGCTTCCACAGTTCCTTCCTTTTCCTTCACATCGACCATTGCTGCATCGCCCTTTACCTTTGCAAGTGCCTTTGCCTCGATCGCCTTTGCTTCTGCAGCTGCTTTTGCTTCGATTACCTTTGCCTCTGCCATTCCTTCTACGGACTGTTCTAATACGTCGGCATCCACAAGAATCTTCTTTGCTTCGGATTCGTTCTGAGATGCTTTGTATTTTGCTTCTGCATCGATTATGGTCTTTTCAGCCAGACGTTCCGCTGCCTGTTTGGAAGCTTCTGCCATCTTCACTTCGCGAAGCAGATTTGCTTCTGCTTCCTCTTCCGCTTTCTTAAGCGCAACAGCTTTCAGACGTTCTGCTTCTGCAAACGCACGAGTATCCTTGATCTTTTCTTCTTCGATTACGGTATCCTTTTCCACAGCGACACGTTCTCGGATGATCATCTGAATATTCTTCTTCTGAGTCTCTACTTCTTTCTGTTTTTCGATATCGGCAAGCTCTACTAACTTTTCCTTCTCGGTGCGCTCTAACATTTTCTTCTTTTCTACACGTTCGCTTTCCACTGCTTCCGTGCTTTCTTTGGATTTTAAGGCTACGATGACTTCTCTTTGCTTGTTCTGTTCTGCAATTTCGATTTCCTCATCGGCCTTCACTCTTGCCATCTCTGCCTTATAGCGTTCTTCCTGTCTTACCTTTTCCGCTTCCGCTTCTTCTCTGGCCTGAATGATTGCGATCTCTCTTCTCTGTTTTGCTTCTGCTTCCGCATTCTGCCTCTCTAATTCTAGGATTGTTTCCTTTGCAGTTACATTCTGCTTCTTAATTGTCTTCTCTTTATTATTCTCAATCTGATTTGCTAAGATTAACTGTTCGGATGTCAGTTCGGTAATCTTCTTGATACCTTCTGCATCTAAGATATTGTTGGCATTCAGTGCCTTAATATCAGTCTGTTCCAAATAGTCAATTGCCGCATCATCTAATACATAACCATTTAAGTCAGTGCCGATAATCTGTAAAATTTCACTCTTAAATGTCTCTCTTTCGGTATAAAGCTGAACGAAATCAAATTTCTTTCCGACTGTCTTTAATGCTTCTGAAAACTTCGCATCAAAGAATTCCATTAAGGTTGTTGGATCGGATGCTTTCTGACATCCTAATAACTGTGCTACTTTTAATACATCTTCTTTTGTCTGGTTAACACGAACGAAGAATGCGACACGGATATCTGCTCTTAAGTTATCTTTACAGATCAGACCGTCTTTGCCTTCTCTTGCGATTTCTACTCTTTTAACAGAAATATCCATAATTTCTTTTCTATGTACAATAGGAAGGACAAATATACCGCCGAAACATACAACAGGACCGCCTACGCCGTTTCGAATAATTACCTTTCCCTGTTCCACCTTCTGATAAAATCTTGCGAATAATGCCAGTAGTCCCCCTATTACAATCACTACTACTGCTATACTGATTAATGCTACTTGAATTGAATATGCCATTTTACCACTCCCTTATCTTTACAATATAATAAAAATCTTTTATCTCGTCTTTCTTTGTTACATACGCTTCCTCATTTTTTACAAAAGTCTGTTCTGGAAATTCTGACTTTACATTGATTAAAAGCGATGCCCCTTCTCGTTTCACTTCTGCCTGAGCCAGACGTCCGTCTCTTAAGTCACCAGTCAGCGTCACAAGCTTTCCAATTACTTCTTCTTCTGGCTCTTCTTTCCCGTTTGTTCCCTTCATCACTTTCTTTAGTGGCATCGTGATAAGCCTTGTAAGATAAATACTAATTACAAGCGCAGGTATGAAAAGCAGCGCATTCACTGCGCCTCCCGATTTTACCGGCAGAAGATGAATCAACATTGCCAAAATCCAGAATACCAGAATTAAAATACTTGCCACCAACATAACTGGCAGATCCGCTACATTCAGGAAACTAAGCAACGCATGAAATGGTCCTAACTCCTCCATTCCATCCAAATCTGCATCCACATCAAGATCGATATCAAAAGAATCGAAATCGATAGCACCGATGATTATGCTGAGCCAGTATATAATAATAAGGATCAGCAGCACGGTGGGGACAATATTACACCCGGTGAACGCATTCTGTAATAGCTCTCCCATTTTTCCCTCCTATTTCATATTATTTCTAAATTCTAACACCCTTCTATTGTTATTGCAATACAAATCATTCCATGTATTTCCATATCGAATGTTCTTTTACACTCCTACTTCCACTTCCCTTCCATCTCCATTTCTACAGAACAAAGTGGCTTCGCCACTCTAGTCTCCGCACATCTTTCTCAGGTCGATGCCACTTAGTCGCGCCGTAGCGTAAGCGGAGTGCGCATCCCTCGGATGTTTTTTGATTCATAGGGGATTACAGAGCAATTTCCTATGAATTAAAAAAAGAGTTCGTGCAAAACGGACACTTATCGTATCTGCCTTGCAAAAACTCTTTTTTTAACTTACTTATTATCGGCACATTACAGCAAAATTCATCAGCCTTTATTCAGGAAGTTCGGTTGCATCCCCATAAGTTGCTTCCCATTTTTCTTTTCTTTCATCAATAACAGCCTGTCCGCCAGACTTTAAGTAATCGTCCATTCCGGCATCGAAGATCTTATCGAAATCTTCAACCGATGCAGTAACGGATGTATCTAACACAACATCCCTCTTATCCGAAAGAGAGGTTCCTAAACCTTCTTCTGCATCAATCTTGCCCGCCTGAACATTCTTTCCAATTCTACCATCATTGGTAGAAATCTCATCCGCCACTTCAATCAGGCTGGAATCAATTCCGGCATAACTTAAAGCACGAGACTTAACAGAGATCTCTGGATCTACTAAATTCATACCATTACAGGTAATCGTATAGTCGATATTCAAAGGAGAGTTCATGATATTCTCACCAGTTGCCGTCAAAGTCTGAATACTTCCATCTTCCAGTGTCTGATGAGTGATACCTTCCTCACCGATCTGCAGATACTGAATGTTCTCCGGTTCACTGATCCAGTCAAGATACATTAACGATGCTACAGGCTCATCATTCGTAGTTGGGAAAAAGATTTTACGATCAACAGGGCCTGCAAGATATTTCGTATAGGTACCTGCAGAATCCTGAAATGGTTCCACTGCGATGTATGCCGCATCTTCACCAACAAGTCTCTGTAAATTGCTCTGAATGCTGTCTTCTCCATTACGATATGGATAATCCCAGTTATGAATAAAGGCGCCTACGTAGCCAGCTTTCATCATATTATCCTCTGTGCTGTCACCGCCTGCATCATACATAGCGAAGTCCTTCCAGATCAGCCCTTCATTATACCATTTGTTTAACACACGAATTGCTTCCTTCGTACCTGGTTCGGTGAACTTTCTGTCATCAAAACCATAAACATAATAATCTTTATCTGTGATATTCGGATCAATGAAAGAACCAATCAGATGATCTGCTCTCCAGCCCACATCCGAACTAATGGAAAATGGAACCATCTTATCAGCATTTGATCCAAGAAGCAGTTCAGCATTATCACGGAATGCAACTAACATGGATTCGAACTCCTCTAATGTTGTCGGAGCTTCCATATTTAACTTCTCCAGCCAGTCTTTCCGGACAAATGTATTCGTACGGTTCATAACAGCAAGTTTTCCTTCCAGTGCCCAAATATCTCCGTTTACCGGATCCTTATCCCAGTAAATATTCGTTGAGCCAAGCCAATCCCAAAGATTCGGAAGCATATCCTTGTAATCTTCAACATAAGAGCTTAAGTTCACGACACCGCCCATTCCCGCATAAGTCTGAATGGTTGCATAATCATAGGTAATACAGATATCCGGTGCATCTCCGGCTGCAAGCAGGTTGTTAATCTGCTCTACTTCTGTCCATCTAGGAACTGCGATAAATTCTACTTCCACATTATGATCTCTTAACATGCCTTCTTTGATATAATTCGTATATACATTATCTTCTGGCTTGGAACCGCCATCATTACCACGGTCATATACTTCAACCGTGATTTTTCTTGTCGTAACGAATTTTCCATCCACGATCTCAGCATCTTTTGTAGGAGCAGCTGTTGCAGTAGTCTCACTAGATGAATTACTGTCGGCAGCCTTTGTTACATCATTACTCGTATCGGCACCTGTTTCCTCTTCCTTTTTACTGCATGCAGAAAATGAAGTCATAACCAAACAGCATGCCAGTAAGATTGAAATAAACTTTTTCACTTTGCATCCTCCCTCATAGAATATTGAATAAACGGATTATTTGGCCATAATCCCATTATTCCTTAACCGCACCTAATGTTACGCCTGCAATGAAATACTTCTGCAACCACGGATAGATTAAAAGGATTGGAACCGTTGCAAACATAACGGTTGCCGCCTTTAATGTCTCAGAAAGACCTGGAGTTGAAAATCCTTCCTGCGTAGATACTTCAATACTGTTGATATTATTTAAGATATTGTACAAAAGAAGCTGTAATGGATAATACTTTCGTTCCGTCATAAACATTAATGCATCCGAAAAACCATTCCACCGTCCTACTGCATAGAACAGTGCTAACGTTGCAAATACAGGCTTTGATAACGGGATATAGATCTGAAGCAGAATCTTAATATATCCTGCGCCATCAATCTCTGCAGACTCACGAAGGCTATCCGGAATTCCATAGAAAAAGCTTCTCATAATGATCATATTGAATACACTTAAACATCCTGGAATAATTAAAACAATCGGCTTATTTAACATTCCCATGCTCTTCATCAGCAGATAATTTGGAATGGTTCCTGCATTAAAGAACATCGTAAAGACAATAATCAGATTAAATATGCTGCGTCCTTTCAGCTTATCAAAGATCAATGCATAAGAACAGATTGTTGTCATAAACAAAGATACAAACGTACAAATTACCGTCAGTATCGCGGTCCATAACATAGACCATGTATACTTGCTATCACTAAGTACCGTTTTATATGCATCCAGATTAAACCCCTTCGGCCATAGATAAACCTCATTCTTAATCAATGCTTCCGACGAGCTTAACGATCTTGCGAGAATATTCAACAACGGTAAAAGACAGATCATGCTGACCAGCACACAGATAAATACAATCACCCAGTCACCGACTTTTGTAGATTTTGACTTAATCATGTTTTTCCCTCCTCATCCTATTTTCTTCTACCAGATGCCACGCTCACCAAGTCTGCGGGCAATATAGTTTGCAATCAGCAAGAAAATAACACCGATGACAGACTGGAAAAGACCTACTGCTGTCGTGAGTGAGAACTGCAGTCCTTTAATACCATTTGTATAAACGAATGTAGAAATAACATTCGATACATCGCTTACCAGGTTATTCTTTAACGCATATGGACGATCGAATTCACTTCCTAAGATATGTCCTAAATTCATAACCAGCAATACAACGATTGTGGAACGAATTCCCGGAAGTGTGATGTGCCACATCTTCTTAAATCTTCCTGCTCCATCAACAGCTGCT
>CALZIE010000135.1 GCA_945787565.1 uncultured Lachnospiraceae bacterium
ATGGAATTTCCTTTTCTGCATCGTTCATCTAGTGCGCTAAGAAAGTTTCTATACCCTTTAAGCGTAGTCGGAAGGGGCATAGCACCTTCCATTAACATCAGCTGCTCCGTTCCCTTTAACGCTACATTCTCGGCATTCACAATCACATAGTTCTTCTTTGGAAAGGAAACAAGCGCCTGAATAAAACCATCTCCCGGCACCTGTGTATGGTTTCCGCATAAAAAATATCCATCTTTCCGATATGGCTTTAATGCTTTTTTTCCCTCTATCCGGATTCCAAACTTAATCTTCGCATAAAGATATGCAATCGGAAGTGTACAGCCATACACAAGAACAGAAAGAAACTTCCAGAAAGGATTATGGTGTATGTACATATAATTTTCATCGATGCATTTTGTATTTCTTACAATACCTGAGAATTCGTCATTTCGCTCATCCGTATAATATACCGTTTTGATTGGAAGGTTTCTTCTTCTCATACCACGACTTCCCCTCTACTAAACGTCCGCTCTTCACAAAATGCCCGATAATAAGCGGCTTCTTTCGTCGTATTATTCTTCACATCCTGCATTAACTCATACAACTTATTATATTTTGCTGATTTTCTTGTACCTTCTATACAGAAGATTCTTAGAAAATGGAACAGGAAAATCTCATATGTGTTAATCGAAAGATCATTTTCCATAATATCTTCGTAGCATTCCAGGCACAGTTCAATAAACAGGCGGCTAAAAAGCTCTAACTTCTCGCCTTTTAAGTTTCGGAAGCGAATTCCGTATTTTTCCTGGACCGCAAGACTTTTAAGGAATTCTTTTTCCTGAAACACCTGTATAGTCTCTCTGATTATGAATTCCTTGTCTGCCTTCATAAAAGCAAACGCCGATAACTCCCAGAAATAAAAATCAAATACTCTTATGTACAAAAAATCGTCGATATTGGAAACGCGCCTTTCTGCAAGCATTTTCTCCAGTATCCTTCTTCTTCTTGGAAGCACCTCTCTTCCCATATACCAGATACTGTTCTTAGAATCTTCGCTTGTGGCATCTATAATCTTATGTAAACAGGACTTTTCCTCCACCACTTCCATATCCTCTTCTGCTGGTGCATAGTGATAAATATAAAGCGGCCTGTTGATGCAGATTACCTTATTTGCATCCCTTAACACAGCAAGATTAAATAATTCATCCTCTGCAAAATGTACCTCTTCATCGAATCTTGTTGTTAACACTTCTCTTTTATAGAGCTTGTTCCATGGAAGCAGCACACAGAATGTATCCTCATAGTATTCTAACAAATCGCTTTCTTTATGCAAATCATAAAGCCTGTTGGTAAACCGGGTATAAAACATCGGATTGCCAGTAAAATTGCTGACTGCAATATCTGCATCATTTTCCTTTAGCGCATGATACAGTGTCTCAATCATATCCGGAAGCATCTCATCATCTGCATCCGTAAATTGAATAAAATCACCGGTAGCTTTCCTGATCCCTAAATTACGGGCCGCAGATACTCCTTTGTTCTCTTTTCTGTCAATAATGCGGATTCTTGGATCGATTGCTGCATAGTGCAAAGCAATACGAAGAGTATCATCGGTGGATCCGTCATTGATAAACAGAATTTCAAGATTCTGATATGTCTGGTTTAACACACTCTTAAAACATCTGTCTAATGTCCGTTCGCCATTATAGCAGGGAATAATTACAGTAACCTTACTCATACTATCTGCCCCTTTTCTTTTCAAACTCCCTATGCCGTGCTCTCATAAAATTTGTCAGGGATACAATCCTTAGCTTTACAAAATATAAAACTCCAATAATGCCTAAAAATGCCGCAAGCCAGATGAAGATATTCACTTCCACCGTCAGTTCATACACCGGCTTTAGCATTGTAATATAATCCGAAAGAATCACTGCCAACACAATCGCACTTACATAGACTCCGACTAAGAATGTCTGGGATTTGTAAATGCTGCGTTTCACTAATATCCACCCAACCTGAATTACAAATACAATTAACATATATTTTAAGATAAATGCCAGTGGTGCCACCAGCATAACTGTTCTGCATGTGATTTGGCGAATCCGAAAGATAAAACCCAGTACATACATGACCGGAAGCACGATTCCCACACATGCTACCGTGGAAATAATGATATTAAAGATTTTCTCCGCGTATGTCTGTCTTGGCGCGTTCTCCGCTAACTCCTTGGAAAACTCCGCATAATCAAGGCCTACTGTCTTTGAAAAGTCTTCCCCCCTTTTCTGGCTCTCTAGTGCCATGCCCACAATGTCACTCGTGATTCCTTCTAAATAACCCTCATCCACATAATGCGATTCCAGATAAAACTTAATCCTTCTTATCGCTTGTCTATTTTCTGAAGTTAACTTTAAGTTTGCTTCTTTCTTCCCATTCCCCATACTATTCACCACTTTCCTCAAGTATCCGATTCACAATCTGATCAAAGTTCCTCCAATGCCTCTCAAACTGACTCAGGTATTCTTTCCCAGATTCTGTAATAGTAAAATACTTTCGTTTCGGTCCAAGTGGCGACGGCATTAATTCCGAAGCAATATTACCCTGCTTCTCCAGTCGCAATAGCAGTGGATAAATCGTGCCTTCTGCAACATCGGTAAACCCAAAACCCTGCAAGTGCTCAATAATCTCATAACCATATGTAGTTTTTATGCTTATTATTTTTAAGATACACCCTTCCAGGGTTCCACGCATCAGCTGCGATCTGTCGTAATTCATTTTTTTCCTCCAAACTACTTTGCACTACCTAATACTAGTATATTGTACTACATAGTAGATTGAAGTACAATACTAATAATGGATATAATTGTAAGTTTCTACCTTTTGTTTTTAGTAAAAACAGCGAAAAAGAAGCCATTCTCCTGGGATTTTCCCATGTTAAGAGAATGGCTTCTTCTATTCATTATAAATGACTATTTTTATCGTTTCTCTGTATTTCTAATTTATCACTCGTTTTTTATCTAGATCCATATCTACAACCATCTCTAGATACATTCCCTAATTCTGAAAAACGTCAGCTAACGGTGTTGTAAGCACTACGTAGCTGCCACCTTTCTTCACGGTAAATGTCAGATATCCAGTATTGGTTACCTGATATGTGTTATCAGAAGAAACGGCTTCTAGCAGTCCGTTTTCTTCATTCAGGCGGTATACATAAACTTTCTTACCTTTCACACCAGCCTCCGTTCCGATATACTGCTTAATTGTTGTGCTTACTGGGAATTTAGACTGTGCTACTGTAACGGTCACACCGGTTTTTCCAATTGTCTGTTTTGCAATCGCAACATTCTCGCTTAACGCTTCTGAAGTCACTTTCGCATTGACTGGCAGTGTAACGGTTTTTGCCTTGCTTAATTCTTCCTTGCTTACGGTCAGTACAGTAAGAACATTTCCTGTTTCATTCTTAACAACAACTGATACCTGTTTTCCTTTTAATGCCTTTACTGCTTCCTTTGATAAAATGATGGAATTTAACGCTACTGTTTCTTCCGCTGACAATGCATCGGGTACAATAACCTGAATGTTCATGGTCGTCATCTCATACTTGTCTGCTAACGCTGTAATCTGTTTTGTCGGCAGATATAAAATTGTCTGAAGCGGCATATCTTTTGTAGTTAATTTTGCTGCCTCTTCAATTGCTGTCACATCCGTATCTGCTTTTACAGTAAGGGTACCATTCTTATAAGAAACAGCGGAATCCATAATTCCGGCTACTGCATAAGCAGAAGCTTTTGTTACGTTTCCATTTTGATTTGTCTTTACATACGCTTTGCTTTCATAAAGTGTGTGAACATCATTTGCTATGGTCTGAGTAATCGTAACTGCCTTTACGCCTGTCTCCTTGCTTTCTGCTGTCTTATTAACATGAGCAGTTGTCACATTTTCCTTTTCTGTAACGGTTGTGGTTGTTGTGACATTTCCTTTTGTTACTACTGTCGTCACAGGCTGTCCCGGAAGTGGAGTTGGTGTTACAGTTGGTGTTAACTCTGGTGTTTGGGTTGGAACAGCGGTTGGTGTTACAACCGGAGTTTCGGTTGGCTTCGGAGACACGGTAACACCAGGAGTTCCCGTTGGAGCTGTTGTCGGTGTAGCAGTCGGTTCCTTGCCCTCTTCTTCTGTTACGATTACTTTCCATGTAACATATCCTTTTCCATCTTCCACATCTGCCGTTACATAGCAGATTCCGGCTTTTTCACCAGTAATCACGCCATCTGCAACACTTACTCTGCTGTTTGTTGTCACATAACTTACGTTTCCGAATGTATAGTTTTCCGGATCCACCTTGAATTCTAATTCTGCGGTTTCTCCAACTTTAATTGAGATTTCTTTGTTTAATGCAGTCACCTTGTTTAAAGTAGGATAGTTTCCATCCTCATCTAATACAGCGATATAAGCAATGCTGATTGCGTCGGAATTTCTGTCTTCTGCCACAATTAAGGTACGTCCTGTATTTACAGCGGTTGCAAGTCCGGTTTTCTCATCGATAGAAACCACATTTGGATTCTTAGAAGACCATTGAATATCCACATTTGCATCCTCTGGTGTAACGGTAACTTCCATCTGCATTGTGTCACCAAGTGCCATCTGAATAGTACTTCCAATGCCTCCCCCTACAATCTTAATAAAACGTTCATCATCACTGGATGAATCTGGCGTATAACCGATTTCTTTTAAAATATCATTTAGCGTCTTGCCACTTTCTGTTGTCTTATGAATTACTTCATCGCCATCCGGATACTGCTGTTCATTGGATGCTCCGAAATTTTTAATGATGTAATCCATATCATCATCATTTACAATACCATCGAAGTTAAAGTCTGCTCCAACTTCTCTAAAATCTACTTCCTGTTTCCAGTAAGAAGCCACTACTTCTGCATCCAGTGTATCCACAACGCCGTCACCATTTGCATCTCCGGCATAAACTGGATAATAGAATTCAGAACCAAGCATATAATAATTGATTGCTGTCAGCTCCCCACCAATACATCTAGATGGTATAAAGGTTGCCTCTTTTGCAAAATGTCCCGGTACTTCCGTATGAACGGTAAAGTATTGATCGGAGATTGGAAGATCATTGAATATATATGCAGCTACCGTGTCGCTTGGGTCGTAAGTTCCATGATAGATTGTGCCATCCGGTCCTTCAATCCAAACATACTGATCAAGACCCGCTGCCAGAATCGTTTCATCATCCTGGTCAAATAACTGATAGGTTCCAAGATCATCATAGAATCCTTCTGCCATTTCTGGAATCAGCAGGTAAGAATTCTGCTGTATTACATCTACATAGGTATCTACACATGCATATGCCATATCCCAGTTTGACATGTTCCACTTTGCCTCTTCATCATAAGATTTGTCATAAAGATCGACAAAATCTAACTCTAAGTATTCTCGGTGAAACTCGCTTGTTTCATCTTCCACATAGGTCAGATTAACTGCGATCATTGGAATGGTAAGTGCCTCTTCTTCTCCAAGCTGAACGCGTTCTCCTGCCTCATCATATAAATCTATGGTAAGTTTAAGGGAGTGAAGAAGTGTTCCTGTTACCTGAACATCTAATTCTGCGGTATAGTTCTTTTCAGAAAGAAGATCCTTAAATTCCTGTGTGAATGCAATATCATTTACTTCAAAAGCATTATAATACTGCATTGTCATCTCAAGACGGCTTGCATCGGTCAGATTATGGCCGGTAATCACAGCATCAAAACTGTCGCCCTCTTTGATGGCATAGTCTACATCAGTTCCAATTTCCATAAACATCTGATCTTCTAATACCAGATAATATCTTGGAATCTTATATAGATTCAAACAGGTTGCAATATCAACCGGATGTGGTGCTATTTCCAAAAGTTGGTTCATTTCCACTTCATCCTTGGTAACTCCGACACGGAAACTTCCATCTTCCTGTACCGGAACGCTTGCAGCCGGTGAACCGCCTACAAAGATTGGCATCATAATATCACTTAAGGTAAGATCGGTATATCCCATAGAATTTAACTCTGCAATACTATCGTCAGTTACATGTCCTGTAATCCAGAAAACATAATTGAAATATTCCGGATCCCATTCAAACATATCTTCACTTAATGATACAAGACCTGGCTCGATATTGTCAAAAACAGCTTCCGGTGAAGTATTGTCCACTAAAAATGGAACATCCCTTCGATAAGTATTTCCATCATTATCTGTTCCAATAAAGGATACTAAGTATTTTCCTTCCGTCAAAGAATGGCGCACAAATGTAAGCTTTCCGTCAATTCCGCCCTCTAATGGGAAATAAGCAAGACGTCCGCCGAATACGTTAAAGGATACGGTATCTCCTCCTGGTGCTGCTCCGAATAAATCCGCATATCCTACATATCCGAATACATTTTCCGGATTATCATACTCTGAAACATAAACATAACATTCATCAAATAAGGAATTTACGCTGACATTGGCTGTAATACCTTCGATCATCGCATAATTAATCCATTCTAAATCATTCGTAGCGGCCGGTCTGGATAGTTCCACTACATTAAATCCCGGCACTGTATAGGATGCTGAAAATGGCATTGTATAAGTTTCATTTGGATCGTCCACATTCGTAAAAGTAATGATACCTTCATATCTGCCAACTGCAGCATCGGCAGGGATTGTAATAGATGCCTGAATGGTAGTCACGGCTCTGTCTGCCCATGAGACTGCGGATCCACTTACTGTGCCTGCACT
>CALZIE010000136.1 GCA_945787565.1 uncultured Lachnospiraceae bacterium
AGTACCTCGAATAAAAGAAGCATCAGAAGCGGTGACGCTCCAAATAAAAATACATATTCCTTCGGCGCAAACTTCGCTGCCTTCCAGGATACATCCCACTGTATCGGAATCTGATCGTTTAAGAAACGATAACTGATACAGCTTCCGATTAAGGACAGCGTCCCTAATATGATAAGCAGCAGTACTGTTTTATCTATCTTTTTCTTTGCCATGTTCCTATCCTCCATACACGAACCAATACTTTTATTCTAGAATATCACCAAAATATTGTAAAGATTTTTATTTTTCTTCCTTCTGACTGAAATCGAAAAACCACTTTACAATATCCTGGAAGACGGTTGTATTCAGTGAATAGACGATATTCTGACCCTGTCTCTCATCTGTTACTAATCCTGCATTCTTTAATATATTCAAATGATGGCTGATGGAAGGTTTGCTGATATTAAAATACTCTGCAATCTCACCGGCATTCTTATCTTCTTCAGACAATAATTCTAGGATTTTTCTTCTTGTTGGATCTGCCAGTGCCTTAAATGCATCATTCATATTACGCCCTCCTAGCTGTTCCATGTATGGTTATTATAGCATACTCTTAAAATTCTGCAACCGAGCGCCTACAAAGATAATAGGATTTTATCTCCATTTTTGTCTAAATAATGCTTCATCAGAATACAGCTTATTAATACTACAAGGCAAGTTCCACCGGCTACATAAGTTTCATTCGCACCGGCTACGATAATAAGAGCCACTGGTACTGCCGCAATCAGCATTGGTCCAAATATAGAAAGCATAGAAGAAGCACTCTGCTTTACAACTACTGTTTCACTAGTCCAGTCGAACATTGGGAACTTTAAATTCACAATCAATCCAAACAGTGCTGTGAATAAAGAAAATAAAGCTGGAATCCCTATCATCCATACCATGTCTAGCAAGCCAGACTCAAACGTAATACCAAATAAAATACCTGTTACTACTATAACCGGAAGCGTGATAATCAGACTTACACTCATTTTTGCAGCAAAAATAGTCTTTGCCGGAATCGGAGATGATTTTAAAATCCATAAATTCTTTCCTTCTAGGGAAATGGAGCAGCCTGTAATTGCTGTCATACCTGCGAGCAATGCGATTCCATAAGGGAGGATGCCACGGATCATCTCAACTGCCTGTGGCTCTGATAAGATCATCTCAACCTGAGCTGGCCTTACGATACATAAGATAACTGCACCGATTAACAACATAATTAAACCTACTGCTGTATTCATCACATAGATGGTAGAAGAAAAATAACGTTTCCATTCCTTCTTTAAAAGTGCCTGGTAGGCTGTGGATGATTTCTGCTCTTTTAATTTGTAATTTGCAGATACGTGTCTTGACATAATGGTTCCATTCAGCTGTTTGAATACGGCTCCTATCACTGCAGAGAATAAAAGGAACGCACCTACCGATAATGCTAAAAATAATAGATACGATAACAGATCTGCATCCTGAACGCCCTTTAAGAACATAGCAGAAAGAGGATAGATTCTCTTCATGGTATCAGAAAACATAGTCCCAATCTCTGCAAGCTGTTGATCATTCTGAAGCATAAAGGACCCGCCAAGAAAAACACATAAAAAAGCAAACATTAAAATAATGTTAACCAGATTAGAATGTTTATATCGTGCGGATAAAAATGCAAGGATCGTGCCAATCACGCTGGCAATCACAATCGGAATTAACGGGATAAAAAATAATGCAATAAAAGATAAGATATAAAAGGATACCGCTGGCTTTGCAAGTATTCCATATGCGATAAAGCAAGGAATCAAAAATGCTGTGGTAATCACAATATCTATAATGTATAAAAGCAACAGGCGACTTGCCACTACTTTCCCCGTGGATACCGGCAGTGACATAACAATATCATAATCCTTAAACCCAAACAACGTACCTTTCACTTTATAAATAGTGGTAATCAGAATAATGATACAGGTAACTGACATAAATAATCCCGGCAGTACATCGATCTGTCCTAAGGAATCTAATACAATTCCCATGGAATAACTGTAAGTACCTGAAATCAATGCAAACAGTGCAAATACTGCTACCATAACTGCCCATACGCTCATCTGCTTCTTACTGTTTCTGCTCTTTTTTGATATCATCAAAAATTCCAGTGCAGAACCTAGCTGCATCTTAGTTAACGTCAAAACTTCTTTCATATTTTTCACCTCCTGCCTGCTTAGATTGCTGCCTGCACATTCTCATCGGTCAGTTCTAAGAATACTTCTTCCAAGCTCTGATTTCCTTTCACTTCTGATGTCAGACCGTTTGCAAGTAATCTTCCATCCTTAATGATTGCAATCTTGTTGCAAAGCTTTTCTGCCACTTCCAGTACATGTGTAGAGAAAAAGATAGCCGTCCCCTGCTTACACATCTCAGCCATAACCTGCTTTAATAAATGTGCTGCTTTTGGATCCAGTCCTACAAATGGTTCATCAAGCACAAGTAGTTTAGGCTGATGCACAAGAGCCGATATAATCGCAAGTTTCTGCTTCATACCATGAGAATAAGAACCGATGGAATCACCAAGATTCTTTGTAATTTCAAACATATCCGCATACTTACGGATTCTATCCTCTCGGTCTCTTTTAGATACCTCATACAAATCCGCAATAAAATTCAAATACTGAATGCCAGTCAAATGCTCATAAAGATCTGGATTATCCGGAATATAAGCAGTCATCTTCTTGCATGCCACCGGATTCTTCTTAATGGACATGTTCTCAATCAGGATATCCCCTTCCTTAAAATCAAGTATCCCCACCACCGCACGAAGAGTCGTTGTCTTTCCAGCCCCATTATGACCGATAAACCCATAGATATCTCCGGCTTCCACCGTTAATGACAGATTATCCACGGCTTTCTTGCCGCCTTTATATATCTTTGTAAAATTTCTGATCTGCAACATAATAAAACCCCTTTCTAATATAAAAACTATGTAGTCCGTATCCAAAGTTCTTTTTCTTTGCCACGGTCAAGTATTACTAGATATTTAGATATTTAGAAGATTATCTAAATATCTAACGAAACTATACTACAGCTTCCTCTTTCTGTCAATACACTTTTTACTTTCCATTTAAAAACTTTTACTTCCTTAAAATGGGCAGGATTCCATGAATCGCAGACACACCTTTTTCTGTCTACTACTCACGAAATCCTGCCCATTTTAAGAAGCTTGTGCTAAACATGAAAACCACATCGGCCCCCTGACCTAAGATAACCTCCTCTGAAATCGCTGTGCCAGAATTCCATACCGTTATGCATGCTAACTATTTCTGAGGCGGCTGTGAAGTTTGCGACGAATTCCAAGGGCTTTCTCTTCCCCCTTCATTAGTCTTGCAATATTGCTTCGATGAGAAATAATTGCCAAAACAAGATAAATGATTGTAAATAAAGTTACCCACCAGCATCCTTTTGCATGATTCATCCCACAATAAAGTGCTTCTACAAAGAAAAAGGTAAGTGCACAAATGCTCATCCGATCTACTGCGATCAACATAAACACACCAATCAGCAATAAAATTGCGGTAAAGCCAGGGTTCACTGCCATATAGATTCCGATTGCCGCAGCAAATCCTTTGCCACCATGAAAATGAAGAAAAACCGAGTAATTATGTCCAAGAATCACAAACAAACCGCTTAGATAAGCCGAAAACAGTCCAATTTCAGGCCCTGCCATTGTTGTAAAAATCATTCTTGCAAGAAATGCACAGAAAAATCCCTTAATAAAGTCGAATAAAAAAGTGATGACCCCGAACTTAAAACCGAATACCCTTGCCATATTCGTTGTCCCAGGATTGCCACTTCCAAACTGACGAATATCCTGTTTCTTAACTCTTTTTGAAATAATCGTAGAAGCAGAAACACTTCCTGCCATATAACTGATTCCAACTAAAATAAGTAATTCCCACCAGTAGTCTAAATATCTCATATCCGTTCCTTTCTGTACTTACTTTGCTTCTCCTGTTAATACCAGTTCTTTTTCTTCCTTCCTTAATCCGATTGGACAGCTGACCATACATAATCCGCATGCATCCTTGCGGCCATGTGTCTTAATATAATGGCTCCGCTCCTGATTGCATCTCTTGTAATCAATCAGTTCACTTCGATACACACCCTCGGCCCATTCCTTTCCGGATATTGCATGACATGGACAGGCATCCGTACATATTGTGCAGTCCTTTGGACACTGACTATAGGTGACCGCTTCCGATACCGGCCATTCCTCATCCACTAACACAGCAGCCAGTCTGACCCTCGGGCCATAAGCCTCTGTCACAAGTAAATCACTCTTTCCAATCCACCCGATTCCCGCCTTTATTGCTGCATATTTAAAGGAAAATGGCGCTTCCATCACCGCTTCGACATTTTGTCCTACCGGTGGAATATAGTATGCCACTCTGCTTCTAGTCAGACTCTCTTCCATCTCATCTAAAATGTCATCAATAACCCTTCTTGCATCACAAAGATTCTCTTCAAAAGCTTCTTCGTTATACCCTTTCAGATCCATTATCTTTACATGAGGCACTGCTAATACCAGCGCGCGCTTATACCTCTTCCCATATTGGCAATATGCAAGATCTGTGACCCCATATAACACATCTGGATACTTCTTTAAAAGCTTCGTCACTTCTTTGTATAACAGACTCATTCCTTTTTCCTCCTTAACGATATGATGCCAGTATAATTATCATCTGTCGTAATTCATGAATCCTAATCTGTTATCTTCTGAATACAAATGCTCTTATTAGTAGAAGCGTACCGCTTTTTATGACATATGTCAATATTTAACATATCGTTTTGATACTAAATTTTTCGTAGTTCTTTTTCTCGACACAGTTCACATTTCTTTCACTTTTTATGCAAAATCTCGTCACACTTTTCCTTTATCATTAAATCATCCTAATTAGAAGAAATAAGCCTCCGCACAACTTATTTCTTTTATAGGAACAGTTTTCGAATTTTTTTCATTAAAATCCCCCAAAAAAAGCGGACAGTCCTCCTAAGAGAATCTGCCCGCTTTCCTTTTGTCTGTCACTATTCTATTTTAAGAAGCCATTTACAATCTGTGCTTCTGCTTCGGCCTCTGTTAATCCCAAAGTCATCAACTTAATCAACTGTTCCCCAGCAATTTTTCCAATCGCTGCTTCGTGGATTAAACTTGCATCTAAATTATTTGCAGTCAGTTCCGGAATTGCTGTAACACTGCCATGATCCATTAAGATGGCATCACACTCCGTATGTCCCATACATTTATTATTTCCATTAATCTTTGACAAGAATTCCTGATGGGATTCTCCTTTTGCAACAGATCTAGAAATTACATTGGCACCACAGTCCACACCGTTTAAATTCACTTCAAAATCGGTCTTTGCCGTCTGCTTTCCATGGGTCATGATTTTTTCTCGAATTACAAGGGTAGCACGATCCTTTAGATCAGCTCTTGTGATACGAACAGTAGAATCCACACCTTTAATCTGAACCGTATCCATTTCCATGTAGGCACCATCTTCTAAATGCACGATTGTCTGAGGATTTAAGATACGCTCTCCACTTCCGTCTCCTGCACCATAATGTTTTTCTACATAGCGTACTTTCGCATTCTTACCGATGAAGAAGGTATGAATGCCATCATGCTCAGACTTCTCACTTCCTCCATTATGGATTCCGCATCCGGCTACGATTGTCACATCACAGTCGTCTCCGATATAAAAATCATTATAAACAGACTCCGTAAGACCGGTCTGGCTTAATACAACTGGAATATGAACACTTTCATTCTTCGTTCCTGGTTTAATGATAATATCAATTCCTGGCTTATCCTTCTTTGTTACAATATCAATATGCTCTGTCGTTCTTCTTCCCGCACCTTCTCCATTGATACGGAAGTTATACGCTCCCTGAGGTACCCCGTGAAGATCAGCGATCTGTTCAAGCATCTGTCTTTGAATCTCATCCATGATTATGCCTCCCCTTTGAAATACTTACATTCATTTGATGCAGAAAGGAGTTCTGGCAATATCTTATCTTTATCATCCGCCTTTACAATCTTTCCGTCTGCAATTACAATAATTTGATCTGCAATATTTAAGATACGTTCCTGATGGGAAATAATCACGATGGAACCTTCGATTTCCTTATGCATCTTCTCAAATACCTGAATCAGATTCTGGAAGCTCCATAGATCGATTCCTGCCTCCGGCTCATCAAATACAGAAAGCTTTGTCTTTCTTGCTAAGATGGTCGCAATCTCAATTCGCTTTAATTCCCCGCCGGAAAGGCTTGCGTCTACTTCACGATTGATGTAATCTCTTGCACAAAGCCCTACTTCAGAAAGATACTCACATGCTTCAGATACAGAAAGTTTTTCCCCAGAAGCAAGTGTGATTAAATCTTTTACCGTGATTCCTTTAAAACGGACCGGCTGCTGGAATGCGAATCCGATTCCAAGTCTCGCTCTGTCGGTTATGCTCATATCTGTGATATCTTTTCCATCAAATAAAATCTGTCCGGAAGTTGGTTGCTCAATTCCTACGATAATCTTCGCAAGTGTTGATTTTCCACCTCCGTTCGGACCTGTAATGGCAATAAAGCTGTTTGTATCAATAGTAAGATTGATATCTTTTAAAATTTCTTTTTCCTGC
>CALZIE010000137.1 GCA_945787565.1 uncultured Lachnospiraceae bacterium
AGTGGATACAGGAATTGAGCTTGGATAAGAAGTGCAAAGAAATTCTTGCAACACATGATCCGGCAGTGAAACCGCATAGTATTGAAGTTTAGGAGGATAGAATAATGGAATTATTAGAAGCAATGGAACAAAGACACTCCGTTCGGTCTTATGAAAAGAAGGAAATACCAGAGGATATTAAAAAACAGCTTATTGAGAAGATTAATGAGTGCAACAAAGAAAGTGGATTACATATCCAGCTTGTATGTGATGAACCAAAGGCCTTTGATGGAACAATGGCACACTATGGAAAGTTCTCTGGCGTGGAGAATTACATTGCACTTATCGGTAAGAAAGGTTCTGGTCTTGATGAAAAGTGCGGATACTATGGAGAAAAAATCGTATTATATGCCCAGCAGCTTGGGCTCAATACTTGCTGGGTGGCTATGACATTTAGCAAAATCAAGACAGCATATACAGTAGCAGATGGTGAAAAATTATGTTTGGTTATCTCACTTGGTTATGGTAAGACGCAGGGAGTAGCGCATAAATCAAAGACAATACAAGATGTTACCAAGGTTAATGGTACTATGCCAGAGTGGTTTGAGAGAGGCGTAAAAGCAGCACTTCTTGCACCTACCGCAGTAAATCAGCAGAAGTTTACATTTACCCTTGATGGAAATAAAGTAACGGCGAAAGCAGGATTAGGTTTTTATAGCAAGATCGACCTTGGAATTGTAAAATATCATTTTGAGGTTGGTGCTGGAAAAGATAATTTTGCATGGGCATAAAAACGGCTACATGGAAGTCAGTTTTAAAAAGTGGAATGTCTAGTGCGAACATCGGAATGCACATTTGACAAGTGGAGGATTTGTGTCCTCCACTGTGTCATGAACTTTGGAATACAATTTATCCATCTGTGTATGCATTACAAAATGGAGCAGAATTGGATTATGGTAATTGCCGTTCCAAACAATTTGATGCAAAATGACCGGATGGTGGACGGGTATGTATTCATGGAGAAGTAATCGAATAACTTGGATATGAAATTAGTATTTATCAATGCATAGTTGAAAAAGAGTAGAAATTAGAAGAATAATGATTGCGATTAGAAAATAAGGAAAATAGGAACCGTAATGCATTGGATGACTTACGATTAAATCACAGTATTATCTGGAAAAAATTGATTTTTTCTGTTACAATGATACGAAAGGTCAAACAGATCTTTCGATTCCTTACTCATTTGTATAAAAGCAATAAGGAATCGATTAATCAATACATAGGAAAGGAACAAGTAAAATGGCAAAAGAATTGTTATCAAGAAAAGATGTTCCAGTGGAATTAACGTGGGATTTGTCTCTAATCTATGCAACAGAAGAAGATATGTATGCAGATTTAGCAAAGTTAGAAAAATTAAGAGATGAGATGGTTTCATCTTACAAAGGAAAATTAAATTCAGCCGAAACGATTGTTAAGTGTCTAGATGATTACCGAAAATTATATGAACTTGCCGTATTGATTGAAGATTATACATATTTAGCAGTATCTGTTGATTATTACGATGGTGCAAATCAGGAACGAAACGGCAAAATTGGAAGAATCATTTCTGCTACATTTAGCGCGCTTAGCTTCGTAGAAAGCGAGATTGTAGAGCAGAAAGAAGAAGTAATCGAAGCAGCAATTGAGATGGCAAAAGAAAGTAAGAATTTCCTTAAGGATATTCTAAGAGAGAAGCCACACAAACTTCATCCAGAAGCCGAGAGAGTGCTTTCTGCAATTTCCCCAACCATAAATTCCCCTTATGAAGTTTATAATGTTACGAAATTAGCAGATATGAAATTTGATTCCTTTACCGTAGATGGAGAAGAGTTTCCTTTAGGTTATTCTTTATTTGAAGATGATTATGAATATGATCCACGTACGAATGTAAGACGTGCAGCATTTGAAGCATTTTCAAAAAAAATCAAGCAGTATGAAAATGTTACGGCTACCGCATACAATGCAACGGTTCAGCATGAAAAAACAATGGCTACGTTAAGAGGATTCGATTCTGTATTTGACAGTTTACTGTTCCCACAGAAAGTAAGCCGTGAGTTATACGATCGTCAGATTGATCTTATCATGGAAAAACTGGCTCCACATATGAGAAAGTATGCGAGATTAATTAAAAAACTTCATAATCTGGATAAGATGACATATGCAGATTTAAAACTTCCGATTGATACCGACTATAGCCCAAAAGTAACCATTGAAGAATCTAAGCAGTATATCGAAAAAGGCTTATCCATTCTAGGAGAAGACTATGTGAAAATGATTCAGACCGCTTACAAGGATCGTTGGGTAGATTTCGCTCAGAATCAGGGAAAATCCACCGGCGGTTTCTGTGCAAGCCCTTACGGAAGAAATTCTTTTATCCTTCTTTCCTGGAATGACAGAATGTCAGATGTATTTACACTTGCGCATGAATTAGGACATGCCGGACATTTCAAAGCTTGTAATAACGCACAGTCCATCTTTGATACCCAGGTATCCTCTTACTTTGTAGAGAGTCCATCAACGATGAACGAGCTTCTTATGGGCCACTACTTATTAAAGACAAGTGATGATGAACGCTTCCGCAGATGGGTATTATCCAATATGGTAAGCAATACCTACTATCATAACTTTGTAACACATCTATTAGAAGCTGCATACCAGAGAGAGGTATATAAGATTGTGGATGCCGGTGGAAGTGTTCAGGCAGACACATTAAGCGGCATTATGAAAGATGTATTAACAAAATTCTGGGGCGATGAAGTAGAACTGACAGAAGGTGCAGAATTAACCTGGATGCGTCAGCCTCATTATTACATGGGCTTATATTCTTACACGTACAGTGCAGGTCTTACCGTTGCCACACAGGTATGTAAACGAATTGAGAATGAAGGCAATGTAGCAATTGAAGATTGGAAGAAAGTATTAGCAGCAGGAAGCACAAAGGCTCCAGTAGAATTAGCTGCGATGGCTGGAATTGATATTACAACCGATCAGCCGTTAATCGATACCATTGAAACAATCGGCGGAATGATAGATGAAATCTGTAAATTAAGTCATGTCGAAGTATAATAATATCGAAGAATAATACAGATGTATAAATGTGGAAAGGCTTCAGAATGTAATTTTCTGAAGTCTTTTTTTACGCAACATTCGCACCCCTAAATTCCCCAAAAAGCGCATTAATTGCACACTGCGCAACAACCGATGAGAATAAGTTGCACAAACACCAAAAAAGATTGGCAAAAGTACATAATAAAACATGGAAATTATTGTAAATAATGCAAGTTGCAAGAAAAAATAACCAAAACTATAATAGATATAGAAACGAAAACCGTACGAAAACACAAAAGAACAGGAAAGGACAAGAAAATATTGAGCAACGAAAACGTTGCGCACAAGGAGGAGGAAGATTAGGAATATGAAGAAAAGTGGATGGAGAGGATTTTTCAAAAAACTCTATAAATATAGGGTATTTTTACTTATGCTTGCTCCAGCAGTCATTTACACTTTGATTTTTGCCTACTACCCGATGACTGGAATTGTAATGGCTTTTAAAAAGTACAATTACGCAGGTGGAATCTGGGGAAGTCCATGGAATGGGCTTGAGAATTTTAAATTCTTTTTTAAATCCGGGCAGGCAGGGCTGGTAACGAGAAATACGGTATTGTATAACGTGTTATTTATTGCGGTGAATACCATTACACAGATTGCAGTAGCCATCTTTCTTACGGAAATTCGAAACAAACATTACCGCAAGATCACGCAATCCTTAATGTTCTTACCATACTTTATTTCCTGGGTTATTGTAGGCGTTATGGCATTTAACATTTTTAGTTCCGATTACGGATTCATAAACCGTATTATTACATACTTCGGAGGAGAAAAGATCTCATTCTACACAAAACCACAATATTGGCCGTTTATTCTTCTGTTTTTTAATGTATGGAAAGGAATTGGATATGGTTCGGTTATGTATCTGGCAGCCATTATGGGAATTGATACCTCCATTTATGAAGCAGCAAAGATTGATGGGGCCAATGTGTTCCAGAGAATATTTAAAGTAACGCTGCCAATGATTATGCCAACGACCATTATCTTACTCTTGTTATCCGTAGGTGGTATCTTTAAAGGAAACTTTGATATGTTCTATAACTTAGTTGGAAACAATGGGCTCTTATATAATTACACCGATGTAATTGATACCCTGACATTCCGTGCCTTAACAAGTAGCAATGATTTTGGTATGTCAGCAGCAATTGGTCTGTATCAGTCGGTACTTTGTTTTATAACCATTGTGATCGTGAATAAATTAGTTGGTCGATATGATAAAGACTATACATTATTTTAGGGGGGTGAAAAAGTGGCATCGGAAAAGCATTCAAACAAAATTAAAACAGGTTCTGACGTAATTTGGCTTAATATCATTGCATACGGCTTTTTAGGACTGATTGCATTAATGTGTTTTGTTCCATTTATTATGATTCTCTCAGGCTCTTTTTCTTCCGAACAGGCAATTATTCAAAATGGATTCAGTATTTTTCCGCAGGATTTTTCCTTAGAAGCTTACAAGACTGTATTCAAAGATCCAGCCGTTGTATTAAGGGCTTATGCAACAACAATTGGATTAACGGTTATTGGAACCGTTGGCGGACTTTTACTTCAGACGATGACAGCCTATGTGTTATCCAGAAAAGATTTTGAATGGAGAAACAAATTTTCCTTCTTCTTCTACTTTACGACCTTGTTTTCAGGTGGTCTGGTTCCTTACTTTATATTAATTACACAGAAATTAAATCTTCGTGATAGTTACCTTGCATTGTTACTGCCACTTCTTTTTAGCGTGTATAACCTGTTAATTATGAAGAGTTACATTATGGCCATTCCGGATTCTTTAATTGAAGCAGCAAAGATTGATGGCTGTGGAGAGTTTCGAACCTTATTTAAAGTGGTAATGCCAATGATCAAACCGGCACTTGCAACGGTTGGACTTTTCATTGCACTTGCATATTGGAATGACTGGTACAATGCCATGCTTTATATAAAGAGTGATACCAAATATCCATTACAGTACTTTTTGTATCAGCAGGTGAATAACATCGAAGCCTACAAAAAGCTGCTTTCCAATTCAGCAGCAAGCAGTGTCGCTAGCGCGGTATCTCTTCCGACACAGACCTTAAAGATGGCGCTAACGATTGTTGTAACGGGACCAATCGTATTAGCATATCCACTTGTTCAAAAGTATTTCGTACAAGGTATTACAATTGGAGCAGTAAAGGGCTAAGCCCATTAAAAATATTATATTTTAGAGGAGGATATTATGAGAAAAGGAATGAAAAGGTTAGTATCAGTGTTATTGACAGCAGCAATGACAATGGGAATGCTGACAGGATGTAGTTCTAAGGGGACAGAGGCAAAAGACACAACGAGTACTGCGGCAGATAGTCAGACAAGCACGCCGACTGCTGCAGAAAGTGGAGAAACAAGTGCAATTGATACATCAGAACATGTAGATTTAACGATGTACTTAATCGGTGACAGAACCCCAGATTTTGATGAAGTATATGGAAAAATCAATGAAATCTTAGAAGAGAAATTAAATTGTTCTTTGAATGTAGAATTCTTATCCTGGGGTGAACATACTACAAAGTATTCCCTTCTTTTTTCCTCGCAGGAAGATTTTGATTTAATCTTTACGGCATCTAGCTGGTGCCATTATGAGCAAACGGTTGCGCTAGGGGGTTTTGCTCCATTATCTGAAGATTTCATTAAGACATATGCACCAGATATCTGGGAAGTAGTACCACAGATGGCATGGGAACAGGCAAAAATTGATGGACAGATTTACATGGTTCCAAAC
Organism: uncultured Lachnospiraceae bacterium; assembly: GCA_945787565.1. Classification (GTDB taxonomy): domain Bacteria; phylum Bacillota; class Clostridia; order Lachnospirales; family Lachnospiraceae; genus Lachnoclostridium. The sequence goes on from CALZIE010000137.1 coordinate 5,873, forward strand.
TACTCCAATGAATTTGGACAGGATGTAATGGCAGTTCGTGGTGACTTAATGGAGAAATACGGGTTTACGGACATTTCCACGTGGGATGAATTGATGAGCTTTTATAAAGCCTGCGCAGCAGACGGTATGTATGCAAGTCTTGGTGGCCCTTGGTATCAGTATTTCCAGACACAGGGATATTCTATAACAGGTGGTGCACCAAAGGGTGGAGAGTTAGTACTTTATAATACACAAAATCCAGATGATTTAGACTTTACATATATTGTTGAATGGGATGGTTTCCGTGATTACTGCTTACAGATGAAAGAACTTGCTGATGCAGGATGCTGGTCAAGCGATGTATTAAATTCCAGTGATGAAAGACAGACAGGTCTTCTTACCGGAAGAACGGCGTCTATGATTTGGAATCTTGGTAGCTGTATGACATATGCAAAGCAGGCGAATGAAGAACATCCAGATTGGAATGTAACCATTGTCGATCCAGTTGCTTCCCAGCCAAAGAAGGTAAATTCCTATATTAATAATGGTGTTGCAATCAACGCAACAAGCAAGAACAAAGAAAGAGCCATGATGGTATTAAATGAATTCTATACAAACCCAGATGTATACGATCTTGCAATGCTTGGTGTAGAAGGAAAGAACTGGGAAGCTGTTGGTGATGATCAGTATAAAGTAATTGATGAGAGTGGTTATGGCGTGAGCAACAACTGTAACTGGGGCTGGAACAACGCAACAATCCAGAGAACCGAATATATCGAAAACAGAACTGCATTAGATGATACTCATGATGCATTACAGGCAGCATTTGAA
>CALZIE010000138.1 GCA_945787565.1 uncultured Lachnospiraceae bacterium
TATACTAGCAACATATGCAGATACTTCTGAAAGGCAGGATAATGTATGATCATTGTAATGAAACCCCATGCGAAGAGAGAATCCATTGAACATATTCTTAATTTAATTAAAGAAAACGGTCTGGATACTCATGTATCACAAGGTAAAGAAGTAACAATTATAGGTGTAGTTGGAGATAAAAGTAAACTAATGACTCAAAATTTAGAAATTGCAGAAGATGTGGACAAAATCGTCCCAGTCACAGAAAGCTATAAATTAGCAAACCGAAAGTTTCATCCGGAGCCAACGGTTGTAAAGGTAGGAAACACCTCCATTGGGGGAGATGAATTCGTTATTATGTCCGGTCCATGCGCGATTGAAAGCAGAGAGCAGCTGTTAGAGACTGCATTTGCAATCAAAAAAGCCGGTGCTACCATTTTAAGAGGTGGTGCTTATAAGCCTCGTACAAGCCCTTACTCCTTCCAGGGATTAGAAGAAGAAGGTTTAAAATATATGAAAGAAGCAAGAGAAGCAACGGGCCTTAGTGTTGTATGTGAAGTGACTAGCTTAGCTGCTATTGAAACCGCTGTAAAATATGTGGATATGCTACAGATCGGTGCTCGAAACATGCAAAACTTCTATTTATTAAAAGAAGCTGGAAAAACAGGTCTCCCTGTCCTTTTAAAACGTGGGCTGGCTGCTACGATTGATGACTGGCTGAATGCAAGTGAATATATTATTTCAGAAGGGAATCCAAATGTAGTACTATGCGAACGTGGTATTCGTACTTTTGAGACCGCCACAAGAAACACACTGGATATCAGTGCCGTTCCTGTCATTAAGGAAAAGAGTCATCTCCCGATTATCGTAGATCCAAGTCATGCTACTGGAGTACGTTCTTATGTTGCACCACTTTCTAAATGCGCAGTTGCAGCTGGAGCTGATGGTTTAATGATTGAAACTCATCCAAACCCAGCAATTGCTTTATCTGACGGTCCACAGTCTCTGACTTTCCCTCAGTTCGAACAGCTATGCACAGAACTTCGCCCATTTGCAGAACTGATGGGTAAAAAATTCTAACTCGGAGGTACTCCCATGAGCACATATGGCTTTATTGGATTTGGCCTGATCGGAGGTTCAATCGCACGTGCATTAAAAGCACTGCCTGATCCACCAATGATCATTTCCTACAATCATAATAGCAAGAAAACAAATGCCAGTCTGAACGAAGCTGTGGCTGACGGAATTATCGATATTGTATCTACTAACCTGGAACAGGATTTCGCAGATTGCGATATTATATTTTTATGTGCTCCAATTCTTAAGAACATTGAATATCTGGAGCGACTTAAAACAGTTATAAAAAAAGACTGTATCTTAACAGATGTCGGAAGTGTGAAAGGCAATATTCAAGAAGCAGCCGAAAAACTGCTTCTTTCTTCTAACTTTATCGGCGGACACCCAATGGCTGGTTCTGAAAAGACTGGCTATCATAGCTCTCATGAAAAGCTTTTAGAAAATGCATATTACATTCTAACTCCTTTTCCTAAGACACCCGCCGAGAAACTTAAGACTCTTACCGATGTGGTAACCAAGGTTGGTGCTATTCCAATTATACTTAATGCCCAAGAACATGACCTTATTACAGCAGCTATCAGCCACGTTCCACATTTGATCGCTGCTGAATTGGTCAATCTAGTAAAAAACTCAGATGATGCCTCCGAAAAGATGCGCATGCTCGCTGCTGGAGGCTTTAAAGACATTACAAGAATCGCTTCTTCATCCCCTGTAATCTGGCAGAATATCTGTTTAACCAATGCAGACAGCATAAAAACAATTCTATCCCGTTATATGAACTCTCTTGCTTCCCTTTATGAAGCAATTGATCGAAAGGATGGGAAGTATCTGTTTGATATCTTTGAAGAAGCCGGCACATATCGAAGCCAGATTCCAAATTCCAACGGTCTTCTGAATCGGATTTATGAAGTATTCATTGATATTACAGACGAAGCAGGCGCCATTGCCATTATTGCCACCCTTCTTGGAAGCAATCAGATCAGCATAAAGAACATCGGGATTATACATAACCGTGAGTTTGAGCAGGGAGTTCTGCGCATTGAGTTTTACAAAAATGATGAAAAAGAGAAAGCGGTACAGCTTTTAAAGGCACATAATTATACCATTTATGAGAGATAATCTTTAAGACATACTGTACCGATATCAGCTGTAAAAAGAAAGGAAATATAGATATGAATTTTAACCGAGTTAAAAAAATCACCGGCGAGATTGTGGTACCGGGAGACAAATCCATTTCCCATCGTGCCGTCATGTTCGGCGCTCTTGCAGAAGGAATGACAGAAATTCATGGTTTCCTTCAAGGCGCGGACTGTTTATCCACTATATCTTGTTTTCAGGAACTTGGCATTCAGATTGAAAATGATCGTTCTTCTAACCAGGTAAAGGTTTATGGAAAGGGACTTCACGGCTTATCTTCTCCATCTGGAATGTTAGATGTAGGCAATAGCGGAACAACTATGCGTCTGATTTCTGGTATCTTAAGCGGGCAGCCATTTGAAAGTAATCTGACCGGTGATGCTTCCATCAAAAAACGTCCGATGGGACGTATTATTAAGCCGCTTACCATGATGGGAGCTGACATTATGAGCATTCCTGCTAATAACTGTGCTCCGCTTCGTATTAACGGTTCACTAAAAACAAGAATGCAAAATCATGGACACAAAAAAGCATTCTTAAAAGGAATCCATTATGAATCTCCGGTTGCTTCCGCTCAGATTAAATCTTCCATCCTATTAGCAGGTCTTTATGCTGATAGCCCTACTAGTGTTACCGAACCTTATGTATCCCGTAATCATTCCGAGATCATGCTCCGCACTTTTGGTGCTGATGTAGCAACAGAAGGAACTACGGCAACTATTCAGCCTAATCCATTTTTAAAAGCTACAAAAGTAATTGTACCTGGAGACATCTCATCCGCCGCCTACTTTATTGCTGCCGGACTGATTGTGCCAGATTCTGAGGTTGTAATTAGGCATGTGGGCATTAATCCAACCCGTGATGGAATTTTAGATGTCTGCCGCATGATGGGCGCTGATATTACCCTTGAAAATGAATCCGACAGCAACGGTGAACCTTATGCGGATATCCATGTAAAAACAAGCACCTTGAAAGGCACCACAATTGAAGGCGGCCTGATTCCAAGACTGATTGATGAGCTTCCTATGATAGCGGTTCTTGCCTGCGCCGCAGAAGGCACCACGATTATCAAGGACGCACAAGAGTTAAAGGTAAAGGAATCAAACCGTATCGATGTCATGGTTCATAATCTTTCCCTTATGGGAGCCGATATCACTGCTACCGATGATGGCATGATAATCAACGGTGGCAAACCACTACACGGAGCTATCATAAATAGCAATAAAGATCACCGTATCGCCATGTCCTTTGCCATTGCTTCTTTAATCGCAGACAACACCACAACAATTCAAGACGCCGACTGCGTCACCATCTCCTACCCATCCTTCTATCAGGACCTTGAAAGCCTAGTAAAATAACTCAGGCACTCTTTTTAGGCCTACTCTTGTTGAACCTTACAAAATTTAAGAACACAGAGGGCGTAGAGGGGATGCGCGGTCTAGCGGACCACGCATCCCCTCTATGCCCTCTTTCCCTTCTTGCTCTCCTATGCCTCTAAAATAGGCACCAGTGTCTTCAGAGAATTTTGGAATTCGGCATCGGAGGAATTTTTAAAGATTAGGAAATCATCTTTGATATCCGGGTCATCTAAAGCAAGAGGAGGATTGAAATTACATCCTTTGATATATTCATCCCAATGCTCTAGCTTCCAAGTATCACGTGAGGAGTTTCGATCAATCATTCTTTGGTGGCAAACCTCTATCGATGTCTGCACCCAGATGATACATAAAATTGCTCCTTTTTGGGCCAACTTTTCCTTCAGTGACCGGATGTAGTCAAGATTACGGATCTCTCTTGTAAATGGAGCATTAATCAGTACCTTGTCATCGTATTCCAACGCCTCTAGCGCTAAATCTACAATGACTTCATACTCGTAATCACGGATATTCTCTTCAAAGAATGCAGAGCTGCGGTTTATCTCCTGCCCTGCCACCTTAAAGATTTGATTGGATAGTTTGATTAACGTATCCTTATCAAGATAAACAATTCCGTGAATCGCCTTTGCAAGTTCCTTTGATATAAATGTTTTTCCACATGCGGGCGGGGATGTAACAAGAATTAGCTTTTTCATCATGTCCTCCTTTTCCTGCTGCTTTTACATTTATCTTATCACAACTTCCATTTTATCACAATTAGTGAATTAGTGACTAATACTCCACTTTTTTGTTATAGCTGACGATTGATGTAAGATCCACCATAAGATGTGCTGTATTTTCCACTGCTGCCATATAAACGGTTTCCTGTTACTGCCTGTGATGCTGCACTGCTAATCGCTTTCGCCTTAGTAGTTGCCTTTTCTGCTAAGGAATTGTTTCCGGTAAATAGAGTCTTTAATGTGTTAATATCCGCATTTTTCAGTGCAGTCTCATCCACTGTGAGCTTATTATCACTTCCTACCGTAATTCCTACCTGGCTTAACAGATTTTTGTTAGCAGCTGTTGTGGATGTCATTTGGGCTGCTTTTCGTAAAACGGATGTATTATCCTGACTGCTAGAACTGTCAAGGGTACTGTTGTATGCATCTGCGAATTCCTTTACTGCATTATAAATCGCATCCCTATCATACTCATACTCTCCAGTTTCTGCATTCTGTTTTTTTTCAAACAGAGATCTATTATTGAGTGCAGAAGATGCCTTGTAAAGAGAATCTGCATCCTGTTTTGCAGTGAGATATTCCTGCTTTGTACTTGTTTCTTCTTTTTCGTTTTCTTCCTGCTTGGCATAATAACTCTTTAATAATTTTTTATAGCTTCCACTACGAATGGACATAAACTCTGACACTGCACTAGAACCTGAACTGCCGCCAGTCAGCAGTGACGATGTATAATTTGTATAATTTGTATTAACTGCCATCATTAACCTCCTTTTTCTTGTGCTTTATATATCGGCTATTTCCTATTCTTCATTAAGTATCGCATCCATTCCACTTGCAAAATAGGCTAATATATATCAGAAATTGACATGGTACTATAATTATAATACCATATTTCGGTAAAATTTTAAGAATAGAGGATTACCAATAAAAAAAATTACGAATTCCTCTGCTGGCGTTTGCTCTTGCATGTACCGCAAAGACACCATCAGTCACACTTGCCGGTTCCACATCGGCTACTCCTTCGGTCTATTTAAATGAGACCAGCATAAAATTGCAGCGCGGAAACACACTTGTATTAACACTTACTGATACTTCCGTTAGTCCTGAAACATTCTACTGGAACTATGATAGCATAACCTGGACATCTTCAAATGAATCTATTGCAACGGTTGATAACTGGGATATGTTAAGATTGTTGGTACTGGTTTTGTAAAAGTCACAGCCAAATATAAAGGTAAGAATTACACATGCCGAATCAATGCGGTAGAAAGCAGTTATAAAGTAAGTCCTTCTTCCCTTACCATGAATACATTTGAAACTAAAACCATCAAAATGAAACATACGGATCATGTGTACTAGAATCCTACGGCAACATCGTATTGATTGCACGACCTGGGAAATAGGAACAAACAGAAGAGAGGGAGAGAATGAGAACAAAGAAGCGGATGTAGGGGAATGAATTTCTCCACATCCGTCTCTCTGCTCGCATTCTCTCCCTCTCTTCTGTTTCCAATTTCCCCAGATGGGTTTTATGTACACTACCATCGATACACATTCCCTAAAGATATTATTTTTTTACCGCACGATTAAAGAAACTAGATAGAAGTCTTTTGGTGCGGAGGTGGTAAGACGGATAGTTACAGTGTGTTCGGATTCTTGGCCGGAATAAATGTCGTGTAAGTAGAGCCAGTCACCCCAGCCGTTTTCATAATTGCCATCGATATCGGCTATCTTGGTGCCGTCTACAAAGACTTCTGCTTTTGGTGCATCCATTGTATTTGTCTTTTTATACTGAAGGGCAATCCTTGAACCGCTTACCAAAAAGGTGATTTCATCTCCTTCTTGTTTTGCCTGCCAGCCATTTTTAAAGATATCTGTGATTCCATTTTGCGTACGGGTATCTGCTTCAAAACCGGATAAGGTTGCATCAATATTGTAGTTCTGCAAACGTTTGGAATCGATACTGATTAAATCCTGACTGCTTTTTGGAAGCTCATAAGGGGTATTGTTAGTAATGGTACCGTCATTTACCTGTGAAAGGTAGTTTGATATGATTTTTGCAATCATGGCGTGCCCAGTGTCATTTGGATGAATGTTATCGGCTGAGATTTCTGCTGCCGTCAGTCTTCCATAGAGAATTTCTTCAAATAGGCTGTCTTTCATGCTGATGATCGGAAGGTCATAATACTTTGCGACCTCATTGTGGATTGCCTGTGCATTGTTTCCGTTATCGTATTGCACCATATTAAGGACTATTACTGCCGGCTCGGATTCTGACTGGAGCACTTTACGAATAAGGCTTTCATAGGTTTCTTTATATAAAGCATCCCCGCTATC
>CALZIE010000139.1 GCA_945787565.1 uncultured Lachnospiraceae bacterium
TGATTCTGAAATCCCGGTAAAAACTTAGAAACTGGATCCAGAAAATCAATCAGTCCTCTTTCCACTAAAATCATTGCAGCCGTAGAAGTAACCGGTTTTGACATAGAAAATAAATGGATGATCGTATCCTCTTTCATCAGAGTCTTCCGTTCCTTATTTGCGAACCCTCTGCTCTCATTTAATATGACAGCGCCATCCTTTAAAACCATCACTGTAGCACCTGCGATTTCTCCTTGCTCAATCTCACGTTCCATCATCTGTACTGCATAATCAAATCTTGACATATTTGCAAACCTCCCGTTATCTCCAATATCATTTTTTCACAGATTAATTGATCTGCTTTCCCTATTTCTCCTGCTTTAAACCGACAAGCATTCCTTGTCTTAACTAAAATTCATCAGCATTTCTTCCCTATTTACTTGTCTGTTCAGCATTTTTAAATGCAATATGTATTAAAATATGATACATCGATATTATCCACCTTTATTTTCCATATGTCAATTTCTTATTCTTCCTGTACGTTTCATGCATGTTATATGTTTAGAAAAGGCTAATAAAAAGAGAAGAATCCCTCAGATTAACACCTGATGGATTCTTCTCTTTTTCCTGATATTCTTTAATTCTCTATTTTTTGAAAATTAGGTCTTTACTAGATTTCTTTGAATTCAGGAATCTTTGCTCCAAGCATTCGGATGAAATCTTTTTCCGTTTCATATTCGGCTTCTGCAATAAACCTCGTAAATACGGATTCATCTTTATGTCCCGCTTCTAAAGCATTAATATAATCCAAACGGATATATGGTGATATTACACAAGGCAAATATCCCGCTTGAATTAATGCTGTATTCATAAGCAATCTTGCTGTTCTTCCATTCCCATCAATAAAAGGATGTATATAAACAAATTTTTGATGTAACTTTGCAGCAAATTCAATTGGATGCATCTTAGCCCTTACAGAATTCATCCATACACATAACTCTTCCATTTCAGACTCGATCTCTTCTGGAATACATACTGGATACTTTGATCCTGATACAAATACCTGTTCCTTACGGAATACGCCTGCTTTATCTCTTTCAATCATATCGTAAAATAGCTGATGTAATTTTTGTATGTCACTAATAGTAATGATATTTTTTTTCATTAACGTGAACATATAGTCATATGCTTTTGCGTGACCGCTTGCTTCTAATGTCTCTCTTAAGGTTTTACCACCAATCGTGATACCATCCTCTAAGATCACTTTAGTTTCACTTTCTGTTAGGGTATTTCCTTCTAATGCATTGGATGTCCATGTAGTTGATACACGATAAAAGCTTTTCACTTGTTGTAACATATTTCCTTCAAATGGTCGATATTTATCAATCTCCACTTTACACAGATCAGCCCGCTTTACAAAATCCGTCATGAACTAACCTCCTACGTAATCTACACATTCGATTACTCTTAATAAATTTATTGTAATCTATTACATTTTAAAAGTAAATCGCAACTTGCTATGTGATAAATCAAAAACGCCCCCATAATAAAGCTTTCTGTCACAACCGAAAATATCATGATCTAAGCCACATCCGCCCGAAGTCCATCCACTATATTTTCGCGACGTATCTTAGCGCCAGCGTAGGTCATGGTGGTGAGAACAATCACAAAGACCGCCAAAATACCAATCAGGTAAATGTGAAATGGAAACGAATAGGTGGTGTCATACATATTGGAGAGCCTTTTCTCAATCCATGCTCCCAGAAGAAGACTCACTGGAATTCCATAAAGAAGAGCCTTCATTCCATAAAACATACTCTCGAACCGAATCATCTTCCGAAATGCTGCTGGCGTCATACCGACACTCTTAATCATGGCAAATTCTTTTCTTCTTAAATCCATACTGGTGGAAATGGTATTGCACAGATTTGCAATGCAGATCATCGAAATCAGTACAATAAATCCATAGCAAAATACGGAAAAAATCACAATCAGCTGATTCGTTTGCTTCATTTCATCCGCTATATTTAAAAGGCTGGCATTCCTCTGTCCATTTTCCTTTAAAATCGTTTCAATCTCATCATTCAAATTTTCCGCATGATTTGCAGTCATATAAATGCCAGAAACAAACTTCATCCCCGATTCCTTCGTCTCACTCATGATTTTTTCATACACAGACTGTGACACATACAAAAGCACTCCATCACCGATATTCGGATAACTCATGCCCATAACCAATTCCTCCGTCACACCTGCAATCGTTAGCTGAACCTGTTCCGTATCTATCACATCAGTTTCAGAGCTCTGTCCATCATAAATATCATGATTTAAAGAAATGGTCATGCCGCTTGCTAAGGAAGTTGGCACACACTCAATCATGCCGTAACCAGACTGATCCTTCTGTTTATTTACAAGAATCGCCTGCATATCATTTGAATCCGTACTAATGGAAATGCCCCATTTTTTTGCATATCGGTTTAATGATTCCTCATCCAGCGCACGAATATAAAAGAAAAACAGATTTTCAGAAATACGCTCCTCTAGTTCTTCCCCCTCATATCCCATACGTTCGTATCGTTCTCTTAACTTCTGTCTGTAATCTGCGGTTTCATACTGCTTTAACGCTTCTCCCATTGTATAATCCATTGGTACGTACGTGATTACTTCCGTCTCTTTCACATCCGGAAGTCGATTGATTGCCTCCCAGATTCCAGGCTGCTTTTCCTGATCGAGATTTCTAATCATAATATCAAAATTATTCTCCGCATAGGTCATCTTAAATGCCTGAGATAAGTAGCTCACAAAAGTTCCGACACTAATAAACAGCACAAGACTGATAAAAAGAGAAAATACAAGCGCACGATATCGTTTCTTATTTCTCTTTAGATTCTTAAGTGCTAACTCCCCTTCAAATCCAAACAGCTTATGAACCAATCTTCCCGTCTTTACTGCGTTTCCTGATATCTTAATATCCTTTGTCTGCCGAATTGCTTCCATCGGAGATACCCTGGATGCCTTTCTAGCCGGAATGTATGCTGCAATGAAGATTGTCACAATCGCAAACAATACTGCTGTCACAACAGACTGAGCGCTCACAACAAGTCTTAATGGTACCTCCTGTCCACTATCCGTAAATCCGCTAAAATAAGGCTTTAAGATGGAAAATGTAATCCCCACTCCTGCAATACCACATAATAATCCGATTGGTATACTGATGCTTCCAATCAGAAATGCTTCATAGAATACTGCATTCCTCTTCTGCCTCTTTGTGGCTCCCACACTTGATAACATTCCAAACTGCTTGCTTCGTTCTGAAATAGAGATAGCAAAAGAATTATAAATCAGGGCAACCGATCCCACCATAATCAGAATCATTAAGAACAATTCTAAAAAGCTTACCATATCATTAAATGATGGATCCATGCTGTATCCATAATACCGAAGTGGCCCCTCTGGGGAAGCATTGGAATGAGACAACTTTCCTGCAAAATCCACGAGCTCATCTATGGTATTCATACTTAAATGGTTGCTGAAAATATAAGCATCTGCTGTCCCCATCTTGTCATACAGAGCCTCATCTAAATATGTGATTGCGGTATATCCCGCTCCAAATGTAGTCTCAAAAGTTGGTTTTTCCATAATCCCGACAATCGTAAAGGTCATTTCTTGACCATCCTTTACAAGCCATTCCTGGCGGTCCTCTTCATACCTGCTTCCATAGTAAGCCCATCCATTCGTCAACTCACACTCCGTTCCATCCTCTTTCCGAATCATACGTGTTCCAAACTGTACCGTGATCGTATCCCCTATGTGAAATGTTTCATTTCCATCTTCCAGCATATATTTAGAAACCAGGATTTCTTTCGAACTTTCTGGCAGACGTCCTTCTAACAGTTGAATCCCCATCATGGAGAATGCCGTTTCATCGTAGGCTTCCCCATAAATATAAGGCTTATCTTCATTTGTAAGACCATCCAGAAAGGCATGTCCCAGCTCCTTTTTATAAAAGATCACATCATCCGATGCTTTTTCCGCTATTGCAGTGGTGTCTTCCTTTGCTACATCATGATACATCACATGCCATTTTCCACTGTCTTGCATCTCTATCTGTGCAAGGAACTCTCGAAATGTAGCGATACCCGCTGAAACTGCAATCATCATGGCAGCTGCAATAATAACGCCGCATATTGTCACCAACGTTCTCTTCTTATTGCTTATCATATGTTTTCTGGTAAGCTTATTCATAATATTCATTTTACTATGCCCCCAGTCCTTTACGGCGGATCACTTCATCCCTTGCGATTCTTCCATCCTCGATTGCAATAATCCGATCTGCCTCCAATGCGATTCTCTCATCATGAGTAATCATTACAAGCGTCTGATTATACATACGGTTTGACATTTTCAAAAGCTTTAAGATTTCAAGCCCCGTTTTACGGTCTAAGTTTCCGGTTGGTTCATCTGCTAACACAATAGCCGGATTCGTAATCAAGGCTCTTCCGATTGACACTCTCTGCTGCTGACCACCAGAAAGCTGGTTTGGAAGATGAGAAAGCCTTCCTTCTAAGTTCAATGTTTGAATAATTTCATCAAGACTTTCCTTCTCCACCTTTCTTCCGTCTAATAAAAGCGGAAGCGTAATATTCTCTTCCACATTCAAAACCGGAATCAGATTATAAAACTGATAGATCAGCCCGATCTGTCTTCTTCTGAAAACGGCCAGATTCGTCTCATTTAAACTATAAATATCGGTGTTATCGATATGCACTTTTCCGGACGTGGGACGATCCACGCCTCCTAACATATGAAGAAGTGTTGACTTTCCGGAACCGGATGGTCCGATAATCGCAACAAACTGCCCTTTCTCCACGGAAAAGGAAACATTATTTAACGCTACTACCTCCGTTTCTCCTTCGCCGTATACTTTTGTCAAATTTTCAACCCTTAAAATTTCCACCGTAATCTCCTTTCCTCGCTTTGCCGATTGGCAATGCCACCTTACTTCTCTATCTTTCTCTATAAAATCTCTTTGTTTCTGTACCTTAGTATACGGCCCTAATATGACTGCAGGGTGACATGGAAAATGACAATTCTGTCACATTTCCAATCACCCTACCGATATACTTTCACAATAAACTTTGTTCCAACTCCTTCCGTGCTTTCCACTTCCACCGAACCTTTCTGCATCACAATAATCTGTTTTGCAAGTGCCAGCCCGATTCCAACACTCTCTACTCCTGCATTCTTTCCCCGATAGAAGCGTTCAAAAATATGAGGCAGGTCCTCCTTCGCGATTCCATTTCCATTGTCCTCAATCACAATCGAAGAATACAAAAGATTCTCCTCATAATAAATCGCAATCGTTCCGCCTTCCTTCGTATGTTCCGCCGCATTCTTAACGAAATTTCCAATCGCCTCTGCAAGCCATGGAAAATCACCCATTACCGTATCTTCCTCATTTCCCTGAATCAAAAGTGTAATCGCTTTGATATCAAGTAAAATAAGCAAATCCTTTACCGCACTCTCGATCACATCTTTTAACTGGATTTTTTCTTTCTTCAATATAACCGTTCCCGCATCTAACTTTGAAATCTTTAATAACGAGGTCACAAGCCATGACATACGATTCAGGCTATGCAGGATATTCCTTGCAAACTCCTTCCGTTTCTCATCCGGCAGAACATCCGCATCCAGAAGATCTGCCATCATTCCGATTGAAGTAAGCGGTGTCTTTAACTGATGGGAAATATCCGAGATTGCATCAGCCAAATACACCTTATCCTTTTGCAGTAACTCCGCCTGTTCCGTCAGCATAAGCGTCATCTTATAAATCTCCGATTTTAAGATGCTAAGTTCCCCCTCCTTATAATCCCGCATCTCAAAATCATAATGACCATTCCGGACTCTTGTCAGATATTTAGACAGCTTCCGAATCGTCTTCTCCCGATATACATGATAAACAAATCCCGGAATCATAAGAACAACCATACCACCTACCACAATCATGTCCCTTCCAGTTGGTACAAGAAGATACAGCACAACACTCAGAATAAAAAGAACCCCTTCCGCTGCCACATACAAAAGAAACCCATGATTCCTACTCATCCTGTTCTCCTTTCCTTAGCATATATCCAATCCCTCTTACCGTCTTAAACAACTTCGGATCAGCCGGGTCATCCTCTAATTTTTCCCTTAGACGCTTCATATAAACCGTCAGCGTATTATCATTCACAAAATCCCCAGACACATCCCAAATTCCCTCTAACAATTGATTTCTTGATAAAATCTGTCCCCTGTTCTGCACAAAAACAAGAAGCAGCCGATACTCCATTGCAGTCAGCATCAGTTCCTTCCCATCCTTAAACACCTTTGCTTCTGCCAGATGCACGCTCACCTTATCCAGATTCACAACATTCTTATCCGCCTTCTCTGCCTGACGCTCTAAAAGGCTTCCCCCATCCCGTCTCTCATACCGTCTTAACACCGACTTAATCCTGGACATCAATTCACGAATCCGGAATGGTTTCGTCACATAATCATCGGCCCCCATATCCAGTCCCATAACCACATTCACCTCATCATCCACAGCCGTCAGAAAAATAACCGGAACATCCCCC
>CALZIE010000140.1 GCA_945787565.1 uncultured Lachnospiraceae bacterium
AGGGGAAGATAGTGAGAAAAAAGAGAAAAAGATGGGGAAAATAATATGTGAAAATAGGGGGAGGGAAACTATGTTTTTACAAAATATTTGTGGCGGTTGGACTATAATGGAGATTATCAGATAGAGGTGAGGTGAACGTGCAACTCGAAGTTTACATGGATGTTCTTTTCCTCGTGAATGTGATTATGGACTTCCTGATTCTCTTGATTGTTGACAGGGTGAGAAAACAGGGAGGCTCAAAAAAAAGAATGTTGCTTGGGGCTGCAATCGGAGGGATGATTGCTTGCGTATTGGCGGTCGTTCGACTGCCAATGGTTCTTTCGTTTTTCATTACTTATTTTATGGCCACATTTCTTGTTGTTCGGATCGCATTCGGTAAACAGAAGAAAGGGACACTGGCACTGAATTCCATTTACTTGCTTTTTATCACATTTCTGCTGGGGGGAGCGATTTCTTCCATCTATACCTATACGAAAGCTGGATATTATGTGCGGATGATTTTGAATGATACTTCGGCAATCAAACCACTTACACTTTTTGTGTTAGGTGTTGCTGTGATTTTATCTGGGGTGCTGTTGTATCGGAAGACGAGAAGAGAAAAACGGGACGAAAGCAATATCTATCCAATTATGATGAAAGTAAACGAGGAAGCAGTGAATTGCGAAGCTTTTTTAGATACCGGAAACGGGTTGCGAGATCCTGTTTTTGGGACACCAGTTATTCTTGTAGAGAAGAAGCTGCTAAGTGATATTTATGAAAGAATGAAAGAGAAAAGGCCGGAACTGATTAGAGTCATCCCATACCGTTCGGTAGGAAAGGCAGAAGGACTTTTGATGGGACTTAAACTAGATGAGCTGATTATCGTGAATGGGGAGGAAAGGATATCAAACAGGTCTGTCATTGCTGCGTTAAGCGATGTTTCCCTGGATGGGAAGAGAAAGTATCAGGCCCTGCTACATACAGAGCTGTTTCATGGCTAGGCATAGCTGAATTTTTTCAATTCATCTGTGAGATAGAAGGGAGTTACATATGTTATTAAAAATTTCTATTCCGAATAAGTTTCAATTTCGTATGATACCAAACTTTAGAGATCTGATTCTGCGCAGAAGAGGTGAAATTCATTATATTGGAGGCGCAGAGGTGCTTCCGGCGCCGTTGGATGCAAAGCGAGAGGCTGATGCAATCGGACGGCTTGGAACAGATGATGATGTCAAGGCAAAATCCTTGCTGGTAGAGCATAATTTAAGGCTCGTTGTGTATATTGCTAAGAAATTCGATAATACTGGGGTAGGTGTAGAGGATTTAATATCAATCGGGACAATTGGACTGATTAAGGCAATTAACACATTTAATCCGACAAAGAATATTAAGCTGGCGACGTATGCATCCCGTTGCATTGAAAATGAGATTTTGATGTATTTAAGAAGAAATAGCAAGACGAAGTTAGAGGTTTCTATTGATGAGCCTTTGAATGTTGACTGGGATGGAAATGAGCTTTTGTTATCGGATATTCTGGGGACGGAAGAAGATGTGATTTATAAGAATATTGAAGACGAAGTGGATAAGAAGCTTTTGAGCAAGGCGCTTGAGAAGCTTAATGACAGGGAAAAAGTGATTGTGGAGCTTCGCTTTGGACTGAATAGCGAAGATGGTACAGAACGAACGCAGAAGGAGGTAGCAGATATGCTTGGCATCTCCCAGTCCTATATTTCTAGACTGGAAAAGAAGATTATCAAGAGGCTGAAAAAAGAGATGCTTCGATGTGAGTGATACATACGGCAGGAAGAATAGATAGGAAAAGATATTCTAGGGGAAAAGGGTGTTGAAAGAGAAAGTATATTTAAGAAAGGGCTATTTTAAGAAGAGACTGTTTTAAGAAACAGATTATTTCTTGGGGAGGATGGTATTGACAAGAGCATTTGAAGAGCGTTCTTGTCAATACTATCTTCTCTTTTTTTGTTTCTACATGCTTTTATGACATGAAACAGAAGGATGAGTACTATAATCTAATGAAGGCTTTCAAATATAAGAACAGGGGAAAGGCATGAAGATATTATTTGTTGGTGCAGATCATGAGGTTACGGGAAGCTGTCATTACGTAGAAGTGAATGGAAAGCATATCTTGGTGGACTGTGGCATGGAGCAGGGAGAGGATATTTACGAGAATTATGAAATACCGGTCAATCCCTCAGACGTTGATTATGTGTTTTTAACCCATGCTCATATTGATCATACAGGGCTTCTTCCACTTATGTATGCAAGAGGGTTTCGGGGAAAGGTGATTACTACGGATGCAACCTGTGACCTATGTGATATTATGCTGCGGGATAGTGCGCATATTCAAATGTTTGAGGCGGAATGGAGAAACCGGAAAGCAAAACGTGCTGGTGAGAATGAGATAGTGCCTTTGTATGATCTTACCGATGTGATTGGTGTAATGAAACTATTTGAACCCTGTCATTATGATGAAATACTGACACTAGAGGAAGGGATTGAGGTACGTTTTTCTGATGTCGGACATTTGCTTGGATCTGCTTGTATTGAGTTGTTTCTGACCGAAAAGGGAGAAAGAAGAACGATTGTCTTTTCGGGAGATGTGGGTAATATAAATCAGCCGCTAGTAAAGGATCCGAAGTATCTGAGTGAGGCAGATTATGTAGTGATGGAATGTACCTATGGGGATCGTACTCATGAAAAGCAGATTGATTATGCGGGGGAACTTGCGCGTATTATAGAGGAGACATTTGATAAAGGCGGAAATGTGGTCATACCATGTTTTGCAGTAGGGCGTACCCAGGAGATGCTTTATTTTATGCGAAAAATCAAGCAAGAGAAGAGGATGAGGAGACACCTTGACTTTCCTGTGTATGTGGACAGTCCGCTTGCGGTAGAGGCAACGAATATTTTTCATAAGCATATGGTGAATTGTCTGGATGAGGAAGGTTTAGAGTTAATAAAACGTGGCATCAATCCGATTGGATTTCAGAACTTAAAAATATCGGTAAGCTCGGATGATTCAAAGCATATTAATGCAAACAATGAATCGAAAGTGATTCTCTCTGCATCTGGAATGTGCGAAGCGGGAAGAATCAGACATCATTTGAAACATAATCTGTGGAGAAAAGAGTGCACTGTTTTGTTTGTTGGCTATCAGGCTGTGGGAACATTAGGCAGAAAGCTGCTAGATGGTGCTGAGGAAGTAAATCTGTTTGGTGAGACAATTGAGGTACAGGCAGCTATTCGAAAACTAGATGGAATCAGTGGGCATGCGGACCAGCAGGGGCTGATTGAATGGATAAGGGCATTTGATCCGAAGCCGAAATGTGTGTTTATTGTACATGGAGAAGATAATGTATGTAATGTATTTGCGGATCTTTTGTCAGAAGAGTATGGCTATCAGGTGGTTGCGCCATATAGCGGTACCTCCTATGACCTGCTTACTGGAGAATTAATAAAAGAGGTGTCTGGAAGGAGAATTGTAACCCAGCCAGTGGAGATAAAAAAGACGCCGAAGGCTGTGTATGCAAGGTTGATTGCAGCGGGGCAGAGACTAGCTACGGTGATTCGTCATAATGAAGGCGGAGCGAATAAAGATTTAGCAAAATTCGCAGATCAGATTAATGCACTTTGCGATAAATGGGATCGATAAAAAAAGTGGAAATAATTGCAAGGTCTTTTTAAGTATAAAGAGCGCGAAAAAAGAGAATCATTTATTCATGACAGTGTGATGAAGTTTTAGGTTATTGCACCATATTACAACATGTATAAAATGATTCGGAGGTTTCATTATGGCTCTTTATAAGGTTGAGATTTGCGGAGTTAATACATCCAAGTTGCCACTGCTTAAGGCAGAGGAGAAAGAGCTTTTATTTGAGCGGATACGGCAGGGAGACAAAGATGCCAGGGAACTTTACATTAAAGGCAATCTAAGACTTGTATTAAGTATTATTCAGCGATTTTCCAGTAGTAATGAAAATGTAGATGACTTATTCCAGATTGGTTGTATAGGATTGATGAAAGCAATTGATAACTTCGATGTGACACAGGGCGTTAAGTTTTCTACGTATGCCGTTCCTATGATTATAGGAGAAATCAGAAGGTACTTAAGGGATAATAATTCCATCCGCGTATCCAGATCTTTAAGAGATACCGCGTACAAAGCAATTTATGCGAAGGAGGCACTGTTAAAGAAATACGATAAGGAGCCTACCGTATGTGAGATTGCAGCAGAGGTTGGCATCAACCAGGAAGATATTGTGGCGGCATTGGATGCCATTCAGAGCCCAGTATCTCTTTATGAACCGGTTTACTCAGAAGGCGGGGATACACTTTACATTATGGACCAGGTAAGTGATAAGAAGAATAAGGAAGAAAACTGGATTGAAGAAATTTCCCTAAAGGAAGCAATGTCACGTCTGTCACCAAGAGAAAATAATATTATTAATCTTCGCTTCTTCCAAGGCAAAACACAGATGGAAGTGGCAGAAGAGATTCATATATCGCAGGCACAGGTAAGCAGGCTAGAAAAGAATGCGCTAAAGAATATGAGAAATTACCTGATTGAGCGCTAAAACCATGGAGAATGATGCTAGGAAAGATGAGGGCCTAGTATCGTGTAGTGTAATAGAACCTATTATATTATGAAAGAAATAGGATAGACAATGGAATCGCTCTATAATAGAATAGAGAGTGTGGAATATGCACTCTCTATTTTCTTATGATTGATAAAAACAAGCAAAAGATAAGCGGTTTGTATTGGAATATACATGCATATATCAGAAAGAAAGAGTGAATATAAATACATACCACACAAGCAAAAAGAAGATAAGAAAGGGCAGGAAATGTACAATGAATAACTTTAGATTTCATGCATACACAGACATTTATTTTGGGAAAGGGCAGATTATAAATCTTCCAGATATTTTGAAACAATTTGGAAAACGAGTGCTTTTGGTTTATGGCGGGGGAAGCATTAAAAAGAATGGAATTTATGATAAGATCTATGAGTTGTTACAAGATTTTGAAATTACCGAGTTATCAGGAGTAGAACCGAACCCTCGTATTACAACGGTACGAAAAGGCGTAGAGTTATGTAAGGAAAAACAGATTGATGTGGTACTTCCAGTTGGCGGTGGTTCCACCATTGATTGTAGTAAGGTGATTGCAGGCGGAGCATATTATGAAGGAGATCCATGGGATCTTGTACTTGATCCGAAGAAGATTAAAAAAGTGCTCCCAATCGTTACGATACTAACACTTGCAGCAACCGGATCAGAGATGAATAAGAATGCGGTCATCTCCAATATGGATACAAATGAAAAATTCGGGACATCATCTCACGATTTCATTCCACAGGCATCTATCTTAGATCCTGAATATTTATACACTCTGCCGGCAATTCAGACGGCTGCGGGTACGGCAGACATTATGTCTCATGTGTTTGAAAACTATTTTAAGACAATGACATCTGCGTTTATACCGGACCGCTTTGCAGAAGGCATTTTAGAAGCGTGCATTAAGTACTGTAAGGTGGCACTTGAGAAGCCGGATGATTATGAAGCAAGAGCAAACCTGATGTGGGCAAGTTCCATGGCACTCAATGGATTAGTTGGTGCTGGAAATGGGGCAGCATGGACTTGTCATCCAATCGAGCATGAGTTAAGTGCATATTATGATGTAACCCATGGAGTTGGTCTTGCAATTCTGACACCAAGATGGATGCGCTATATTTTAAGTGAAGACACAGTTGACCGATTTGTGATGTATGCTGAGAATGTATGGCATCTTAAACCACAGGAAGATAAGTTCTTAATGGCTAATCAGGCAATCGATTTAACAGAGAAATTTTTTAAGGAATGTGGGATTCCGATGACCTTAACAGAGATTGGAATAGATGACTCCAAGTTTGATATTATGGCAGAAAAAGCAGTGAGATATGGCGGTCTTGAACGTGCGTATGTACCTCTTGATGTACAGGATGTGAAGGAGATTTTAAGAATGTGTCTGTAAAATGAAGATGGGGTAGACAATGGAAATATTAGAGGGTATTTTAAATTGGATTGTAGAACTGGCAATTCTTTTGTTTGAGTTCAGTGGAGTTGGAATTTTGATATTTGCAGGAGCAAGAGGGATTTGGCAATATATTAGAAGAGATCCGGCAACCCGTCTGAAGTTAGCAAAAGGGATGTCGATGGGGTTGGAGTTTAAGCTTGGAAGTGAGATATTACGAACGGTTACCGCAAGGGATTTTAAAGATATCCTGACAGCGGGCGGGATTATTGTATTACGTGCGGCACTCACTTTTTTAATTCACTGGGAAATTACCAATGAGGAAGTGCGAAATCCAGAGGAGGAACAGAGTGATGGTGATGTAAAAAAGGCATAACAGATGAAAGATTATGTTAGGCTGAAAGGAATTGAGAGCATCTAATGCAGCTACAATAATTGCAAGACTTTAGCGTAAGAGAGGTTGTATAAAAGTACAACGTCTCTTACGCTAAAGTTTTTTTAATTCATAGGAAATTGCTCTGCAATTCCCTATGAATCAAAAACTCTCC
>CALZIE010000141.1 GCA_945787565.1 uncultured Lachnospiraceae bacterium
TTGTTTTGTGTATACTTATTCGACGTATGAAAAAAAGAATAAATTGTATGTCACATTCAGACTAAAAAAAGAAAGGTGGCGGGATGTATGAGCGTGAGGACTCAGGAGGATACGCCCATCCATGCGGCGTTAGAAGAGCAGCGGCTTAATCGGCTTGCTCATTTTGATGTTCCAGGTCATAAGGGTGGCCGTGGAAATAAGGAATTGAAACATTTTTTAGGGGAAACAACGTTAAGTCTTGATATGAACTCCATGAAACCACTTGATAACCTATGTCATCCGGTGTCAGTGATTAAGGAAGCACAGGAACTTGCGGCAGAGGCTTTTGGAGCAGATGATGCATTTTTCATTGTGAATGGCACAACAGCTGCGGTACAGGCGATGATCATGTCGGTCTGTAAGGCAGGGGATAAGGTAATTATGCCAAGAAATGTACATAGAAGTGCAATCAATGCATTGGTTGTATGCGGAGCTCTTCCGGTCTATATCAATCCTGGCGCGGATAAGCGTCTTGGGATCCCGCTTGGAATGTCCGTAGAGGATGTGCGTCAGGCAATCCTTAAGAATCCAGATGCGAAGGCAGTGTTAGTGAATAATCCGACGTATTATGGGATTTGCTCAAATTTAAGGGAAATTGTAAAAATCGCGCATGAGCATGGGATGCTTGTGTTAGCGGATGAAGCACATGGAACGCATTTTTATTTTCATGAGGAGCTTCCGGTATCCGCAATGGACGCGGGAGCTGATATGGCCGCAGTCAGTATGCATAAGACGGGGATGTCGCTGACACAAAGTTCGATCTTGTTGACGAAGCGAAGCGTAAATCCGGATTATGTAAGACAGGTGATCAATTTAACCCAGACAACAAGCGCGTCTTATCTTCTTCTATCGTCTCTTGACATTGCAAGAAAACATCTTTCTATGAATGGAAAACAGTTATTTGACAAGACAATTCAGTTTGCTGATTATGCCAGAGAAGAGATTAATAAATTAGGCGGTTACTATGCATTTGGAAAGGAACTGGTGAATGGGGACACCGTTTTCGCATTTGACTCTACCAAGCTTTCCGTGAATACGTCGGATATCGGGCTTGCAGGAATTGAAGTATATGATATGCTGCGGGATGATTATGGAATCCAGATCGAATTCGGGGATATCGGAAACTTCTTAGCCATCATTTCCGCGGGGGATAGAAACTTAGAGATTGAACGGTTAATCTCTGCATTAGCAGAAATTAAAAGATTACATAAAAAAGATAAGAATGGCATGTTTGACCATGAATATATCGATCCACAGATTGTTATGGGACCACAGGAAGCATTTTACGGAAGAAAGCGATCCGTTCCAATCACGAAGAGCAAAGGGGAAATCTGCGGGGAATTCGTGATGTGCTATCCGCCGGGTATTCCGCTTCTAGCACCAGGGGAGCGTATTACAGAAGATATCTTAAACCATATTGCCTACGCAAAGGAAAAAGGCTGTTTTATGACAGGAACCGAGGATATGAAGATTGAGAATATTAACATTGTTGAGGTAGAATAGATGGAATTATGGTATACAGACCAGCATACAAAGGATGTAAGGTTCTCTATAAAGTCGAAAAAGCAGCTTGTCAGTCATGAGAGCGAGTTTCAGCGGATCGATATTTTAGAAACACAAGAATATGGCAGAGTCTTAGTGTTAGATAGTGAGCTTATGATTACGGAAAAGGATGAGTTCATTTATCATGAAATGATTACTCATGTATCGATGGCAGTTCATCCGAATGTCAAGAATGTATTGGTAATTGGCGCCGGGGACGGAGGTACCATTCGGGAATTGACCAAATATGATACCATCGAGCGTATCGATATGGTGGAAGTCGATAAGGATGTGGTGGAATTATGCAAGCAGTATATGCCAACCACAGCATGCAAGTTAGATGATGAGCGGGTTCATATGTATTTTGAAGAAGAGCTTCGTTTTGTCAGATGGAAACACGATGAATACGATTTAATCATCGTGGACTGTGCGGATCCATTTGGACCGGCAGAAGGACTGTTCACAAGGGAATTTTACGGAAACTGCTTTAATGCGCTTCGTGAGGACGGGATTTTAATCAATCAGCATGAAAGCCCATTTTACAATGAACATAGCAAGACCGTTCAGAAAGCACATAAGCATATCACGTCCGTATTTCCAATCAGTACGGTATATCAGTGCCATATCCCATCTTATCCATCGGGACACTGGCTGTTCGGATTCGCTTCTAAAAAGTACGATCCAATTCGGGATTTAAGGGAAGAGGAATGGAACAGACTGAATATCACAACGAGATATTATAATACAGATTTACATAAGGGATGCTTCTATTTACCGACCTATGTAAAGGAATTATTAGGAACCACATGATTTAGGAACCAGATGATTTAGAAATTAGATAAGATTTAGATTTTATAAGACTTTTGATAGGATATGAAAACTAGGTTGTAAAAGAGCCACAATAAAGAAGTCAGAATCAAATGGTAAGACAGATAGCAGAAAGCGGGAAAGAAAATAACACCGCAACTGTAAAAATACTCACCCATAAAAGAGGGCGAGCAGATGGAGGAAATAAAATGAGCAGAGCGTTAATTATTGGTGCCGGCGGAGTTGCCGGAGTAGTGGTACATAAATGTTGTCAGAATTCTGAGGTATTTGAGGAAATCTGTATTGCGAGCCGTACCAAATCAAAGTGTGATGCCCTAAAGGCAGCCTTAGATGGTGGAAAGACAAAAATCACAACCGCTAAAGTGGATGCAAATAACGTAGAAGAATTAGTGGCATTAATCAATGATTATAAACCGGAACTTGTAATCAACGTAGCGCTTCCATACCAGGATTTAACCATTATGGATGCATGTCTTGCAACAAAGACACACTACTTAGATACTGCGAACTATGAACCGGAAGACACTGCAAAGTTTGAATACAGCTGGCAGTGGGCATACAGAGAACGTTTTGAAAAAGCTGGTATCACAGCAATCCTTGGATGTGGATTTGATCCAGGCGTAACCGGTGTATTCTCGGCTTATGCAATGAAACATTATTTCGATGAAATTCATGAAATCGATATCTTAGATTGCAACGGTGGCGATCATGGATATCCATTTGCAACAAACTTCAATCCGGAAATCAACATCCGTGAAGTATCCGCAAAGGGAAGCTACTGGGAAAATGGAAAATGGATTGAAACCGAGCCAATGGAAATCAAGCGCGAATACAACTTCCCGGAAGTAGGTAAAAAAGACATGTACCTTCTTCACCACGAAGAATTAGAATCCCTTGGCTTAAACATCAAAGGCATTAAAAGGATCCGTTTCTTTATGACATTTGGACAGAGTTATTTAACTCACTTAAAGTGTCTTGAAAATGTAGGAATGACATCCATCGAACCAATCGAATTTGAAGGAAAGAAAATCGTTCCATTACAGTTTTTAAAAGCGGTTCTTCCAGACCCTGCAAGCCTTGGTCCAAGAACCGTAGGAAAGACAAACATCGGCTGTATCTACAAAGGAATCAAGGATGGCAAGGAAGTTCACTACTATGTATACAACGTATGTGATCATCAGGAGTGTTATAAAGAAGTTGGCTCTCAGGCAATCTCTTATACAACCGGCGTTCCAGCCATGATCGGTGCATCCATGCTTTTAACAGGAAAATGGAAGAAACCAGGCGTATACAATGTAGAAGAATTCGATCCAGATCCATTTATGGAAGCATTAAATAAGTGGGGACTTCCATGGAAGGAAAGCTTCACACCAGATTTAGTAGACTAAGCAGAGAAAGGGATTCTTACATGGAAATGATGGATTTTTCGAAGGTACCGACCCCTTCCTATGTGGTGGACGAAAGACTTTTGATTAAAAACCTTGAGACGCTAAAAAGTGTCATGGACCGGACGGGGTGCAAGATATTACTGGCACAGAAAGCATTTTCCATGTATTACTTCTATCCGTTAATCGGCAAGTATCTGTGCGGCACCACAGCAAGCGGGCTGCACGAGGCGATGCTTGGAGCCGAGGAGATGGGGAAGGAAGTACATGTATTTAATCCGGCTTATGATGCTAAGGAGTTTGAAAAACTTGTAACCATCTGTGACCATATCGTATTCAACACAGTTTCCCAGTATGAAAAATACAAGAAAACCGTAGAGGAATCCGGAAGAAAGATTGGCTGTGGCATCCGAGTGAATCCAGAGTATTCAGAAGTGGAAGTAGAGTTATACAATCCATGCAGCGAAAGCTCCCGATTCGGAGTCACCGCAGATAAGCTCAAGAATGCAGATTTAACCGGAATCGAAGGCATGCATTTTCATACCATGTGTGAGCAGAACTCGGATGTGCTGGAACGTACGTTAAAAGTAGTAGAAGAGAAGTTTGCATGGCTTATGAAAAAGCCGGAAATCAAGTGGGTGAATTTTGGTGGCGGCCACCACATCACCAGACCGGGATATGATATCGAAACATTAGTATCCTGCATCAACCACATCAAGCAAACCTATGATGTGCAGGTATACTTAGAGCCGGGCGAGGCGATTGCTTTAAATACTGGTTTCTTAGTAGCGAAAGTTTTAGATTTCAACGATAACGGTAAGAAATCGGTAATCTTAAATACATCCGCCGCATGTCATATGCCGGATGTGTTAGAGATGCCATACCGTCCGGAAATCATCGGTGCCGGACTTCCTGGTGAGAAGGAGTTTACGTATGTTTTAGGCGGACCGACTTGCCTGTCAGGAGATATCATTGGAGAATACTCTTTCGATCATGCTCTAGAAGAGGGAGAACGCTTAGTTTTCTGTGATATGGCTCATTATTCTATGGTAAAAAACAACACTTTTAACGGCATTAATCTCCCATCAATCTGTGCCTACACGAAAGAAGGCAATCTTAAAGTTCTACGTCAATTCGGATACGAGGATTTTAAGAATCGGCTTTAGAGAGTGTTAAAAACGGGGATATTCCACGACGATCGGACAAGAAAAATATGTGTCTGCTATTCATGGGATATGCCCGTTTTTATTACGAATAATGTAATTCGGTCTTTTTCTAAGATATTAGTCATCTTCTCGATGTCATTTATCTGCTCTTTGCAAGGATTTAGGTATTTTTGAAACACCTTGTGAGGAGCAGGCGGAAAAGGAAAGCATTTGACATAAACAGCAAGATAGTATAGAATTGGTAAAATTATAAAAACATGGAAAAATATCAGTTGTATAATAGGAGGCGGGTATGCAGTGTATCGGAATTATTTCAGCCATGTGGGTTGAAGTGAGGATTCTTCATTCTAAGATGGAAGAAATCGAAGAAATGGAATACGCAGGAATGAAGTATTATAGAGGAAAGCTTAATAATAGGAACGTAGTCTTATCAACCTGTGGTGTTGGAAAAGTAAATGCGGCCATTTACACCCAGATTATGATTGATAAGTTTGGCGTAGAAGCCATCATACATACCGGAATCGCAGGCAGCATGGATGAGGATGTGAAGCATCTGTCGGTTGTTGTGGCAGATGCTTTAACTTATTATGATGTCCGAAAAGAACAGCTAAAAAACTGTTTTCCAAATCAGGAAGTATTTAAGACAGATAAGAACCTGACCGAAGTTTTAAAAGAATGTGCCGGACCGGATGCTAAATCAGGCATAATCATTACGGGGGATGACTTCATTTCCAGTGCGGAAAAGAAAGCAAAATTAAAGACACAATATAAAGAGGGATTATGCGTTGAAATGGAAGGATGTGCAGTCGCACACACTGCCTTTGTAAACCACATTCCTTTTGGTGTGATTCGATGCATCTCTGATCTGGCGGATGGGGATGCCACAGAGGATTATAACGGCTTTGAAGAAAAAGCAGCAATTAAGGCAGCAGATATTGTACAGAATGCATTAAGCAAAATATCAGTTTAGCGGGAGTTTAATTTGATTTTTTAGGAGGATTGCATATGACTTTCATTTCTTCTATGCAGCCGATAACCTGGACACAGAAGAATGGGATGCCAGAAGTCTATCGAACACAGCCAATATCTTAGAAAAAGACCGAATTGCATTATTAGCAATGGAATTGGCGGAGGCGATCGCATAAGATAGCTATCATAATACGAGAAGCATGAATGGCTACAATACAGGAAAGAAACTTAGTACATAAATGCTTGTTCCGAAAGTCCAATAGATATGGAGAAAAAGGGAATCATAACGTCATTTGAAATCAATTCACAACAATGTAAAATCACATTAGAATTTTCAAAAAAGCCAGATGAAATCCATATTATAGTGGAATCAATAGATAATAGTGAAACTGAGACAGTAGAATTTTCACAAATCAATCTAACACCCATTCCGCCATCATCCCTCACCATTCCATATTTGCTGCAATGCGTTTGTTTTACAAAACGCATTGCGGCCTCGCAGGAAGTCCCCGGAGGGGAAAGGAGGCGGGG
>CALZIE010000142.1 GCA_945787565.1 uncultured Lachnospiraceae bacterium
GAGTGTTAAAAATATAGGAAAAAGAAAGAATAGAGGGAATGTAATGGACTCGCAAGCAGGAGAATGGAAGGCAGACTTCATGGGAGATGATACGAGATGAGTCCTGCTATATGGTGAGTAGCTCGTATCAGAAGAAGTATCGAAGATGCAATGAGGATGTGATGGAGTGCGGTACGAATCATATGGTGATTGTGTCGACTACGGATGGGCTTAAAATTGCCAGTATTTTATGGTAGGGATAAAGAAAGAATGCTGGAGAATGAATGCAGCATTCCACTATACTGATTGACGAATAGTTAAAATATGTTAAAATAGAAGTAGGCTATATTAGCAAAAGAGTTGGTTACGAATAGAAGAAATAGAATAGACGGAAGACAGAAGTCCAGGTTTCGTACAAACAGTACGAGAGCTGGATATTGTTTTTATTGGAAACAATCCTTTTGTTACAAGTGTGGATAGGAGGGCTGTGTATATGATGGATAATAGAGTGGTTCGATTAATGGATAATTGTAAGAGAATATATGGGGACGAAGGGTATGAAAAGCAGGTTCAGAAGCTAGGGAAGTTCAGCGATGATATGACTCCAAAGGAACAGGCAGCTTATATTAATGAATTTATCCGGGAAAATAAAGCACAGGACGATATCAAACAGGAAACACAAATGGTGGAGACGCTTCGAGCATGCGGACATCAGTGTCTGTCAAACCGTACGATTTCATTAGGGAAGAAGCTTTATAAAGAGAGTAAGACAATAAAAGAGTTTTTAGAGGCACTGAATGACCGGTGTATTGGTGGAGGCTATCTGCATTTGGAAAAAGAGGGAAAGATCATTGGCGTGTATAAGGACTGCTATTGCACAATCCCAAAACAGATCCGAAAGATGGATCCGGTTTACTGTGAATGCTCAGCAGGATGGTATGAGCGTTTCTTCTCGGAAGTACTGGAGACAAAGGTGACGGTGACGAGATTAGGAACGATATTAGGTGGAGCTCACCGGTGTACATTTGAGATTACATTTAATCTATGAGATCTCAGGAGGTCAGCTTATGGTTGTATTTGTCATTTGGATTTTGCTCAGTCTGATTTATTTAAGCAGTTCAGCTTCTGCATTACATTCTGAGGAGCCAGTGCGATTTTGGAATATACCAGATCAGATAAAAGTATCTAATATCAAAAGATATAATCAGACCGTAGCGTGGTTGTGGATTGTATATGCTGTTGTGTTAGATCTGATTGGTGTTCTAGTGGCATGGGGCAAAGGAACATTGACTATCTTAATTAGTATTTTTATTATTACAAAAATAAATATTGCATGCATGTATATATATGAAAAGATTGAGGCCAAATACCGGGTATTTGATAGAAAACAAAGTTGGTGGAGATAGAAAAATGAAAAAGCATACATTTCGAAAAAAATATATACTCCTTATTTGTCTGTTCCTAATGGTTTTAGGAGCTCTCTGGGAGCATAGGATGGAGAAACAGGAAGAGGCGCAGAATCCGATGCCTGGTGCACAGGCAGTGTTGGATTCTTATAGGGCACATTATTATAGAAAAGGGGAAGGGGAAAGTACAGTTGTATTTATTGCCGGTTCAGGAACGCCGTGTGCCTATACCGATTTTTACGGATTACAGAATGAACTAAGTAAAGACTATCAGACGATTTCATTTGATCATGCGGGAAGCGGATGGAGTACCTCCACAGAAGTAAAGAGAACCGTGGATTGTCTTGCGGATGAACTTTTTGAGATAATAGAACAGGCGGAAGGTAAGGCAGATAACCTGATTCTAATTTCTCATTCCCTAGGTTCTTTGGAGGCAATCCGCTTTGCGCAGAAGAATCCCAAACGGGTGACGGCGCTTATTTTTTTAGATGGAGGGAGTCCAGAATTTTATGAAAAAGATTCTGAGATTTCGTCCATTTTATTAAATCGGACAAGCGCAGTGCTTCGGATTACCGGAGTTGGTCGGTTACTCGGAAAATTAGGATTCAGCCTGCCAGTTTACGGAGAGAATGAAAGAGATGCGTTGCTTCCAGCGGATTTAAAAGAGGTTGAAAGAGCAATGTTTTACCGCTATCTGGGGAATAAAGAGAATATTTCTAATATTAGTCAGATTCAGGAGAATGCGAAGGCAGTTCTTGAAAATGGAAAACTTAGAGGAATTCCAATTCTTGTTTTATCCTCAGATAGCGGAGAAAAGTGGCAGAACGTACAGGAGGAACTGGCTGAATGGTCAGACAATAGCACACAGGTTATGATAAAGGGTGCAAAGCACTATCTGCACTGGTCGAATCAGCAAGAAGTCCTAACACAGATCAATGACTTCCTGCAACATTAGTGTATGGTAAGAATGGAGGCGGCTAACAGTAATTAGGAGTGAGATTAGTTAGCGGCGGCAGATAGTCCTTCACTATAGTTCTTTGCCTGAGAGTCGAACAGTTTATAATAGAGGCTCTCTGTTTTCTTCATCAGATTTTCATGAGTATCAAAATCGCTGACTGTTCCGCCATCCAGCACTAGAATCCGATCACAGAATACACTGCTGGACATACGGTGAGAGATATAGATGGCAGTCTTTCCTTTGGTAAGTTCGTTGAAATTCTGATAGATTTCAGCTTCTGCCAAAGGGTCCAAGGCAGAGGTCGGTTCATCTAAGATTACCAGGTCGGCCTGTTTATAAAGGGCTCTTGCAATGGCGACTTTCTGGCTCTGGCCACCGGAGAATTCCGTACCATTTTCATCATAGTTTTTACCGAAGTAGGTGAAGATGCCGTCCTTCAGGCTCTTGATCTTATCCCCTAGGCCGACTTCATTTAATACTTCCATAGCAGAGGAAGAATCCGGCTTTTCTTCATTTCGATTAAATGGTTTACAGGTCACATTTTCAAAGATAGAGAAGTTAAATAGTTTGTAATCCTGGAAGACCGCCGAGATGGCGTTCATATAGGTGCGGTAGTCATAATCAAAGATATCCACACCATTTATTTTAATGTTTCATTGATGCTATTTTAATGATTTTTAAAATGCAATCACCTGACGATTGGCTGATTGCATTTATTATCTTCGGTTCTTCTAAGAGGTTATCCCTCAAGATCTGTTAATGTCGTTTTCAGATTCTCTAATGTTTCCTTATTTACTTCATAAAATACTTTCTTTGCATTCATTTCATCCACAAATAAAGTGACAGCTTCGGCTTGGAATAAAGTCGTCATATGGTGAGAGATTGTGGCAGGCGTCAGTTTCAATTCCCTGGCAAGTTCCTGAATATACATCTTTCTTTTAGAAAGGCATTGCATAATGCGCAGGCGGGTTGGATCACCAAGTGCCTTTAAAAGCTGATGTGTTTTTTCAAACTGTTGTTTCTTTTTTAAATCCAGTAGCGGCTTTCTTCCAATCGTAATAACATTGGAGCTTGCTCTCATATACAACGAAAGGGAATTGTAATCAAAGATAGAAGGCAGAGCAATCATCTGACATGCCTCCGACTGAATGGAAATCAAGGAAGACTGAAAGAAAATCTCATTAATATAAGAGTGGGAAAGGCTTTCTTCCTCTGCATGCACAAGATCTTCTTCAATCAGCGGCAAATGTTTTTTCATAACAGGAATCAGTTCGGCGGTAAAGGCCTTAAACTCGGCAAGCACTTTCTCATAGTTCTGATAAAGATTCATAAACTTCATCTTCTCGGAGTCTTCTAATGGAAGAGAGGATAGTGATTCTAACAGAGTGGTAAGAGAAGTGAGTGCAGGGGGGATTTCTTCTTTTCCATCAAAGGTAAATGGTGTATCGTCTGCCGCAAGATCGGACAGTTCGGATGCAATCGCCTGGAATGCATAGATTCGGGACTGATCGGCTGTCAGATTATCAAATTCATCAATCGGAATGGAGCGGGCAATCTCTCCTAACAGACTCTTGCCATCTTCCGATTGCTGTCCATAGTAGGTAAGAAGGGGTGAGGCAGAGAGAGAAGGCTTCATTTCCTCCAGTACGGCATGATAGTACGATTCTAAATGATGAAAAGGACCATTAAAAAAGTCAGCATAGCTTTCATCTGTTTCATGCTTTTTCTTCAGCTCTTCCATACTGCCACTCAAATAAAGCTTTATCAGACAGGCAGCTTCAAAGGCCCAGTAAAATTCTTTTTTTACTTCAAATGTAATATTGTCCATCGATAACTCCTTTGCATAAAATAAAAATTGGAATTTGATTCCTTATGCTGGATAATATAACAAATATTAGATGATGTCAATACATATTAGATAAATATCTAATAAAAATAAATCAAATAAAATATAATAGATGATTATCTAATAATAATCATATCAAATAATGAAGAATAATATGGGAAAATGTTATATACAGTAGAATTTTATAGAAAGATACTTTATAATAAGCAAAAAGGCAACAGGGGGATTTTATTTGAAAAAAGGTATTTATTTAAATGACACCATTCATGGGTTGATATCTTTAACCGAGTATGAAAAAAGAATTATTTCTACCATTGGTTTCAATCGACTTCATGATGTATATCAAAATTCTACGGTATATCTTACATTTCCAACGAATAGAACAAAACGATTCGAACATTCCATTGGAACTATGAAGCTTTGTTCCGATATGTTCTTTCATTCGTTATTAAATACATCAGATACAATGTTAAATGAGTTCTTTGAGATATTTGAAAAGGAATTCGATACACTTTTACAAGAGGTAGGAGAAGACCCTGAGTTCTGTGAAGAAAAATTAGGAGGTGTAGTACCGAATGCCCTGCCAGAGATTGAGTTTGATAAGTTAAGACATTCCCTGATTCCGAATAATATACCGGAAAAGTATCGGGTTATTCAGCTTATATTAATGCAGGCAATCCGAGCTAGCGCATTATTGCATGATATTGGACATCCACCATTTAGCCATATCGTAGAGTTTGCATTGAAGGATGTTTATCTGGAATATAAGGATACCAAAGAAGTTGAGACAGAGAATCTAAAAGAGTTTTTGACGGTTATGTCCAAATACTTTGAGGATAATAAAAAATTACATGAACAGATGGGGGACGAGATTAGTGATGGTATTTTAAGAAAGATCATTGCACCGATCTCAGATGATGAAGAACGATATTATGAAAATCTATTTGAAATTCTTGTATTAGAAAGTGTAAATCGAATCTTTAAAGAAAAAGGAGCATTCGGATATCTTCATCGAATACTGGATTCTGGTTTGGATGGAGACCGCTTGGATTATGTGACAAGAGATTCCATTAATTCTGGAATGGATTACGGAAAAATAGAGTATAGCAGAATGATCAATGAGATGAAGCTAATCGTTTCCGATGAAGAAATTTTCTTTTGTCTTCCGCTAAAGGCTGTAAACTCAGTTGAGGACTTTATTAAGCGCAGATACAATAGTTATAAGGATATTATCTATCATCACAGAGTAATCAAAACTGATTTCCTTTTAGAAGGAATCGTAAAGAAGCTTGTGAAAAAATATCTGAATGAAACGGAATCCGGAACACAGCGTAATAGTGAAGTGCTAATCCCATTCGATATTTCCGGATTATGGTTCCCATTAGGAAATAAAAAGAGCGCCATTAAAGCGAATGCGCTTTCTCAGTGGAATGATTCCTGGTTAATGACGGTATTAAAGCAGATTTATTATACCCAGTATTATCATAATGAGAACATAAAAGAAGGTACTTCGGAATATGTTCTGGAGCAGCGTTTGACGGAATTATTACGTAATAGTAAACGCTATTATTCCTTAATAAAGCGCAGTGAGAATTTTAAGGTTATCGATGATGCGGTAAAACTGGAATTAGTGAAGAATAAAGAGGAAATCGAAGCGTTAGTAAATCAGATCAATGTTCTGTCTGATCAACAAACATCAGCAGCACTGCCAGAAGGGATGCAAGAAGCGGCAGGGGCCATTCATCAGATGCTGGAGAATACAAGCAAGACCGGATCTGGCTTTGTTCTGTCTTTCCTTTCCAGACATTATAAGGAAATGCAGATTGAGTCATTTGAAAAGCTTGTAGAAGAGAGCGTTCAGGAGGCAACAAACAATACATTTAAAGAAATCAAAACTTACGATACGGTTACTTTATTTAAACGTATTTCCATTGGGTTAGAGAAACCGATCTATTTTTATAATAGCAGGGAAGCAATCTGTACGCTGGATGCGGTGAGCGGAATTGCGGATATTTTACAGCTTGATTCGGATTACCTGCCTGTCTTTTATATATACATTCTGGCTAAAAATGCGGATGCGGATATGAAGGAACACCGAGAAGAGCTTTTAAGCCGTATCGGTAATAGAATCGGTGTTGAATTTACCAAAAAGATTAAGGAAGTATTGAAAAACTATATGGGTTCCATCAAAAGTAATCTGTAGAAAAGAGTAGTCAATAGATAGAATAGCAGAAGAATAGATTGTAGATTTGCTAGAATTAAAAAAC
>CALZIE010000143.1 GCA_945787565.1 uncultured Lachnospiraceae bacterium
CGGTAATCGGATAGAACAGATAAGCAGAATCAAAATTGATACCAAATGCAGCCGAATAGGTTCCGAATGCATCCAAAATCATATCATACTGATTCACATGGTAGCTTCTAGTCGCATCTAAATCCACTTCCTGCAAAAACATGAAATCAGGATTTAATCCCTGAAGCAGTGCGATAGAACCATTTGTATTCTCAATTACGCTTTCTTTACTAAATGCTCTAGAGTATTTTCCTCCATCCATAAAGAAACTATAATCATCCGAATAAGCACCAAATCCAATATTATAAGTAACTATACTATATTCTGTATGTGTACTTACACTTTCCTTTAGTCCTTCCCCGCTGTTAGTCACTTCTAACTGCTGATTGTCTGCAATACGGCTGTAGGAAACTACTAGATATCCTAAATAGCCAAGTACAACTACAAGTACTGCTGCCAGTATACTCGCTGTTATTTTGATTACTTTACGTCTCATTTGTACCTCTTTTCTTTTATCTTGTATTTAAAAAAGACAGGATTCAAAACTTTCCTGTCTTTTTTGGTAACTCTTTATTCCTGCATTGTCGCTACAAGAGCCGGAATTAACTGCTTCTTACGTGATACGATACCTGGAAGCTGGAATCCGTTATTCTCCATCTTAACACCAAATGCATTTTCCACAGTACGAGCTGCCTGATTACCAATACAGATTAGTTCTGTTGATTCTTTGATGATATTTGTCAGCATAAAGAAGATCATATCCACGCCATGCTCTGTAATCGCTTTCTCCAGATATGGGAGAAGACGTTCCTTCATATCGCTTAATTCGGTAGCATTTAAAGAAGTAATCTGGCCTACACCAAATGTGATATCGCCAGCTGAGAAGTTCTTGAAATCCTGATAGAATACTTCTTCTTCTGTCTTATTCTTTAAGTTGCTTCCTGCTGCAAACATATCTGCTGCAAACTGTTCTACATCAATGCCTGCGATTTTTGCAAGATGCTCCGCTGCCTCTCTGTCCATAAAGGTACAAGTCGGTGAACGGTACATAAGTGTATCGGAGATGATGGCAGCGCATAACAGACTCGCAATATGCTTTTCAATCTCAATACCTGCTTCACGATACATCTGATATACGATTGTTGCGGTACATCCAAGAGGCTGATTACGGAAGAATACCGGTTTCATTGTCTCAATTGTACCAAGACGGTGATGATCGATAATCTCTAAGATTTCTGCATTCTCAATACCATCAACTGCCTGACTCATCTCATTATGATCCACTAGGATTACTTCTTTACGCTGCATATTTAATAAGTTACGACGTGAGATCATGCCACGATAAATTCCCTTATGATCAAGTATCGGGAAGTCACGGTTACGGTTCTTCGCCATAACACCTTTAATCTCTTCCACGAAATCATCCGTACGGAATGTGATCAGCTTGTCCCTCTTCATGAAATGGCTGATTGGCATACTCTGATTAATTAATCTTGCTACTGTATAAGTATCATGAGGTGTGCTGATTACCACACATCCCTTATCCTCCGCTAGCTTCTTGATTGTCATGGATACTTTCGCGCCTTCACATACAATAATACATGCTGCTTTCATCTCGATCGCACATAATTGAGATTCATAACGGTTTCCTAAGATAACAAGATCATTTTCTTCAATATAGTTTTCCATCAGATCCGGATTCGCAGCTGCGATTAATACCTTACCTTTATCAAAAGTCTGTCCTCTCTCTCCAATGAGAAGAGTTGCATCTAATGTCTCTAAGATATTTTCATAAGAAGTATTCGCTTCTGACAAAATCTTACTATCGTAAACTTCCATATAAGAAGTTGTGATATCACCGATGGTGATAATACCTATAAGTTTTTCATTTTCTGTGATTGGGAGTGTTACAACGCCCTGTTCCTTCATCAGCGTCCAGGCTTTCTTTAATGAAATATTTTCGCTAACTCCGGCTGTCTCCCTGATTTCAATATCTTTTACCTGTGTTCCTACATCCGCAATATAGTCTGGTGGCGTTACCCCAAAACGATCCAGTACATATTGTGTTTCCGCACTTATCTGACCTGCTCTCTTTGGTACATACACATTTTCCGACGTCTTATTCTTTAAGTTTGCATAACAGATCGCCGAACAAATGGAATCGGTGTCTGGATTCTTATGCCCGATTACAAAAATTTTTCTTGCATGTGTTGTCATGTTTTTTCCTTCCTCGCAAAGAGCGGACAGCAGTTCTTAAGTAATCCTTAAGCCCCTTTACTGCTACCATATTCTTTTTATAAGTTTCTTATTTTAAATTCCTTTTCCGCTTCTCGTCTCTGGTCTTTCTTAGCGATGTCCTGACGCTTATCATACAGCTTCTTTCCTCGTCCAAGACCAATTTCAACCTTCACGAGACTTCCCTTTAGATAAACAGTAAGCGGTACTAATGTATACCCTTGCTGCTGAAGCTTTCCAGCTATCTTGTTGATCTCATATTTGTGAAGAAGCAGTTTCTTCACACGAAGTGGATCCTTATTGAAAATATTTCCTTTCTCGTAAGGACTTATATGCATACCATACACATATACTTCTCCATTTTCAATACGAATGAACGCTTCTTTAATGGAACATTTTCCCATTCGCAGTGATTTAACCTCCGTACCATGTAACGAAATCCCTGCCTCATAGGTGTCTTCAATGAAATAGTCGAATCTGGCTTTCTTATTATTAGCTATCATTTTAATACTATCTTTTGCCATTAATCCTATTCCCTCCTGCCTGTAATTAATAAGGGGAGATTGAATCCAGTAAGCTTTCTCCTCCCCAAATGCATATTACACAGGCTTTTCCATTCAGAAAGCCTGCGTAATATAGCGTCTTCCCCTGAAAGGATATCCTTTCAGGCTATTTTTATATTTTAATCCATAACTGGCATAAAATCAATTGTACGAAGCATTTTATCTGTTCCAGTTACTACAACATGAATCGGCTGACCTAGCTTATAAGTGTGCTTCGTGTGTTCTCCGATCAGCGCATAGTGTGCTTCATCAAAGATATAGTAATCATCCTGTAAATCTGCTAAGCGAATCATACCCTCGCATGTGTTTGGAAGTTCCACATACATGCCCCAGGAAGTAACGCCAGAAATCACACCATCAAATGTCTGTCCGATGAACTGACTCATATATTCTACTTTCTTTAACTTCTGTACTTCACGTTCCGCTTCATCCGCACGTCTTTCTGTTTTACTCGTCTGGTTTGCTACCTCTGGAAGGATAGAATCATAATGGGCGATTCTT
Organism: uncultured Lachnospiraceae bacterium; assembly: GCA_945787565.1. Lineage (GTDB taxonomy): Bacteria > Bacillota > Clostridia > Lachnospirales > Lachnospiraceae > Lachnoclostridium. The sequence continues at coordinate 3,279 of CALZIE010000143.1, forward strand.
CTTTCTTTTAAGCCGCCACGCAGATTTTCCTTAATAATACGGTGAATCTGAAGATCCGGATAACGTCTGATTGGAGAAGTAAAGTGAGTATAATACTTCGTGGACAGACCAAAGTGTCCGTCACAGCTTGTTGTGTACTTCGCCTGTTTCATAGAACGAAGAGTCAGTCTGGAGATTAAGGACTCTTCCGGAGTTCCTTCAATCTTCTTAATTAACTTTTGTAATTCCTTTGGATGAATCTCATACTGTCCGATATGCATTGTATAACCAAAGTTATTAATAAACACGCTTAACTTCTGAATCTTCTCTGCATCCGGGTTCTCATGGGTACGGTATACAAAAGGAAGGTCCTGCCAGAAGAAATCTTCCGCTACGGTTTCATTTGCAATTAACATGAAATCTTCAATGATCTTAGTCGCCTTATTTCTCTCATACGCCTTTACTTCGATTGGTCTTCCGGACTCATCTAATGTAATCTCGCTTTCTGGGAAGTCAAAATCGATAGAACCGCGTTTTCTTCTTTTTTCTCTTAAGATATCCGCTAACTCCTGCATCTGTTCAAACATCGGTACTAATTCTTCATATTCCTTGATTTCCGCTTCATCTTTATCCTCTAAAATCTTCTTAACGGAAGTATAGCTCATTCTACGGGATACATTAATTACAGTCTCTGCAATGCGGTGTCCAATTACATTTCCCTTCTCATCGATATCCATAATACAGCTTAATGCCAGACGATCAACACCTGCATTTAACGAACAGATTCCGTTAGAAAGCTTATGAGGGATCATAGGGATAACACGGTCTACTAAATAAACTGAAGTACCTCTCTTTAGGGCTTCCTTATCAAGTGGAGAACCTTCCCTCACATAGTGGCTGACATCCGCGATATGAACGCCTAACTTATAGATATTGCCAGACTTTGATAAAGTAATCGCATCATCTAAATCCTTTGCATCCTCACCATCAATGGTAACCGTCTGTAAATCCCTAAGATCCAGTCTTCCGCCAATTTCCTTAGAGTCCACCTCATCCGGAATATTCTCTACCTGACGCATCACTTCTTCCGGAAACTCAGTTGGAATGCCTTTTTCTAACACAACGCTTCTTACGTCCACGCCTGGATCATTAATATGACCAAGAATCTCTACGATTCTACCTTCCGGACTCTTTCTCTCGTTTCCGTAATTGATGATACGTACTAAAACCTTATGCCCATTTACAGCACCTTTTGTATGCTCTTTTGGTATAAAAATATCGGCACTGAACTTCTGAGAGTCTGGAACAACGAATCCAAAATTCTTACTTTTTTGAAACGTTCCAACTAACTCTTCGACGCTTCGTTCCACGATGCCGACAACCACACCTTCCCTTCTCTTACCAGTCTGTTCTTCATTAATTGTAATCTGAACAACGTCCTGATTCAAAGCTCCCTTTGTATCTCTCTCCGGAATAAAAATTTCATCCTCTTCTCCCTCGATCTTAACAAAGCCAAACCCCCTGCTTGTTCCAGAAAACACGCCTGTTCTTATGCTTCCTTTTGCCTCTATATAACGTCTGTTATCATCCAGTGCAATCTTTCCGTCCGCCATCAAGCAGTCTAACACATGCTTCAGATCATCACGTTCATCCTTTGGCACCTGTAAAATTCCTGCTAACTCTTTAAATTTCATTGGACGATACGCCTTATCGGTAATCACATGAAATAACAGTTGTTTTTTATTTTCTAATTCTTCTCTTTCCATAGATATCCTCATTTTCTACTTATTGTGGTCACACTACATACTATGATTATAAAGTATTCTGGCCTAATGTCTAGTCATAAATTATTTTCCCCTCATTCCATCCTTTTTAATCTTTTTCTCTTTTTCGTTGTTTATGCCCAAAATTTGTAATACACTAGAGATGTGAGCGAAAATAAGTCGCTCAAAATTCGCAACTCATTTTGGATAGTATGTACTTACATTTAACTAAAAGGAGGAAAATTCATATGTCTAATCCAACCATTCCTGTGTGGGAACATCTGCAAAAACAGATAACCTGGGATCAATTATCTTTTCTACATAACAAAAACATCCTGGACTTTGGAAGCGGCCGTGGTCTTACAGCCGATCACTTTGCCGAAGACAATCAAGTAACCGCCATCGAACCAAGCACTGACATGCTAAAAGACCGTGTAACCGATCATACCTACACCCAACTTGAAGGCAGTCTTTCCATTCTTAAAACACTTCCATCCGAATCCTTTGATGCCATCCTCTGTCATAACGTACTCGAATACGCTCCCGAAGAACGTCCCCGAATCGTCCAAGAATTTGTCCGTCTCCTAAAACCAGACGGTATCCTATCCATCCTAAAGCACAACCGTGCGGGAAGAATCATGCAGATGGCAGTCCTTCTCAACCAGTTTGACCATGCAAACGCCCTGCTAGACGGAAACTGTGGCCAATCTGCCAAATTTGGTGCCATCTCCTATTACGAAGACAACGATCTTCTAGCATGGGCTCCATCCCTAACCATTGAAACAACTCTTGGCATGCGTACCTTCTGGGATCTCCAACAAAATCAGGACATCCAATCTGATCCTGGCTGGCAACAAAACATGCTAGACTTAGAATCTCGTGTCAGCACCATTCCCGCCTTCCAGGCAGTTGCGTTCTTCCACCACCTGCTTCTAAGAAAAAACTAAGACCTCTAATGTGCCTTACACTTAAAAATCTTTTAAAAGCTCACATTTCTCTTTCCCCCCAAATCATTCCTCTCTAAATTACAGCACATGCTTTCTGTTTCGTTAATAATCTATAAGTATTTTCTATCAGTAACTATCCTCTATAAATCATGTGCTGTAATTTTATCCACTTCTCCTTATCATCTCTCATACCTATCATTCCCATTCCATGCATCCTTCCCCAATTTTCATCCACATTCCAACGATCTCCCTCCCGTTGCACCGTTCTTGTGAAATCGCAGTACAATGCGTTTCATTCATGAAACGCATTGTGAGGTCATCGCGAGCCCCCGCATGGCGCCGTGGCCGATATGTGGAGGGCTGTCCGGCTCATGACGAACGCCGGGAGGCCGTTGTCTTTGAATCGCAGACAGTGCATTTCTGTCTGAGAGTCGAAGACAACGGCCTCCCGGTGTCCGCTCATGCGT
>CALZIE010000144.1 GCA_945787565.1 uncultured Lachnospiraceae bacterium
TAGTACAATCATAGCAAATACAGAAGTTCCAGCTGATACATTACCAGTACGTTTTGCCACGCTATTCGTTGCTGCCATACCAGTTCCGGCATCCCCTTCCGGTGGGCAGATCATAATTCCAGGCTGTAAGTTACCACTGACATCTAACAGCTTTGCCCCTTCTTCCGTAAGATTACCTGCATCCTCACCCGCTAGCAGTACAGTTGGGAGAATGTCTTCCAGCTTCCATGGATATTCACAAGGTGCAACAAGGTTATTAAACTTCTCGATCATACCCTGATCAAACTGCTTTGTATGTATATCAATTGGGAACATACCGGAACCATCCCCGATTCCAATCACCTTCCGTCCGGTCAGTTTCCAATGGATATAACCTGCCAGTGTGGTAAAGAATGTAACATCTTTTACATGCTCTTCTTTATTTAAGATTGCCTGATATAAATGAGCGATGCTCCAACGCTGTGGGATGTTATAGTCAAATTCATTTGTCAGACGTTCCGATGCTTCTTCCGTAATGGTATTTCTCCAGGTACGGAATGGCACTAATAATTCATCATCCTTATTAAATGCCATATAGCCATGCATCATTGCACTGAAACCAATGGAGCCGATTGTAGTAAGTGCTACACCATATGTATTCTTTACTTCTTCTGCCATCTTCTGATAGCTATCCTGTAAACCGCTCCAAATTGCATCCAGACTATATGTCCAGATATGATTCTCATACTGGTTCTCCCAGTCATGACTTCCGGATGCAAGTAATGTATTATCCTCTCCAATTAAAACAGCCTTAATTCGTGTTGATCCAAATTCAATACCAAGAGCTGTTTTGCCACTTGTAATTGCTTCTATTTTATCCATTGTCTTCTCCTTATCTTCGATCAATCTGCTGTCTTTTTATTTTTTAATAGTGCTGTTGATGCCATCCGGCATTGCCAGCTGCCATTCATCCAGCACTATTCTTTCAAATACTTACTTCCTATCTTATTTTTCTATTTGATTTTGTTACTATATTTTCACTTTACTTGTGCATTTCTTTTTTCTATCTCACATTGCTCTATCATATTGCCATCTTATTTTTTCATCTTATATTGCTATCCTAATTTTCTAACGATAGAAGATTTCCCCTAACATAAGGTCTTTCTTAAAGTCACGAATCTTCGTATCCTTATCAATATAAACAGCTTCAATTCCCATTGCTGCTGCCCAGTCTCCCATCTGTTCTGCAGTAAGGTCATAGCTAAATGCGGTATGATGAGCACCGCCTGCTAAAATCCATGCCTCTGCTCCGGTATACAGATTTGGTTCTGGTGTCCAGAATGCGGTTGCAGTCGGAAGTTTTGGCATTGGCTGTTCTGCCTTCTTGCAATTTACATCGTTGATGATTAAACGGAATCTATTTCCTAAATCAATTAAGGATGTTGCAATACCTTTTCCTTCTTTTGCTGTAAATACTAATCTGGCAGGATCTTCTCTGTCACCCATGGATAATGGCTGACACTTAATGCTGATTGGACCATCTGCGATAGTTGGACAAATTTCTAACATATGCGCTTCTAAGATACCTTCTTTTTCTGGAACTAAGTTATAGGTATAATCCTCTAACATAGAAGTACCTTTGGCATCTTTCATTCCTGCGGTCATAACTTTCATCAGACGTACCATAGCAGCTACTTTCCAGTCACCTTCTGCACCGAATCCATATCCTTTTTCCATCAGTCTCTGAATTGCAAGTCCTGGAAGCTGCTTTAGGCTTCCTAAATCTCCGAAATGGGTTACGATTGCCTGATAATTCTTTTCCTGTAAGAAACGCTCAAATCCAAGTTCGATCTGTGCCTGAACGGCTACATGTTTCTTAAACTCTGCAGCATCTCTGCCTTCTAATAAAATGTTATATTTATCATAATATTCATCTACCAATGCATTGGTATCAGAAGCAGAAACAGCGGAAACAGCCTCTGCGATCTCATTTACTGGATAAGCATCCACTTCCCAGCCAAACTTGATCTGTGCTTCTACTTTATCGCCTTCTGTTACTGCAACATTACGCATGTTATCTGCCACACGCATAACACGGATATGACTGCTCTCCATAATACCAACTGCGGTACGCATCCAGGATGCAATCTTGCCAACAACAACCTCATCTGCCCAGTGTCCAACAACAACCTTGCGTTCAATTCTCATACGACTTACGATATGGCCGTACTCTCTGTCGCCATGTGCAGACTGGTTCTCATTCATGAAGTCCATATCGATGGAGTCATATGGGATTTCCTGATTGAACTGTGTATGTAAATGCATCAACGGCTTTCTATATTCCTGCAGCCCTAAAATCCATGACTTTGCTGGTGAGAATGTATGCATCCATGTAATAACACCTGCACATTCCTCATCTGCATTTGCTTCATTAAATGTCTTACGGATTAACTCATTCGTGATTAAGGTTGGTTTCCATACAATTTCATATGGCAGTAAACCTGACTTATTCATCTCATCTACCATGATCTGAGAATGTCTTGCAACTTCATTTAAACATTCCTCTCCATATAAATCCTGTGAACCAGTACAGAACCAGAATTTGTACTTTTTTGCTAACAGCATATATGTGCCTCCTGTAAATTTTTTCTATTTTCATAGTTTTATGTTAATACTTGTACACTCATGTTTACAAGTTGTTTTTTTATCTTTTTTGCATAAAAAAAAGGCAAGATGTCGTTTTTTATTTCGCATCTTGCCTAAAATGAAACTTATTGTACTTTTTCCTTGTGTTTGATCCTTCTGCTGCAAGAATTTCCTCTCACTAACTCCGGCTCAATTAAAATCTTTTTCTTTTTTACTTCCTGTTCTCCGTTTTGGATAATCTCTAATAAAAGCTGTGCTGCCATCTGACCTAACTGTTCCTGCGGGTGTGCGATTGTGGTTAATCTCATGCCTCCGGAATTTGCAATATAAGAATTATCATATCCCGTCACTGATACGTCCTCCGGCACCCGAAGTCCGGAATCTTTCAGAGCCTTTACGGCCTGAACTGCAATCTGATCATTATAGCATACAACCGCATGAATCTCCATCTTCTGATCGACCATCTGGCGGATTTGCTCATATGGATGAATCATCCGATCTTCGGTATGAAACCAGACGACTAAATCCGTATCATACAAAATGCCCGCTTCCTGCAGTGCCATCACGTATCCCTTATGACGATTGAGTCCCTGCGTATCATCAGCCTTAAACACACCTGCAATCTTCGTATGTCCTAATGACAACAGATATTTCGTAATCAAGTAGCCGCCCTTGCAGTCATCCATAATAACCTGTGGTTTCTCACTCATCTGAGAATAACACCCCTGAATGAATACATATGGAATCTGATACTGATCCAGCTTCTGATACAGATTCCTATGACGACAATAAATCTGACTTTTACTTGGTTCGATAATCATGCCATCAATATCCTTTTGCAACAATTCCTCCAGACATTTCACCTCATTCGTCCGGGAATTCTTCGTATTCTTTAACATAATGCTGTACCCATGAGCAGAAAGAACCGAATCAATGCCTTTGATGACATACGGAAAAATATAATCTGATAAATAGGTCGTGACAACTGCTATATTTTTCGAGTTCTTCGAATGTTTGATTAACTCCGAGCAAAAGGTTCCTCTTCCATGCTCCACATATACATACCCTGCATGTTCTAATATCGCAATTGCCTTTCGTACCGTCTGCCTGCTGACTTGATACTGTCTTGATAAGGTATTTTCGGAAGGCATCTTTTCTCCCGCCTGAACTTGCCCCGAAAAAATCAGATTCTTTAAATCCTCCATAATCTGGATGTATTTTAACTGCTTATCATTTGGCTGCTCCACCATACAATTCCCTCCTGTACACTCCTTTAACCTTCTCTTCCTTACTTTATCATCTTTGATTACTCACCAAGCTTCTCAATTGCCAAAATCACTTCTTCCTTTGAATAGAGTTCTCCCCAAACGTATCCGTCTACTGCCTTTTTTGTATCATAAACCGCATTTAATTCCTTTTCATACTCTTCTTTTTCCATTTTCACTCCATTCCATTCATACACATAGATTGGCTCTCCCGCCTCATCAAACTGTACATTGGAATTATCTTCTGCTCCATAATAGCCGTAAGCAATCAAGATCATCTCCCCATCGATAATGCTATATACAAGATCATAGTAATTATCCATGTTTCCTTCGGAATTGCAGAGTAAATTTCCTCTTTCGATATAACTAAAATACAGTCGATTAAGTTGTGTTTCCCTCACTTCTCCATTTGAATAATTTAAGATCTTGCATCCCATTGCTTCAAAACTACCGACTTCCACAACTTCCGGGATATCATCATCATCCAGATAAATAAGAGCATACCCCTCAAACGGATCTTCTTCCTCTGCATTCTGCAAATACTCAACATACGCGTGCTGAAAGGATACATCATCTGCTACACTGCTTTCTGTCCGTCCCACTCCGATAAAACCTTTCACAGACTGAATGGTCTTTTCCGCAAGTGCTGAATTGGCATCGTTAGAAAGTTCCTCTTCAAACGTAAATGTTCCATCTTCACTCCCGCTATAAATCCTTACCTCCGAATATCCGGTTCCTACATCCGGTCCTGATGCTGGCGAATAACTGCATATGATAATAATATCATCCCATCCATCCTGATTGTAGTCAAGAAAAGATACTGCCTCTACCTGGTTAAACATTTCATTTGCTCTTATATTATTTTCAAATACACCCGGAAGAGTGCTTACCACTTCTTCATCCTTAACGATTGCAAAGGTAACATCCGCAAGTGGTTCTTCTGCATCTGGCTGATACGATTCAAAGCGTACTTTTCCAAACGGCTTTAACGTTACTTCAAATGTCTGGTCTTCAATCAGATTCGTCTTTTCATTCCCACCATTCGCTTCTTCTGTTGCTTTTGGCTCTTCTGTTACACTTCCTGGCTCATTATTTGTATTCTCTTGATTTATTGCTTCCTCAGTCGGATTATTTCCTGTTTCATTATTTTCAGTTTCCTTGTTTTCTGCCTGCTCTTGTTGTACCTCAGACGTTTTGTTATCTTCTGTGGCTGTTGTCTGAGAGTCTTTTTGGCATGCAGTTAACATGCAGCAAATTAAGACGCATCCTAAAATAAGTTGAAAAAATCTCTGAATTGATTTCATTTCTAAACTTCCTTCCTACTCTTCCATTCCTTACTAGTACTCTACTCGCTAATAAAACCTGTTTCGTTCCTATTCTATAAGTTTCTTCTATCCGTAACTAAGCTCTTCTTGGCGGTGAATTTCTTCTGATTGAAGATGTATTTCTTATTTATCTATTTCTTATTTATCTATTTCTTATTTATCTATTTCTTATCTACCTACACTATTCCCCATTGTACTGCGAATCTTTTATAAATTCCTGCAAACTGTGATAGACTTCCCCATGTAACCCGATTGCTGCCTTTGCCTCGATCATGGAATTTAAAATGGATTCTTCTACAGTCTCAGCTGCCAGACGGAAGATTGCATCCATCTGATTTTCCGGGAAGCATCGGATGGAAAGGAGTTCTCCCCCCTTCTCTTCCGGCATATAATTACCATTCGTGAATCCAATAAAAACATCACCGCTTCCATGTCCCATATGAGAACCAGTTCTAACCAAACCTACGGCTGCACGCTTTAGTACCCGCTTTAGCTGTCTGGCATCCAAAGGAAGATTGGTTCCGATTACAATCATGATAGAACCCTACTGCATTGACGCTGGTCACCCTGACTCCTCTTTCTTTTCCCTCCATTAAAGTGAACTCCACAAGTCCATCCGCAACCTTTCCCACATTTAACGTATTGGTGAGTGCGATGGGAGTTTCTAATGTTCCAAGTTCATCAATCTGTATCGTACCCATTGTTTTTCCAAAACCATTTAATGTATAGGTAGCTGCAATGGGCTTTTTTAAAAATATACTTCCTTCGGATGGAATAATTACCGTAACACCGGTTTTATTTTCTTCCTCGTCCACGGTAACATGTCCGACTTTTACTCCCGGGACATCTGTAATTAAGTTATTCTTTCCTGTCCTACCTTCTCCAATCTGATATCCATACTTGCGTATACTCATATTATTTAACAGGATTTTTGCTAGCCTATTCTGAGTTCTTTATTATATTTCAATAAACGATAGCAAAACGAAACAATCCCTCGCTCCTTTCTGCCTATATTTCTTCTATCTTCTTCTATCATCGTTTTTTATGCGTAACTAACTTCTCATCATGCCTTAAAGTGAAGAATACTATTCATTCCTCCTTTTACATTTTCTGTATAATTCTACTCTGGTTCAAAAATTCTAAAAAAACTTACTAGAAATGCAAGTTTTTATCATTTTTGATAATTCGCTCCTCAAAAGAGGTCTTGGTTAAGCCA
>CALZIE010000145.1 GCA_945787565.1 uncultured Lachnospiraceae bacterium
TCTGCCACCTGATACTGCTTCATATAATCTTCAATTCCTTTTAGCACATCCATAGTCGCATATGGGTTAGCAAAATTCGCTGTTCCAACTGCGACCATAGTAGCTCCTGCCATAATGAATTCCAGTGCATCCTCGCCTGTCATAATGCCGCCCATGCCGATGATTGGAAGCTTCACTGCATTCGCCACCTGATTCACCATACGTACTGCAACCGGTTTGATTGCTGGTCCGGAAAGACCGCCTGTACGGTTTGCTAAAAAATAATCTCTTTTATGGATATCAATCTTCATACCAGTTAATGTATTGATTAGGGATACCGCATCCGCTCCCCCTGCTTCCGCAGCGCGTGCCATTTCCGTAATATCTGTTACATTTGGACTAAGCTTCATAATGATTGGCTGTCTGGCATGCTTCTTTAATTCTGCTGTAATGCTTTCTACCATCTTAGGATTCTGTCCAAAAGCAATACATCCTTCCTTTACATTCGGACAGGAAATATTGATTTCTAACAGGTCCACGTCAGCACCAGCCAGTGCTTTTACTACTTCTACATATTCTTCTACTGATTTTCCGCACACATTTACAATGATTTTTGTATCGTACTGGCGTAAAAATGGGATATCGCGCTTTAAGAATAACTCAATACCAGGATTTTGAAGACCAATGGCATTGATCATACCGCCATATGTTTCTGCAATTCTTGGTGTAGCATTTCCTTCCCAAGGAACACTGGCAACCCCTTTTGTGGTAACTGCCCCAAGCTTATTTAAATCTACGAACTCCCCGTATTCCGCCCCGGAACCGAATGTGCCTGATGCGGTTGTCACCGGATTCTTAAATTCTACACCTGCAATGCTAACTTTTGTATTCATGCCATATCCCCTTCCTAAAACTCAATCTCATCTACAAAGAATACCGGACCATCCTTGCATACACGTTTGTTCTTCACATTGGAGTGATGATCTTTTTCTTTTGACTTGCATACACAGGCAAGGCAGGCACCGATTCCGCATGCCATTCTTTCCTCTAAAGAGAGTTCTGCATTGATGTTATTCTCTAATGCATAAGTCTGTACTCCTTTTAACATCGGTGTCGGACCACATGCGAAGATCATGTCACCTTCAATCTGTTCTGCTTTGATTGCATCAATGACATTTCCTTTCGTACCAACACTTCCGTCCTCTGTAGAAATGACTACGTTCCCGTATGGACGGAATTCCTCCGCTAAGAAATTATCCTGATCACGGTATCCAAGTACAATTGTCTTCTCACAAGGCAACTGCTTTGCTAACTCTAACATAGGAGGGATACCAATACCACCGCCGATTAAAATTGCCTTCTTCACATTGCTGAAAGAAAATCCATTTCCAAGTGGTCCCATCACTTCAATTGTATCTCCGGCATTTAGTCCCGAAAATTCCCTGGTTCCTTCTCCGGCTACCCGGTAAACAAGACGCAGTTCTCCCGCTTCCTTATTCACTTCACAGATACTGATTGGTCTCGGAAGCAGCTTGCTGCCATCTTTTGAAAAAAGAGAAATGAACTGCCCTGGCTTTGCTGCCACCGCAATACATTTCTCTTTTATCCACATAGAATATATTCCATTTGTCACCTTTGTGATTGAAGTAATCACTGCTGCTGTTTTTATCTTTGTAGCCATGAACCACACCAAGCCTTTCTTTATTCTTTCCCATTCTCCAGATGATTTTCTCGCGTAAGGAAGGCCCCTTACCCGATTCCATTACTCTGCTTTATCATTGCTGTTTTTAGGTCTTTACTATTGTATACGAATAAATTGGAAAAATCAACAATTTTGTTCAAAAGAATTTATTAGGCTTTCTAATGTGATTTATGAGCAGCACTGATACTACCACCGTATCCGATATCACGGTTACTAACAGTCTGTCCTTCCCATTAACATACTGCCAGTAACACATGCTATACAAAGATTATCAATAAAAGCATTACTAATACAAACGCTTATTTATCGGGATGCATCTAACTTTGCAAGTGGTCCATACATCTCTGGTCTTCGGTCTCTGAACACGCCCCATCCAATTCGGTACTCCCAAATCGCATCCAAATCAAATTCTGCCACAAGAACGGTCTCATCGGTACGATTCGCACTTGCTACAATCGCTCCTGTCTCATCTGCGATAAAGGAAGATCCGTAAAATGTCATCGATGTGCCATCTGTCTCTGTCCCCACACGGTTCGATGCAATCACTGGCATAATGTTAGAAGCGGCATGTCCCTGCATACAACGTCTCCAGTGTTCCATGCTGTCCACTTCCATAACCGGTTCTGAACCAATTGCAGTCGGATACAGAAGAATCTCTGCACCAAGTAATGCCATGCATCTTGCCGATTCCGGGAACCACTGATCCCAACAGATTCCTACACCAACTTTTCCATAACGGGTATTCCACACTTTAAATCCGGTATCTCCAGGAGAAAAATAAAACTTTTCCTCATAAGATTCTCCACAAGGGATATGAGTCTTGCGATAGATTCCTAACACTTCCCCGTCTGCATCAATCATCGCAACTGTATTAAATGTCGTATTGCCTGCTGCCTCATAAAAGCTTACCGGAATCACTACATTTAATTCTTTCGCTACTTTCTTAAAATGGTTCACCGCTTTATTTTCTTCCAGGGTAGTTGCTAAACTGTAATATTCATATTTCTCCTGCTGACAGAAATACGGCATCTCAAAGAGCTCCTGTAGCAGAATAATATTCGCTCCCTGTCTGGCTGCATCTCTTACCATGCTGTCTGCTTTCTTTAATGTTTCTTCTCTATCCCATGAGCAGCTCATCTGAGTTGCTGCAACTTTCACTTTTCTCAATCCCGTTTACTCCTTTACTTTAAAACCTGTCTTATCTTTTCCTCTTTGGAAGCTGCTGTGTAATGCAGTGGATATTCCCCCCACCGATTAAAATATCTCTTGCGGGAATAGAAATAATCTCACGTTCCGGAAACAAATCTCCCAGTATGCCTGCTGCTACCTGATCCATCGGATCATCAAAGAACGGCATTACAACCGCTCCATTTGAAATATAAAAGTTTACATAGGAAGCAGCCAGACGCTCCCCTTCTGTTCTAGTCGGCTCATCTTCCATCCATGCCAATCCGTCACATTCTTCTTTTTGCATACAAATTGGCTTTGGAAGAGGCAGTTTATGTACTACAATTTTTCTTCCACAGGCATCGGTCTCTTGTGTCAGAATATCATAACAGCTTTTTGATAATTCATACTGTGGATCATCCTTATCATCCGTCCATGCCAGTACAACTTCCCCCGGCTTTACAAATGCACATATATTATCCACATGCTCATTGGTCTCATCAAGATAGATGCCACGTTTTAGCCAGATAATCTTCTTCGCCCCAAGATAATCCTTTAGCTTTTGCTCGATCTCTTCCTTCGTCATATCCGGATTTCGCCCTTTGCTAAGAAGGCAGGCTTCTGTAACCATAACGGTTCCCTGTCCGTCAGAATGAATGGAGCCTCCTTCTAGCACAAAATCCCTTGCATCATAGCAATCAAGGCGTTCTAAGTCACATAGTTTTCTAGCTACCTTATTATCCTTATCCCATGGAAAATAAAGACCGTCAACAAGCCCTCCCCATGCATTAAAATACCAGTCAATACCTCTTACTTCCCCGTCTTTGCTTTTCACAAATGTGGGAGCCACGTCTCTTGCCCAGGCATCATCCGTGGACATCTCTACAACCCGTATATGTTCCGGAAGCATACGCCTTGCTGTATCATATTCTGCAAGGCTTGCTAACATTGTCACTTCTTCTGATTTTGCAATCGCCACTGCGACCTGTGCGAATGCAATCTTTGCCGCAATCCCCCCGTACTGCCAGGAATCCGCTCTCTCCGGCCATATCATAAAACAGCCGTCATGTTCTTCAAACTCAGCAGGCATATAAAAGCCATCTGCTGCTGGAGTCGTATGCAGTAATTTCATCAGTACTTCCTTTCTAGCGTAACCATAAGAAATGGTTGATTTCTCATGTATCTTATCAAATACAGGCTAAAAAGTAAATATTTACTTCCTAATTCTTACACTTTTCCCATATTCTATTTTACGAGACTTTTATTCTATTCTTCTGGATTTTTATTTCATTTCCCGAAACTTTTATTCTATTTTTTAGACTTTAATGATAGATACGGCTAGACTCACGATAAATGACTTCGACTCCGACTGAAATCATCTCCATTGGAAACTCCGGATTCTTAATACGGAATAGAAGCTGCTGTACAAGCCTTCTTCCTAATCTCTGATTTCCCACTCTGACTGTAGTAAGAATCGATTCTAACTGTGCAAGATCTTCTACATTATCGTATCCGGTAACGGCTACATCCTGCGGTACCTGATAACCTTTTTGCTTTAAACACCGTATTACATCCATGGCAATATCGTCATTCGCACATACAATTGCTCTTGGAATATGAGAAAAGCTTTCTAACGCCTCTTTTACCTCCTGCATATAGTAGTATCTTCTCGGCTTATGAGAAGCTGCGATAATGCTGTAATCAATCTCTGTCTTTGTATCCGCCATTGCCGCGATAAAACCGTTATAACGGTCTGCAATCGTCTTGCAGTATGTAATGTCCCCAATAAATCCGATATCCTTGACCCCCTGATCAAGCAAATGCTTTGTAATCTGTCTAATACTATAATTCCCCTCGCAATAGAGGATATCCCCCTTAAGCGGATAGGTAGCCACATCGCTTGGTGCATCCAGATATACAACCGGAATATTCTTCTTCTCAATCTGTCTGATATACTCTCTGCTAAATACACTCAGAATTATAATTCCGCTAGCCTCATCATCTACATTCACCGGCAGAAGCAAATTCTTCTCATCCTCTTCGCTAATGAAATTAAGCTGTAATTTGCAGCTGTACTTGTTTAGTTCATCCGATATGCCCATAATAATACGATTCCAGAAGATCGAGATTTCCCTTCTCGTTAATACTACGATTGTCTTAGGTTCCTCCGTCTTATTCTTTAGCTTGAACTCATTCATTACAAGTGGCGATATCTTCGTATATCCCATCTCATATGCTTTCTCGATTACCACGTACCTTGTTTCATATGCTACGGTGTCACTATTATTCAGCGCCTTTGCCACAGTATTCCTGGATAAATTCAACTCCTTTGCTACATCTTGTATTGTTACCTTCTTCATACATTCACCTCGTAAAGATTCTCGGGCCCTTTCTTCTATTAGCCGGATTTTATGTTCGAATGATTGGAACCTGTTTTCTATACTGGTATTGTACTACAATCATGCAAATGTAGCAAGAAAAATTCATATTTTTTTCCAATTCATGCACGTTCATGCACACATTCAAACTATTTTAGATTTCTGTTTTTAGACATCTATAAAATAGCATTTTTCATTTTATTTCTCCTTAATTTTATTATATTTTCTTCCATACTTTATATTTTTTTCAAACACACATTCCGCTTTAGCGCTCTACCTATTTTTCTAACCCTCAAATAGACTACGCTCTCATTTTTGTCGTACTACGAAAATGCACAATATTTTCTTGCAAATTGCTCTATTATTTTGCATAAATATTCCCATTCAGAGTTTCTTTCTTCCAATTCTCTGATTCTCTTACGGAATCGTCATTGACCCGACTGATTTTTTATATATTCCTCCACGGCCGGATCTCTCATATCATAGATACGGGAGTACTCTTTTGTCTCCTGGTTTTTAACGGTCTCTACCCTGTTTCGATACAAGAATTTAGTCAGACTGTAGATATCGATCCAGATCTCATTATTCCCTTCCTTTTGAGATTCGTCAAAAATCAGCTGAATTCCAAAATGCAGATGGGCCGTCTCAATATTATTCGTATTTTCCGTCGTAGAATATCCGGTTCTTCCAAGATATCCGATTACATCTCCTGCCGTGACCACGCTTCCCACTTCCAGTGACTTATTATATGGGAAATTTTTGCGCAAATGTGCATAATAATAGTACCGCTTCTTATCAAAGCTGCGGATTCCGATTCTCCAGCCACCATAACGATTCCATCCAAGTGCTTCCACATATCCGGATTCCACTGCAACAATCGGAGTCCCTACTTCCCCCATCATATCATGCCCTAGATGCTTTCTTTTATATCCATACGACCTTGCCACTCCAAAATCATCATAATCATAATAATAATACCCTTTTGCAATTGGAGAGAATGCCTTTAACCCATATCGAGTCACCCACACCCGTTCTGGTTCTTCCTCTTTGGTCGGAACCGGTGTCAGAGCATTTGTCAAGGCCGGGCTAATTGTCGGTGTCAGATCTGGTGCCACATTAAAATTAAATACTTCCTGAAGCTCTTTCTCTTCCTCTACAAGAATTTTTTTCCCTGGCAGACTTGTGATTG
>CALZIE010000146.1 GCA_945787565.1 uncultured Lachnospiraceae bacterium
GGCAAGTGAAATGGTTAAGTTCTCTAAAGAGAATATCTTACAGCAGGCTGCTCAGTCTATGCTTGCTCAGGCTAACCAGTCTACACAGGGCGTATTATCTATCATCGGATAATTATTGTATTACTAAAAATAGAGTTGGTCATTGGCCAGCTCTATTTTTTTAGGAAAATATCGACTTCACCCTATTAAATTGCAGAATATCTTTTCTATTGGACTAAATCATAGTCTGCGGATTTAGTATGATAGAAAAGGTATTAAAAATATATACTATTCTCTGGAGGAGAAGAGATTTTTTATTGGTTACTATAAATTGTGAAAAAGCTTTATAGTAGTATAACAAGAGAAAGGATATTTTAATGATATCAATATGCATAATCGTAAAGAATGAGCAGGAGAATCTTCAGGTTTGCCTGGAAAGGCTCGCACCAACAGGATTTGAAATTGTGATCGCAGATACTGGATCTTCTGATAATACAAAAGAAATTGCCCGAAAATATACCGACTATGTATATGATTTTGAATGGGAAGATGATTTTAGCAAAGCAAGAAACTTTATAATGGGGAAAGCCTCAAATGATTTTATTATGATGGTAGATAGTGATGAGTTTCTAACGGATATTAATATCGAGGAACTCAAATATCTGATTCTTAAGAATCCAGAAGCAGTAGGCAGGATTCATCGTAATAACATTTTTTTTAGAGAAGATAATGGGTTTCAGGCGAAAGAGCAGGTAAATCGAATTTTTTCTAAGCAGCATTATAGATACTATGGCAGAATTCATGAACAAATTGAAAGAATGGATAGGAAAGAATATGAAACATATTCAGTACCTGTTTTTTTTGATCATAGCGGGTATGATGGCAGTCTTGAGAAGCGTAGTGAAAAATCAGAACGTAACCTTCATCTGCTAAAAAGGATGTTAGAGGAAGATGGAGCGGATCCATATGTATTATATCAGTTGGCAAAGGCCTATTATATGAAGCGGGATTATGATTCAGCCGTAATATATTTTAGAGAAGCACTAACATTCGATCTGGATACAAGGCTTGAATATGTTATAGATATGGTAGAGATTTATGCCTATGCATTAATAAAGACAAAGCAATATAGGGAAGCATTACTTTTGGAAAATATTTACGACGAATTTTCTCATAGTGCAGATTTTGTATTTGTTATGGGATTGATTTATATGGAAAATGGGATGTTTGAAAAAGCATTACAAGAGTTTGAGAAAGTGGTAAAGTTTGCAGATTGTAAAGTGCAAGGAGTGAATTCCCATTTGGCATATTATAATATGGGTGTTATGTATGAGTGCATGCAGGAAAAGGGGAAGGCGCTTAATTATTATAAAAAGTGTGATGGTTATCAGCCAGCGCTTCAAGGAATTGATAGGTGCACGAAGTAGCGATTAAAGACTAGAGATAAAAAGGATTCAGGAGATTTCTGTTTGATGAGTATCCGGAGCTAAAGTATGATTCTGCAGATTTATACATGGAAGGTGTGACTTTTCAGCTAGACTTACAAGAGATGAGTGAGATTGCAGATGAGAGATACAGCATGTGGATTTGTTCTCATGTACTGGAACATATCCCTGATGATAGAAAAGCATTAAGGGAATTATATCGAATACTTAAGCCAGACGGAATTGGGCTTTTGTTAGTACCAATTGATTTGAATATGGAAGAAACAGACGAAGAGAATGGGTGCTCGGAAGAAGAAAACTGGAGAAGATTCGGTCAGGGAGATCATGTGAGAAGATATGCAAAGCATGATTTTATGAACCGGATTAGGGAAGCAGGGTTCTCTTTGGAATGTCTGGGAAAAGAGTATTTTGGAGGAATGTTATTTAGAGATAATGGACTAACAGACACGTCTACGCTGTATGTAGTGAAAAAAATAAAGGATAAGTCAAATGAACGAAAATAAAATAGCATTTATTATATGTGTGAATGATGAACTATACTATGAAGAGTGCTGTTGGTACTTAAATCAACTCATAATTCCGGAAGGAATCGAGACAGATATTATTGCGGTGAGGGAAGCAGAATCAGCAGCGGAAGCATATAATGCAGCAATGGAGAGTACGGATGCAAAGTATAAGGTATATATGCATCAAGATGTCTTTATTTGTAATAGGGACTTTATATCAAATACCATTGCTCTATTTCGTGCAGAAAGTCAGATTGGAATGATTGGTGTAGTTGGCGGCATAAATATCCCGAGTGATGGAATTACTTATAATTCATGGAATCGTGGAAGAGCAATTGTCAGCGATTGGATTTTGGCTGAGGATACTTGTTTTTATCAAAAAGAGCCGTTTTGCTATGTTGATGCTCTGGATGGTATGCTGCTAGTGACACAATATGATATTCCTTGGAGATCAGATATCTTAAAGCAGTGGCATTATTATGATATTTCCCAGTCATTTGAATTTATTAAAGCTGGTTACCGTATCGCAGTTCCATATCAGGAGAAGCCATGGGCGGTTCATGATTGTGGGTACAGTAATCTGGCTTGCTATGATACAAATAGAAAAATCATGTTTGAATATTATCCAGAATTTCTTTCAGAAAGATGGGAGGATCATCCATTTTCATTCAATTATGAGCTGATGGACTTGACAAATCAGATATTTGAGGAAATAAAGCAGCTTATTGATAATGGACATTATAAAGAGGCAGGAATACTTCTCAACCAATTCGAAGAAAATAGGATGAATAAGAATATTTTACTATTACGTAATATTTTTAGAATCATAAAGATGGAACAGGAATCTGGATTGAGGTCTTTTTATCTAGATAAATGCATTTCTACAGAAGAAGCAATAGAACGATATACCATAATAAAGTTCTTCTTGCGTCGATTAGAACTAACTGATTCTATGAAAAATGAAGATATAATACAGTGGTTGAATTTAAATCAAGTTACGCCTGTAGAAGTTATAATGGAGACTATGAATAATATAGCAAATAGGACAGTTGTATTAGAGACATTAAAAAAAGCATATCTAGAGGTAAATGATTCAAAGAGTATTCAATTACTGGATTTTGGAATTAAAGCATCAAAGAAGGAAGCCTTTTCAAACATGGAAAATAATAAGGAAATTACGAAAAGAAAGAAAGAGGCTGAGTACTGGTCTAATTATAAAGAGAGTTCCAATCGGACAAGATGGTGGCAGTCGCCTACAATTATTAGACATTACAATAAAACGATATGTGGGAAAGAACTATCGAAGTGGAATGCTGGACCCATTCAATTATTGCAGGATAAGGAGTTAATTCCAGAGGGAGGATTTAAAAATGCCATATCAATCGGATGCGGAAGTGCACATAAAGAAATACATCTATTAAAAGAAGGAATTGTAAAACACATCACCTGTGTAGATATAGCAGAAGGAATGATTCAGAAGGCAAGAGAAAATGCCATGGCATGTAATACGGAACACCAAATGGAATTTCATTGTGGAAGTATCTATGATATGGAAAATCGACAAGAGGAATATGATTTAGTATTTTGGGATAATAGCCTGCATCACATGCAAAGTGCAGAAGATGCGGTTAGAATTTCAGCAGGATTACTGAAGCCAGGCGGAATTCTTTTTTGTAACGATTTTATAGGTAATACAAGATTTCAGTGGACTGATATGCAGATGGCAATCGTGAATGGAATACGACTCTATTTATCGGATGACTACTTTAAGAACCAATCTGGAACGAGTTTTGCAAGATTTCTTTCGACTCCAACTATACAGCAGATGATGGCATTAGATCCGTCGGAGGCAGCGGATTCACAAAATATAATTCCGGCAATAAAAAAGTATTTCATAGATCCAGTCATAATAAATACGGGAGGATTAATCTATCATTTATGTTTGGAAGATATTCTTCAGAATATGCCCGAAGAAAGCGAAATATTAAAGCATATGCTTGAGTTAGATGATCAAACCATTAAATTTGGCTTAAGTCTATACTCCTTTATATATGCAGTAAAATAAAAGGAATGAAAGCAGCTGTATAGTATATGCAGTTGCTTTTTAATATAGGAAAAGATGGAGTGATGATTTTGATTCAGGAAGAGATAAAAGAAAGGTTTAACATATATATAAAAAATCAGGATATCAAGGGGTGTGTGGAGTTATATAGTAAGTTAAGCGAGTCAGACAAAGCGGATAAAGATATCACGGCATTTTCTGTTATATTGCAGATTGCAGAGATGGAAAATAACCATAGTGAGCTGGGGATTTTTACGAGAGCAGACTGTAAGGATCTTGATAGTATGATTCAGTTATACAGTTATGTGAAACATGCAATAAGAAGGGTAGAGTTTGAGGTCGATAATAAAGTATCAGAAGAGTTCTTGAAGCTTAAAATCACAAAGTCTATGTTATTAATGATGGTTTCACTGTTCAGCTATGATCGGAAAAAAGTGGCATCTATTTTAGAAAAGTGCTATAGGGATAATAAAGACATTGAGATGGCCAAGGTATTACATTCTCTTGCAAATTAAAAAGTTACAAATACCGGAGGAGTAGATGAAGGAAAAAAAGATAGCATTTATCATTTGTTCAAATCAGAGGAAGATAAGAGAGGAGATAATTAAGTATATAGAGGCGTTAAAAGTACCGGACGGTTTTCAAACAGAGCTTATTATAGTGGAAGATGCGAAAACGATGACGGAAGGCTATAATCGCGGTATGCATAAGAGCAACGCAAAGTTTAAAATCTATATGCATCATGATGTATTTTTAATTAATCCCTGTTTATTAGAAGAAAGCATTCGTATCTTTCAAGAAAACTCGCAAATTGGCATGCTAGGAGTGATTGGTTGCAAAAGTCTTCCTAAAAATGGTATATGGTGGGAGAGCAAGACATGCATTGGAAAAACAATCGAGGATAATCTTGCTTGCCTTAAAGTGCTAGAGTTAGGAGAGGTGCGAACTGAATTTGAAGAGGTACAAGCTTTAGATGGGCAATTCCTTATGACACAGTATGATGTTGACTGGCGTGAAGATGTTTGTCAAGGGTGGCATTTTTATGATACCTCTCAATGCCTTGAGTTCAAAAAAGCAGGATATACAGTAGCTGTAGTTAAGCAAGAACGGCCCTGGATTATCCATGAATGTGGAATGGATATTAATGCAGGGTATGAGGTAGAGCAGGAAAGGTTTATAAAGGAATATAAGCTGCAGATTGAGAATCGAGATTTTGCTGCGGAAGAGCAGATCGGACAGCTAATTAATCTGGGAGAGCTAGAAGAAGCAAAGAGCCTGCTGCAAAAATATAAAAAACAGGCAATTTATAATGATGATATGGCTATCTTTGAAGCAACCCTTCTTATGGAAGAGGGGAAAGAAGACGAAGCTTTTGAATGTATAAGCAAAGGACTTTCCTATAATTATAGGAATTATGAGCTTTATTTTATGCTAGGAAACTATTATCGGGGGAAAAATAAAAATCAGGCATACCTATGCTATGAGAATGCTGAGTTTTATTGCAATAATGGAGATAAAGAGTTCCTAATGAGCGTAAAAGAGGAGTTTTTTAGAACAGAGAATATTGAAGTGAAACCAGTGTCTACTGTTATTCTCTCTTATAATAGCCTGGAGATAACCGCATTATGCATAGATAGTATTTGTCAGAGCATTCCGAAAGGCGCGGGGGAGATAGTAGTAATTGATAATGCTTCGACAGATGGCAGTGCGGCATGGCTTCTGGCACTGCAGAAATCGCAGGAGGAAAAGGGGGAAAATACAATAGCTCCTAAGATAAAGATTCAGTGTAATCCTGAGAACAAAGGCTTTCCAGGTGGATGCAATCAGGGAATTTTTATGGCTGAGAAGGAAAATGATATTTTTCTATTAAATAATGATACGATTGTTCCACCAAACGCAATCTTTTATCTTCGCATGGGATTATATGAGAATGAGAAAGTAGGAGCAGCGGGAAGTGTAAGCAATCATGCCAATAATGACCAGATGGTTAAAGAAAAGAAAGGGAGTACGGAGGCATGGTATAAGTACGGACAAGAGCACAACATACCAATGAAGTATCCGTATGAAAAAAAAGCATGGCTGATGGGATTTGCCGTAATGTTTAAAAGGACAGCGCTTGAGAGGGTAGGCTACCTAGATGAACGTTTTACTCCCGGAAACTATGAGGATAATGATATCGGATACCGGTTCTTAAAAGAAGGGTATACACAATTGTTATGTAAGAATAGTTTCATTTTCCATTTTGGCAGTGTGGGCTTCCGTAAAGACCAAAAGGCGTTCGATCAATTATTAACTACAAATCGCAGGAAGCTGGCTGAAAAGCATGGATTTGCAATAGATGAATATAGCTGGGTTCGATCCGATATGTTATCTTGTATTCAGGAAGACCGATCAGCAGGGATTCGAATATTA
>CALZIE010000147.1 GCA_945787565.1 uncultured Lachnospiraceae bacterium
TAAATCGAATGCTCGTCTATGCCTTCTACAAGACCATTGCATATAGAGAAACAATTTGCGAAATAACTCCCAACTCGTTCTGCAATTCTGTTTTTTCATTATCTGCAAGAAATCTGACTCATCCTCTCACTCCTTTCTATTGACAGTGCTCTCTGGCACTTATAAACTTTTTTCATTCTGTAGTAGTATAACCATTTTTTGTGCGTTCGTCAATACACATTTCCCCATTTTTCTTCTACCATCTCTCTTTTTTCTAATACCTGTTCGAGATAAATACTAAAACTTCGCGCAGAATTTCTGCTTTCCAGTTAGTGTTTCCGGCATTTTTTTAGGTTTCAGACCGGAAATATCAGAAGCACTCCAGCCAATCCAAGCAAGCTTGGCAAAAATCATGTACGAAGTCTGAATATATCTCTTATAGCGAATCTCCTATTATTTCATAGATACATTTCTCATGAATCCAATATAGGTCGCAATAAAATACAATAGATAAGTTCCTAAGAAAATCACCAGTGAAACTCCATAATACAGAAATACCGATGCTGATACCCCAGTATAAAAGATAAACCGTTCACTGGCAAACAGCGCAATGGCAATGCTTAAAAGTACAGCTAGCAGAGCCGGACACAGATAAAACATGGACAGCTGTTTTAAGATCAGATGATTCATCTCCTGCTCTTTTAAGCCAAGCTTTCGTAAGATGGAATAACGGAATGCATATTTGTTGGAATCGCTTAGCTGCTGTACCGCAAGAATGGTAAGAGCCACACATAAGAATACTACATTGATATAAATCAGCGGAAATACAACAGACGTAAGCACAAACTTCATTTCCACATTGGCATTCTGACTCACAATCACATCGGATGCATAAACAATCATCTGATCACTTCCGTAGGCCGTTAACGTATCTATCTCATCACCATCCTCCGTCATATTTGGATGCTTGATCTGGTGAATCTTTTCTAAACGCTCCATTAAATCATCAGAAGCGTCTCCTTCTAAATCCATCGCCATCAGAGAATACATCGGTGTCATCCCTGCTGCCGCCTGATCCGGAATCACAATTACATAATCCGCTCCATTATGTCCTGACTGGCTAAACTCCTCTGTCTTGATTTCAGAAAGATGAAGCTTTCTTCCATTCAAATCAATGACTCGTCCCTTGATTTTCTCATTTAAATCGGATTCCAGCTTTTCTTTTATATGAATCACATATTCATCCTCATCTAATGTGATTTCCAGAAGATCAATCATCTTTCTTAATGCATTGTAATCACTAAGCTTCATATAAGTATCATATGCATTATACTGCCACCCGTTATTCTGAATCTTTTCATAATTCGTACTGCCATCTTTGTTCTTATACTCGTTTCCGATAATCGTCAGATGGGTATACAGATATTCATTCATATCACTTGTGCCGTTCTGATAAATCTGATAAACCAGTGTCTGTGCCACCACATGATCTTTCTTTACTTCTCCCTGTTCCATTAAGAAATCATCATTGGAATCTGGGCTATATACAATCACATCAAACGGAAATTCGGTATCCAGATGCTGCTTCTGGTAACTGGAAAACATCATAGCCACGGTTCCAGAAAGGAGTGCTACTGTAAATAGCAATGTCAGCGTCCCCATCGTAAACTGCATCGTTTTCAACTTGGATGACAACTGCCGAAGTAAAAACAGATGCTCGTTCTTATAAATAGTTTTATGTCTAGTCTTAATCAAACGGATAATAAAAGAGGAAAAACCTGCATAAAAAAGATAGATTGCTACAATAAACCCTGTAAATCCAAGAATCATACGAAGCACCGTATAATTTCCCCAGAATATAAACGCGGTAAACAAAAGGAAATAAAGAATGCTTCCTGCCATTAAGAACTGTTTTACACGATCTTTTCCCTCTTTAATCTGCTCATTCTGTTTCTCCATCTGCATGAGTTCCTGGATATTCATACGTTTAAACTTCCGTCTGTTTCGAATCAATGCCAGCGCATAGCAGGCGTAATAGCAGCCAAATGTCATAAGGATTCCCCATTTGCTTATAGAAACCTCGATCTCATAGTGCATATTAAAGATACTATAAAATATGGACATAATGATTTGCTGCAGGAAACAACCGAATGCACAGCCGATAAAAAGGGAAATGGTGCCAAGAATGATATTTTCCTTCATGTACATAGATGCAATCTGTTTCTTCTTCATGCCAAGAAGCAGATAGGTTCCAAATTCCCGACTCCGTTTTTCCAACATAAACCGTACCATATAGTTGATCAGCCATGCAACAATCAGCAAGATTACAAATGTAGCAAGTGAGATCATAGCTGCCATAACTCCGATATCTCTTACAATCCTGCCAACCATATCAGAAAATAGCATCGAATTGAATGCAAACATCAAAGCGGCGATAAATCCCATTGTGATCATATAAATCACATAATCCTTTATAGAACGCATCGCATTCCGAAATGCCAGTTTATTCTGCATACTCGGTGTCACCTCCTGTCAAGGAAAGCACATCCAGTATATCATTTAAGAATTCTCTCTTTGTCTTGTCTCCTCGATACAGTTCCTGAAAAATCTCCCCATCCTTTAAAAACAAGATTCGTTTGCAGTAGCTTGCTGAAAATGCATCATGGGTAACCATCAGAATCGTCGAGTTTAAACGTTCATTCATCATTTCAAATGTCTGCAACAGCATGCGGGAGGATTTGGAATCCAGTGCACCTGTTGGCTCATCGGCAAGAATCAGCTTTGGATCATTGGCAAGTGCTCTTGCACAGGCACAGCGCTGCTTCTGTCCGCCAGATACCTCATAAGGGAACTTTCCTGCTGCCTGATCAATCCCTAATACCGTCAGCAGTTTGTGCGTGGTATCTGCGATTTCCTTCTTTGATTTATGATGAAGGGACATCGCTAGCATAATATTCTCTTCCAGCGTAAGGGTATCTAACAAGTTATAATCCTGAAAGATAAATCCCAGATTCTCCTTTCTGAAATCTGACATCTCATTATCATTAAGCTCTGTGATATCCGTTCCATCATAATAGATATGACCTGATGTTACCTGATCAATGGTAGCCATCATATTCAAAAGTGTTGATTTACCGGAGCCAGACGGGCCCATAATGCCCATAAACTCGCCTTTTTCCACTTCAAAGCTAACACGGTTGACTGCCTTTGTCACATAGCTTCCTTTTCCATAATATTTTTCAATATCACATACCTTTATATATTCTTTCATACTGTTATTCTTCCTTTCTTCTGATACTGTTAGTATAACTTTTTCCTATTTCTTCTGGTATCAAGTTTGCTTTCATGAATCTTACAGTTTTGAAAGATAAGGCATGTCCTTTGTGATATCCGGAAATGTCAGAATAACTGCTGTGTACTGAGATGGTTCGGAATGAATCTGAATCCCGATCCCTAATTTGTCACAAAGACGTTTGCACAGATACAGACCAATTCCGGTAGACTTTTGATGGTCTCGTCCATTTGTCCCGGTGAACCCTTTTTCAAACACCCGCCTTTGCTCTTCTTTTAAAATTCCGATTCCATTGTCCGTAATAATCAGGCTTTTTTTCGTACCCTTTACCTCCATGGAAAATGTAATCTTTGCATTCTTCTCTCTTTTGTATTTCACAGAATTCAACACAATCTGATTCACAATAAACTCCACCCATTTTGCATCCGATGGCACCGTTACCTGCTCAAATGTGATTTCAGGCTGTATCTGGTTCTGAATCAACAGCTGCTTATTTTTCAAAATCACTCCAACAATCAGTTGGCGAAGGCTGACCGGCTGAATCAGATAATCCCGATACACCTGATCGGCCCTTGCATAGAATAAAGCGGTTTCCACATAATTATCTAACTTTGCCACCTCGGTCAGTATCTTTCTCGCCTCATCATCCTTTTTATTCTCACAAACCAGACTGATTGTTGTAAGCGGTGTTTTTACCTCATGAATCCAGCTTTCGATATATTCCTTATATTCTCTTTGCTCCTGCTCCATCTGATGGATTCGCTCTATCACGGCCTTATTGGATTTCCGAAGAATCTGCCGGTACTTCTTATCCTCAAACCGGTATCCCGTATCCATCACATCCGCAATCAGATATGGCTGATCTAGCTGCTGTAAAGTCCGATCTAACTTTCTAAAATAACGCTTTCTCTGCCCATATGTAAACAGAAATCCGCCCCCTGCTGCAAACAGCCAGACGCTCACAATCAATATTATATTAGCAACAGGATAATTGGTTGCTGCCAGAAACAGAATAAGAAACATCACACCTGCAAAATGAAACAGAACCGACATGCTTCGGTCCTTACAATATTCCCAAAAGCTCATTTTCTCCATCCTTTACTGTTATATTTTGTATCCCATGCCACGTTTCGTTTCAATGAAATCCTGTACCCCGATATCGGACAGCTTGCTACGGATTCTTGTTATATTGACGCTTAATGTATTATCATCAATAAACATTTGCTGGTCCCATAAAAACTCCACAATCTCCACCCGTTTTACAATAATTCCGGGATGTGCGAATAAGTAATATAAAATCTTCAGCTCGTTCTTGGATAGTTCCATCTGCTTTCCTTCAAATGTCACTGTTGCCGCCGCAAGATCTAACATTACCCCTTTATGAATCAGCCTTGTCTCCTCTTTTGTTTTGGCCTTATTGCATCTCTTTAAAACAGCCGCAATACGTGCCAGTAAAATCGGTGGCTGATAAGGCTTTGCAATATAATCATCACCACCCTGTATCATACAGTTTAGCTCATCCATCGAAGTCGTATTGCTTGTCACAAAGATAACCGGAATATCCGACTCCTCCCTAAGCCTTCTGCATACTGCTAATCCATCCATTCCAGGCAGATTCATATCAAGAAGAATAAGATTCGGCTGCTTTCTTCTGATTTCCTCCACTGGATATTTAAAATCTTCTAATGCTTCTGCCTGGTATCCTGCATTTCGTAACAACATGACAAGTTCTCTTACTATGCTTTTATCATCCTCTATCACTAAAATTCGATTCATATCAAACCTCTTTCTTACTTTTATGGATTTTTTCTTGTACTTATTATTTATTATAGCTTGCAACATTGCTGCATACAATACAAATCCATGGCACCACCAGCTCTTTGTCCTTCCTTTCCTCTTCCTTTCCTCTTCCTTTCCTTCTCCTTTCTTCGCACATATTCTTTATCTACGTCTTCACTATTGACTGCTATTTGTTTTTGCTTTAATATTCCCCCATACCTTATATCCTTTTCCTTTTATTCCATATTTTTCCACATCAATAATGTAGTGTACCGCTTGATATATCTTGAATTTTTACATATACTAGCACCGATAACACTGATTTCATAAATTGGAGGATTTTATATATGGATTTATCAAAGCTGGCTTCTAAGGAGTTCGAAAAGGATTTTCAGGAAACCTTGCGAAATATCAATAAAAAGTTTCATCTTTCTCTACAGTGTGGCGTGATCTGTTATGACGAAGAGCAGCTCATTATACGTCTTAAAGAAGGGGATTCCAAAAATCACTCTAAAGAATAATGAAACAACGTAAAAAGCCGCCTACTATCTTTACAAAAGGCAGATAACTCTGCTTTTTTGTTCTGACAGCCGGACGGCTTTTTCTTTCTTCTCTTATATCCTCTGTTTTTATGTGGTCTCTTCCTTTCATCCCATGTTTAAAACTCCACAAACTGCCTGGAATCAAACCCGTTTTTCTTAAAATCGGAATTTAGAAAATCGATTCGTTCTGGTGTAACCTGAATCAGATACATAGCATGATTTAATTTCTTTAGTGCCTCTGCCGGTATCTTCTTATATTCCAGCACTTTCAGATATACATCTGAGAATGGCGGCACGATTTGGGCTCTCCCTGTTATCTGCATGCCTTTCAGACTGCCAAATCCTGCATAGGTCCCATCTTTATATTTCATGCTATTTGGCTGTTCACCATAGATTTAAAATCCTAACTTTTCATACAGATGTATTGCCGGTTTAATTTTATGTATCATTCCTTTTTAACCAAGTGCCACATCTAAAATCATCATAATCGAAAATCCGGTTGCAAACATAAGTGCTCCCACATCTGAGTGTTTTCCTTCCGACATTTCCGGAATCAATTCCTCCACTACCACATACATCATAGCTCCTGCTGCAAAACTAAGCAGATATGGCATAGCCGGCACAATAAATCCCGCTGCCAGTATGGTAATCAATGCTCCCAAAGGTTCAACCGCACCAGACATCACTCCATACCAAAACGCTTTCCCTTTGGATGCGCCTTCTTCGCGTAACGGCATAGAAATAATCGCGCCTTCCGGGAAGTTCTGAATGGCAATACCGATTGAAAGAGCC
>CALZIE010000148.1 GCA_945787565.1 uncultured Lachnospiraceae bacterium
TTGCTCCAGAAGCCGGTTCTCAGCGTCTTCGTGATGTTATCAACAAAGGTCTTACCGAAGAAGTAATCTTAAAGGGTGCAATGGATGCGTTCCTTGGCGGATGGAATAAAGTAAAACTTTACTTTATGTTAGGTCTTCCAACTGAAACAAAGGAAGATATTGAAGGAATCGCTGTTCTTGCGGACAAGATTGCAAGAGAGTACTATACCATTCCGAAAGAAGAACGTAATGGAAAATGTCAGATCACTGCATCTACATCCTTCTTCGTTCCAAAGCCATTTACTCCATTCCAGTGGTCACCTATGGCGACAAAAGAAGATTTCTATCAGAAACGTCGTATCGTAAGTGATAAGCTAAAGGAAATGATCAACCAGAAGAGTATCCGTTACAACTGGCATGACAGTGAAACTACGGTATTAGAAGGTATCTTTGCAAGAGGTGACAGAAAGCTTTCTAAGTCCATTTACGACGCTTATAAAGCAGGATGTATCTACGATGCATGGAGTGAATACTTCAAATATGATGTTTGGCTTGATGTATTTGAAAAGAATGGCGTTGATATTGATTTCTATACAACAAGAGAAAGAAGCGAAGATGAAATCTTCCCATGGGATTTCATTGATATCGGCGTAACGAAAAAGTACCTATACCGTGAGTACATGCAGGCAAAAGCGGAAGTGGTAACACCTAACTGTCGTCAGAAATGTTCCGGATGTGGTGCCATGAAGTTTGACGGCGGTGTATGTGTAGAAGCACGTGGAAATTAAGAGCGTGGAAAGAGTGAGGTATAGATATGAACGTTAGAGTGAAATTTGCAAAATACGGAGCGGTGAAATTCATCGGTCATCTTGACGTAATGCGTTACTTTCAGAAGGCAAACAGACGTGCTGAATTAAACATCGTATACAGTCAGGGCTTTAATCCGCATCAGATTATGTCATTTGCAGCACCTCTTGGTGTAGGGCTTACAAGTGATGGAGAATACGTAGATTTAGAACTACATGAAATGGATACACCGGAAGAAATGATCGCTCGTTTAAATGCGACAATGAATGAAGGTTTCTTAATTACTGGATTTAAAGAACTTCCAGATCCACTTCCAAATCAGAGAAAAGAAACTGCGATGTCTTTAGTAGCCGCAGCTGATTATTTAGTATCTGTAAAAGATGGATATGAAATTACAACAAAAGATGGCGTGTTATCCAAAGAAGAGTTTGAACGTCTATTTGCTGAGTTTTATGCAAAAGAAGATATCAAAATCTTAAAGAAAACAAAGAAAAGCGAAAAAGAAGTAGATATTAAGCCATTTATTTATCAGGCTGATTTTACAAAGGAAAGCTTTTATGCAAACAATGAATGCAAAACAGAAGTAGCAGACGGAACAGTACATGCAGAAATTTATGAAAACGGCAAAAAGGTTTACCTTAAGCTTGCAACCGGAAGTGTTACAAACTTAAAGCCAGAATTAGTAATGGAAGCATTCTGCCAGGCAATTGGCGCAGAATTCAACCAGTTCGCATATCAGTATCACCGTATGGAGACATATGCGAATATTGCATACCGTGGCATGACTCAGGCACAGATTACAAAAGCGACAGAAGAGAATACACTTCCTCCTCGCAAGCTAGTGCCTCTTATGGATGCAAACCTGTAAGCAGAGTAAAATTGCAAAGCTTGGAAAGGCAGTTTTATGGGCAATAAATTAGTGATTACAAAGGAAGACTTCGGGATTGTCTCCTCTGTATTTGACGGAAATAACATGATTCAGGTTCATGTGGAAAAAGAAGAGAAGGCTACACTGCTTGGAAATATCTATATTGGAAAAGTAAAGAATATCGTAAAGAATATCAATGCGGCTTTTGTTGAGATTGCAGATGGCACAATGTGCTATCTGCCTCTTGCCGAAGTGATTGCACCGGTATTCACCGATTCTAGGAAGGACGATAAGATTCGAATCGGGGATGAGCTGATTGTTCAGGTAACAAAAGAAGATATTAAGACAAAAGCACCTGTGATTACGACGAACTTTAATTTTACCGGAAAATATACAGTATTAGCCCATGGAAAAGCATCTGTTGGTATTTCTTCTAAAATCGAAGAAGAAATCGAACGCAAAAGACTGAAGAAAATTGCAGAAGCTTTTGTTGGTGAACACTATGGTTTTATCCTGCGTACCAATGCTAACCATGCTCCTGCAGAATGTATCGAAGCAGAGATTAAGGTTTTAAAGGAAATGTATGATTCTCTTCTTCAGTATGGAATCAAACGTACTTGTTATTCACAGGTTTATAAGACACAGCCGGCATTTATCTGCGCGATCCGTGATGGGTTTGCAGAAGAGCTGGATGCAATTGTAACAGATGATTCTGTGATGTATGAAGAAATGAAGGAGTATCTGGCTAATTATCAGAAAGAAGACTTAGAGAAGTTAAGCTTTTATTCTGACAATCTGCTTTCTCTAAGCAAACTTTATGGTGTGGAAACAAAACTGGAGAATGCGTTAAGGGAAAAAGTATGGCTAAAGTCAGGCGGTTCTTTAATCATTCAGCCAACAGAAGCGCTAACAGTTATCGATGTTAATACTGGAAAAGCAGTGAATGGAAAGAAAAAAGTTCAGGAAACCTTCTTAAAAGTGAATTTAGAAGCGGCAGAAGAGATTGCGAAGCAGATTCGTCTTCGTAATTTATCTGGTATTATTATCGTAGACTTTATTTCTATGGATGATAAAGCCGCACAGAAAAAAGTAATGCAGTTATTAGCAGAGTTATTCAAAAAAGATCCGATTAAAACAACTTTAATCGATATGACAGCTTTGAATCTTGTAGAAATCACAAGAAAAAAAGTAAGAAAGCCATTACATGAACAGATAAAGTAATAATTTAATCAGGAAGAAGGCGTAAGTATGGTTAAAACAAATGCAATGAGACTGCTTGATCAAGCAGGCATTTCTTATCAGACATACGAATATACGGTAGATGAAAACAATCTTGCTGGTGTGCATGTGGCAAATCAGATTGGTCTGCCGGTAGAACAAGTATTTAAGACGATTGTGACAAAAGGGGAGAAGAAAGGGTATCTTGTATTCTGTATCCCAGTCGCAGAGGAATTGAACTTAAAGAAGGCAGCTACACTGGTTGGTGATAAGAAAATCGAGCTGGTACATGTAAAGGATCTGCTTGGTCTGACAGGATACATCCGGGGCGGCTGTTCTCCAATCGGCATGAAAAAGAAGTTTCCTACTTATATAGACGAAACTGCAATTCTTTTTGATGAGATCACAATCAGTGCCGGGGTGAGAGGATGTCAGCTATTGGTAAATAGAGAAGCTTTAATCGACTATCTCGGGGCTAAGCTTGATGATCTGGTGGATTAACCTTAATTTATGGATAGAACAGAATTTGCTTTTTTCATAAGTTGAGCAAGTTTTCTGGTAAGTCTAACATAATAAAAAACCTCATTCTTTGAAGGAATGGATCTAGAATCTGTCCTTCAAAGAATGAGGTTTTTTATTTGATTTTCAAAACGCTATCTGTGTATTCAAAGCACCATTCAAAATGCTATTTAACAATATGAAATCACTGAATGTGAAAGTGTTTGCTAAGCAAGTTCTTGCAAGTCAGATTTCATGATTTTTTTCATTTCATACATGGCAGAATCCGCTCTCTTTAGCGTGTTGGTTATTTTAGCATCTAATAAATCATCGTATGCTGCAATTCCATAGGCAAAGTTGATGTTTTTTTTGTTTCCTTCGAAAGTAAATTCTACTGGACGGATTAATTCATCCATCTTTTCTTGTAGAAGCCTCTTATCTTTCTGGTTGTCTATAATCACAACAAATTCATCTCCACCGATTCGGTAACATTCACCTAAACTATAAAAGCAAACTGACAGGAAATTTGTACATCGGATAATATACTGATCGCCGACAGCGTGTCCATACTGATCGTTGATTTCTTTTAAATCATTTAAATCCACGCAAAGGATGGATGTCTGAAATTTTAAATTTGGTGTGTTTTCAATTTCGATTAGCTTTTCTTCGAAAGCAGCTCGATTCCATGTAGTGGTGAGAATATCGTGGTATGCCATATTTTCGTAAATCTGTGCTTTCTGCCCAAGCATCATCATTTCTACACTGCGATGCAGGGTATTAACACCTAGAATTGCAATATAGATAAACAATCCGATTCGAATAAAAAGAGCACTGTCATTGGAATACTGTAAATAATACCTGCCTAAGTCCAAAAGCATAGTAACAATCAGAATAATGAACCCCCATGTATTGCTTGTGTTTCTACTGAATATATACTTAAGGCTGACACCCTTAAAGTTTGCAACGATAAGAGCAGTAACACTGATAATAAAGCAGGTATGAGTAATAAATATGCTTTCTTCAAAGTAAAGAATTTTAGTGAAATGAAGAAAATGAACGAGCACAAAATTTGCAAACATATAGTAAATCATTGTTCCTGATACTTTCCTCACAGTAGGATTTGAACTTTCCATAAAGAAAAGAGCAAGAGGAACTGGAATTAGCATTAAAGTCTCATAGGTATAGATATTAAGTGCTGTTATATTGCCGAAGAAATATTGCAGAACCTGCGTTTCTGATATAGACCACAGGAAAACAAAAAAGGCCAATGCAGATAAATGAAACAGGCTTGTGGAAGAAGGAAGCTTTCGGGTTGCAATCCAAATAAAAAATAGAAAGATGCTAAGTGCCAGTAAGAACATACTGGTTATAACCCCGAAAATATTGTCCTTTAAAATATGTAAGGACAGAGAACGAATATCACCATAGTATACATAATCAATCGTATTGTATTTATGTGTATAGGATGTTAATTCGATTCTTAACTCTTTTTCCTGGTATTCCGGTGAAAGCGATATAACATGCCATGCGGAACCAGGGATTGGAAAATGGTGATTGAAATTATATCCGTATTCATAAACAAGTTCGTCTTCAATATAGACTTTTACACTTTGATGGCTTGTTCGGAATAGGAGTCCATCTGCTGAATTAATTTTAGATGGTAATTTCTTTGCTAGTAACTGTTGGTTAATTGCTTCTTCGGTAGTGCCAATCGCATCCAGATCAATTGCTTCTAACTCATGTGTGGAATCAGATACAGTCCAGTTATCACTAAAGGAAACACTTGAATAATTCTGAATTCGAACAGTGTCAACAGGTGATAGGTTAATCGCATACAAGATGATAAAAACAGCAACAGTGAGCATAATAATAGAAAGGGTAATTCCCTTTTTCTTATTCATAGGTATCCTCCTAAGGGGGTTGTCTATATGTATAATATTGTCTATTGTATAATTAATTTGAAAAAATTGCAAGAAAATTAATTTTTTAAAAAAATATTGACAAGTATATTCATCTATGATAAGATTTATGAGTGTGCCGCACAACGAGGTTTTAAGCATCACATTTTTTGTGATCACCATAGTTGGCGAGTAATGATAATAGGAGGTGCCATATGTACGCAATTATAGCAACAGGTGGTAAACAGTACAAAGTAGCCGAAGGCGATATCATTAAAGTAGAAAAGCTTGGTGTTGAAGCTGGTCAGGCCGTATCTTTCGATCAGGTTCTTGTTGTAAACAATGGGCAGTTAAAAGTAGGTAACCCTACAGTAGCTGGCGCATCTGTTTCTGCAACAGTTGTTGAAGAAGGCAAAAACAAGAAAGTTATTGTTTACAGATACAAGAGAAAGTCCGGATACCATAAGAAAAATGGTCACAGACAGTCTTACACTAAAGTTAAGATTGAAAAAATCAACGCTTAATTAGTTAGTGAGATATTGATATGATAACAGTATCATTTCATGAAAATAGTGACAGTAAGATCATTGGTTTCACTTTGTCAGGACATGCAGGTTATGCAGAGAGTGGCAGTGACATCATTTGTGCAGCTGTCTCAGCATTGGTAATCAATGCGATGAATTCAATTGAATCGTTTTCTTCAGATACATTTACTTATGATGAAGATGAAGAGACGGGTTTCATTGATTTCAAAATTATTTCATCCCTAAGCCCTGTTTCAGAGTTACTTTTAAAGTCACTTGAACTTGGTCTTGAAGGAATTCAAGAAGGGTATGGAACGGATTATATTCAGATTAATTAAACAGAGTTGTTTTTTTCAATTCTGATGCCTAAATATAAGGAGGTGTAGGTCATGTTAAAGATGAACCTTCAATTTTTCGCTCATAAAAAGGGTGTTGGTTCTACAAAGAACGGCCGTGATTCTGAGTCCAAGAGATTAGGAGCTAAGAGAGCAGACGGTCAGTTCGTAAAAGCTGGAAACATTCTTTACAGACAGCGTGGTACCAAGATTCGTCCAGG
>CALZIE010000149.1 GCA_945787565.1 uncultured Lachnospiraceae bacterium
ATTGAAAGATGGTCATCGCGATATCGTAACGGATTGCATCTTCATACTGCTCTGGGGCAGTATATCCTAAAATGAGAATCGGTTCCGTAATTCCAGCCTTTCGTAACACAATTCCTTCTTCCACGATCGCCACTGCATAATAATCTGCAATTCCATTTAATGCTTTTGCAATTGGCACTGCACCATGGCCATAGCCATCTGCCTTTACAACTACCATCAGCTTTGTCCCTTTGGCAATTCTTTCTCTCGTTCGTCTCATATTCTCGCAAATAGCATCTAAATCGATATTCGCACTTACTCGATAATATTTATCTTTATATGTCTCTTCTGTCATCTCTCTATCAAAACCTCCGGCAATGCATTAATCGTATCTCTTGCCAGCATTGAATAGTATCCTATTTTAGTTGCCGCTATATCACCTGCAAGCCCATGAATAAATACGCCAAGACAGGCTGCTTCATAATTCATAAGCCCACCTGCTACTAAGCCTGCTATAACTCCGGTCAATACATCGCCGCTGCCTCCTGCAGCCATTCCATGATTACCGGATACATTCAAATACCGAAACTCGTCATGCGCAACGATTGTTCGTGCGTCTTTGATCACATAAGTTAATTTACTATTATAAGTGCATTCATTTGCAATGTCAATCAGATTGCCCTTAATTCCACTTAAAGGAACCCCAAGCAAACGAGACAACTCCTTTAAATGAGGGGTAATGATGGTATCGTTTGGAACCATCTTAGACAGCCTCTCAATTCTCTGTGACATCTCTATCTCATTTTCGCTATCTTCTCTCTCTATTTTTTCTGAGAGTATATTTAACGCGTCTGCATCCAGAATAAGTGGTTTATCCCCCTCTTCTAATACAAGATCTAAGATTCTTTCTGCTTCCTTACTGCAAGACAGACCTGGTCCAGCTACAATTACATCGGCCCATCTTAAAGAATCCCTTAGCTTTTGCTCACCATCTTTCCCGGTGTACGTATCACATAATGCTTCCGGTAGTTTAAGACGAATCACTTCTGCTGCATTCGGATGAGTCATCACTTTTACAAGTCCAGTCCCCATGCGGTATGCTGATTCTGCGCTTAAATAAGCCGCACCGGTCATGTTCTTAGACCCTGCAATGATTAATACCTTCCCATACGTCCCCTTATTCGAGTCCGCAATTCTTTCTGGTATTCTTTTTAGATCTGCTTTTTCATATATGGTGTATGCAGAGCCAATCATATCAAGTGCCTGTTTTGCAAATCCGATATCCTCCACATAGACGTTTCCTGCATATTCTGCTCCTGGAAAAAGTAAAAGCCCCAGCTTATATTCACCAAATGTAACCGTCATATGAGCTTTCACTGCGATTCCTAATACATGGCCGCTTCCAGAATCGATGCCAGAAGGGATATCAATGGCGCATCGAAAAGCATTTGCTTCATTCATCTTCTGTATAATCGTTGCCTCATGAAGTCCAATTTCCCGGTTCAGTCCAATGCCAAAAATACCGTCAATAATAATAGTATATTCTAAAAAATCACAATTGCTCCTAATGGATAACCCTAAATTTCTGGCGATTCCAAGCTGTGCCTTTGTCTCCTCAGAGCACTTGTCCTCTTCTCCTGTGAGCATGATGGTCACATCAAAGCCTTTTAAATACAAAATACGGGCACACGCGGCAGCATCGCCTCCGTTATTGCCCGTACCACATACTGCAATAATACGATTTGTTTTCGTTTTTTCCTCTTTGTGCATCTGCTCTATGATTCTTTCAGCCGTACATAAGGCGGCCCGTTCCATTAATACCATGGACGGGATACCGATTGTATGGATGGAGTACGCATCAACCTGTTTCATCTGATGTGCGTTCAGAACATATCTCATGACGTCCGCTTCCTTTCTGCCTTATTGTAAATGTTCTCCCACAACAACTGCATTTGCGAATTCTTTTGTATTGGATATGGAAACATGAATCTGATCGATTCCTAACGTCTTAGCCATGTTCTTAGCTTCCCCATACAAATTCACATACGGACGGCCTAAGTCATCCCTTAACACTTCGATTTCAATTGGTCTAAATCCACGAAATCCAGTTCCAAACATCTTGGATACTGCTTCTTTTACAGCAAAGTTTCCCGCTGCCCTCTTCTTATCATCCGTAATCAATGCAATCTCACGAGTGGTAAAGATGCGTGTCAGAAAGCTTTCCTTCTCACACGCATGACTTACCCGCTCGATTTCAATCAAATCATTTCCAATCCCTACTATCATGATTCTCCCTGATTTCTATCATAGCCAGACCGCTACAATTTTTTATGATAACGAAACTAAAACAGACTTACTGAAATAAAACACATACCATGCTTTTATATCATTTCACTCTTGGTATCTGCATAACGAAATTCCTGTTTGTCAAGCACCTCCATAGCCTGGTGCCCTAACGTGTCATGCATATATGTATACATTAACGTATTCTCTTCTTCCATATCCTGTTTTTCTAAAATCATCTGCTTTAACCGGATTCGCATTTCGGATATTTCTTCGTCTAAACTGTTAATCTTTCTGCTGTTCTCATCAATACGTCCGTAGCAAATCTGTATGCTCTCTTTTAATAGCTGTTCATTCACTCGCTTAATCTCATTCGGAAGTTCTTTTTCCTCTTCTTCCGCTTTTTCAAGACGTTCTTTTATCTCAAGGATCTTCTTTTGGCTCTTCTCCAGCTTTTTCGCTTTCAGTTTCCCAAAAAAGGATTGATCGACTTCCATATTCTCAACAATATCCTGCATAAACTGAGCCTTTATCTTCTTATAGCCTCTGATATCCCCGGCTATTTTCCCCTGTTTTACAAGCAATGCATTTAAATCCGCCTGTAATGCACGGATTCTTGCATTCTTATTGTTTTCCGAAAAAATGGAAAGCCATTTCTCATCTAAGGTTAGAATGGGAATCTTCTTGCCTCGAAAAATTGAATCAAAATTCAATTGTAAATTATTATCTTTAGTTACTTTCTTCAAGTAGATTCCTCCTGTTCAAAACCTGTGTAACAAAAATTAGATTGTCCTTCTTGTACTGCCTTCTTCCGCAGCTTTTAAATTATAAGACAATCTCATTAAGCTCTCTGCTAAATGCACGTTTTCTACCATAACATCCTTTGGCAAATGAAGATCCGTTGGCGCAAAATTCCAGATTGCACGCACGCCAAGATGTACCAACTCCTGAGCCACCTGCGGTGCTTTTGCTTTTGGAATTGTGAGTGCTGCAATATTCACCGGATTCTCCTTTATAAATTCCTCTAGTTCGTCAATCAGACGAATTTCGACACCTCGAATGGACATGCCAACGAGTCTGGGATTCACATCAAAGATCCCGCTTATATAAAAGCCTCTTCTCTCAAAGTCTGTATAATTAGCTAACGCTTGTCCCAAATTACCGGCTCCGATAATGATAACCGAATATTTTTTATCAAGTCCTAGGATCTTGCCAATCTCTGTGTACAAATATTCTACATTATAGCCGTAACCCTGCTGTCCAAAACCGCCAAAATTATTTAAGTCTTGTCTGATCTGTGATGCTGTTACATTCATCTTCTCGCTTAATTCCTTGGAAGAGATGCGCACCACATCATTCTCAAGCAGTTCGCCTAAATATCTGTAGTAACGTGGCAGACGCTTAATAACTGCCGATGAAATTGCTTTATCGTACACTGCTAACCCTCCTAATAAGTTCTTATTATATTATAGTAAATTGTTAAGAGTATGTCAACGTCGCTAATTTCTAGCTTCTTCATCAAAAAACGGCTTCTTTTTTCTGTTACAGCCCTATTTTTTTATTTTTCCTACATGGATATCGACATTTCTAACAAAACTATTATAGGCTAACATACCTATTTCCATTTTGTAATCTACTGGTAATCGCACAATTTGACTAATTCCCCTGGCCTATGATACAATAAATCAAATAAGTTTTCGCAAACAAAGACAACATAGAAACAACAGAATTCGTGAGGGATCAACAATGGTTTTAGCATGTCAAAATATATCAAAAAGTTTTGGGACAACTCCCATTTTAAATAATGTTTCATTTCATGTAAATGACCGAGAAAAAGTAGCGATTGTAGGCATTAATGGTGCCGGAAAGTCCACATTATTCAAGATTATCATGGGGCAGCTTACTAGCGACTCCGGAGACGTCATTTTCCAAAAAGGAATACGCGTGGGATACTTAGCTCAGCATCAGGACCTGTCAGGTGAGCGCACCATTTATGAGGAAGTATTGTCCATTAAGGAAGATGTTATCCGCATGGAGGAGAATATCCGTACACTTGAACATGAGATGAAGAATGTGACTGGTGAAGAGTTAGAACGTATGCTCTCTTCTTATACCCGTCTGACACATGAATTTGAATTAAAGAACGGCTATGCCTATAAAAGTGAAGTAATTGGCGTATTAAAAGGCCTTGGTTTTACAGAAGAAGACTTCGACAAGCAGGTAGCAAGCCTTTCCGGAGGCCAAAAGACCCGCGTGGCACTTGGTAAACTTTTATTAAGCAATCCAGAATTAATTCTGCTTGACGAGCCGACTAACCACTTAGATATGGAATCCATCGCTTGGTTAGAAACCTTTTTACTAAACTATAATGGTGCTGTGGTTGTAATCGCCCATGACCGCTATTTCCTCAACAAAGTAGTTTCTAAAGTAGTGGAATTAGATAATACGAAAGCAACTGTATTTGAAGGAAATTATACTGCCTATGCTGCGAAGAAGGAACAGATGCGTGAGACGATGATCCGCCATTACCTGAATCAGCAGAAAGAAATCAAACATCAGGAAGAGGTCATTGCAAAACTTCGTTCCTTTAACCGTGAAAAATCAATCAAACGTGCGGAAAGCCGTGAGAAGATGTTAGATAAAATGGATCGTTTAGATAAGCCGACAACCGTGAATGCAGAGATGCATATCGCATTAGAGCCGAATATCACAAGCGGTAATGATGTTCTTACTGTAAAAGGGCTGAAAAAGAGTTTCGGAAACCTGACTCTTTTTAACGATTTGGACTTTGAGATCAAACGCGGGGAAAAGGTATCCATCATCGGAAGCAATGGTACCGGAAAAACAACGATTTTAAAGATTATCAACAATATTATTGCAGCCGATGGCGGAGAAGTGAAGCTTGGAGCAAAGGTTCATATAGGCTACTACGATCAGGAACACCATGTATTAGACATGAATAAGACGATCTTTGATGAAATCCAGGATGAATATCCATATCTTGATAATACAAAGGTACGTAATGTCCTTGCATCTTTCTTATTACTGGAGATGATGTGTTTAAGCTGATCAAGGATATCTCCGGCGGAGAAAGAGGCCGTGTATCCTTAGCAAAACTTATGCTTTCCGATGCGAACTTCCTAATCCTAGATGAACCTACAAACCATTTGGATATTATCAGCAAGGAAATCTTAGAGAATGCGATTGCAAATTATACAGGTACCGTGCTTTATGTTTCCCATGACCGTTACTTTATCAATCGTACCGCTACAAGAATCTTAGATTTAAAGAATCAGAAACTTTTAAATTACATTGGTAATTATGACTACTATTTAGAGAAAAAGCCGGAAGTAGAAAGGATGGTGTTTGGATACGCACTTTCAGAGGAATCTATGAACCATGGGAAGGATTCTAAGAATAATGTTTTAAGCGGCCTTCGTGTACAGCAGGGTTCTGCTGCTAGTTCTTCTGCTCCTTCACCTTCGAATGAAAGTGAGACAAAGCTTGACTGGAAACAGCAGAAAGAGGAACAGGCACGCTTAAGAAAGCGTCAGAATGACTTAAAGCGCGTGGAGGATGCGATTCAGAAGGCTGAGGCCCGAGATGAGGAACTAAATGCTCTCCTTATGGATGAGACGATTTACAGCAGTCCTTCTAAACTTATGGAACTCAACAAGGAGAAAGCCGAACTCGAAGAACGCCTCACAGAACTCATGAGCCAGTGGGAAGAGCTAGTGGAGTAAGAGGCAGACGGATAAACGGACGGCGGGGAGCTGACCAAGGAAGATAAGGCGGCAGCTGCGACGAGTTTTTCCGAATGTTCGGACGCATGAGCGGACAAAAAGCGGTTCCGTTCTTTGCCTATCAGACAGAAAATACACTGTCTGCTATTCAAAGAACGAAACCGCTTTTTTGTTCGTCATGAGCCGGACATTCCGGAAATACTCGCCACAGCTGCCACCTTATCTTCCTCGGTCAGCTCCCCGCCTGTTTACTGCGCTTTTTGTAGGTACTGCGCCATATTAGGG
>CALZIE010000150.1 GCA_945787565.1 uncultured Lachnospiraceae bacterium
GATTTTAGTGGAAAGAGGACTGATTGATTTTCTGGATCCAGTTTCTAAGTTTTTGCCGGGATTTCAGAATCAGATGGTGGAGACGAAGGATGGACTTGTTCCTGTGAATCGTGAGGTGACCATTCGCGATCTTTTTAATATGACATCAGGAATCTGCTATCCGAATGGGGACAGCCCTGCTGGCAAGGCAATGGACCGTGTGTTTAACCAGCCACAGGAATCCGGATATCGTTGTTCTACCCTTGATATGTGCAATATGATGGGAGAGGTGCCGTTAGTATTCCAGCCAGGAGAAAGATGGATGTATGGTGCCAGTGCGGATGTGCTTGGTGGGGTCGTAGAGGCAGTAAGTGGTAAGAAGTTCTCTGCATTTTTAAAGGAGGAAATCTTTGATCGCTTAGGCATGCATGATACATTCTTTAGCCTGCCGCCAGAGAAGAAGAGCCGTGCAGCAAGGATTTATGAATATGATGATAATCTGAAGACACTGAAACCTTTGATGTGGGAGAATCTTGGAATCAATAATTATGGGGAAGAGAATGCGTTTGAATCCGGCGGGGCAGGACTATTGTCTACGATTACGGATTATGCGAAGTTCGCTTCTATGCTGTTAAATGGCGGTACCTATAAGGGAGTACGTATTTTAGGAAGAAAGACCGTTGATTTTATGCATACCAATCAGCTGACAAAAGAACAGATGGCATTCTGTGACTGGGACAGCCTTCGCGGATGCGGTTATGGAAATCTGATGCGTGTGATTCTTGATAAGGGAGCAGCCGCTATGAATGGTTCTGTTGGTGAGTTCGGCTGGGACGGCTGGACCGGAAACTATATGAGCATCGATCCATCTGAAAATATGGTGATTCTCTATTTCATTCAGCGTGCCGGTGCTGGCACTAACGGTGCTACCCGTCGCCTTCGTAATGCGATTTTTGGAGCACTGTAGTTGGCGGTTACATGAGATGGTATTTTGAAAATTGTTAATAGTTCCTATTCCGTTTTAATAAAAAAGAGAGCCAAAGCTCTCTTTTTTTGTTAAAATTCGGTTAATTTTTGGTAGTCCTGCGTTTCATTCGGATACGTCCGTTACTAATCGTACAATCATCTTTAAAACCTAAAGTTTGGTACAAGTTACGTGTAGTTTTATTTTTTTCATACACATTTAAAATAAATTCATCTAAATTACGTTCCTTTGCCCAATCAAAAGCGGACTGGATAAGCTGGCTTGCAATGCCATTCCTACGAGCTTGTGGTAGAACATACAGATCGTTTAATTTAGCATACGGAATCACGTCATTTTCTTCGTTATTAGATAATCGTTTTTTTATGTTGTATGCGTGCAAAACCATTAACGCCATTATCATTTTCAGATACCAAGATAGCAGCCTTTTCTCCAGTTAATGCGGATTCAATCCACAGCATTGATTTCATAATGGTATCATATGGGAGAAAAGATAACAATATATAAAATAGAAATTCAAATACGTTTCCTTACTGTTTTTTTGTCAGCAAGGAGAAGATTGTGACGGACGGTTTTGGAAGAGTGAGGGACAAGCTATCTTTTCAGAAAAAGGAAGGTACGGTATAATAGAAGTATCGGGAATTCCTGCGTGATAAAGAAAGAAAAGATGAATAAGAAAAAAGAAAAAGAAAAACAGACATCGGATCATGCCCTGTCAGGATGGCAGTTTCTGATTCTTTGTCCGTGAATAGGCGGGAACAAGGGATATTAAGAGCGGAATAAGAGAATAATACCAGGTTATAGCTAAGAAATTGTTCGGGCAGCTGTAGCCTTTTTTTAACATCGCCATCTAAGCTAAAATCAGGATGTTATCAGGCAAATAGGAAACGTTAAGAATCATTGTTTTGGAAAATAGTTTGAGATCACGAAAGAATCGTAAAAAGTACACATGTAAGACAAGGGCTTACATATATTGT
The DNA here is from genome assembly GCA_945787565.1 of uncultured Lachnospiraceae bacterium. Classification (GTDB taxonomy): domain Bacteria; phylum Bacillota; class Clostridia; order Lachnospirales; family Lachnospiraceae; genus Lachnoclostridium. The sequence continues at coordinate 1,939 of CALZIE010000150.1, forward strand.
AGTATTGATATTTTTTCCGTTAAATGCTTTCGTATTAAGGAGGGAGAATTTGAATACGTCATTTATCAAGCAGATCAACGAATCGCTTCATCCGGTGAATGGCTATACGGTATCTGCTGCGGTCGTGCTAAATAGTGCCACGGCATGGGGTCATGTGGAAGGAAGGCTGCTGCATGCAGTTGTGAAAATAAATGCTTATCTGTACCATGATTGCATGTGCACTGGGATACCGCAAAGCACCGAAAAGGGAGTGGATTTACTGACTGCGCTTGGCATTGTGTTAAATAATGCAGAGGATGGGCTTGAATGTTTGTGTGATGCAGATGATTATGCCATTGAAGAGGCAAGAAAACTGCTAAGCTGCATTGAAGTAATCCCGCTTGAGCAGGGAAGTGACATTTACATTGAGACAATGATTACAACCGATATTGAGAGCGTGAGAGCAATTACGTCCGGTGCCTTCGATAAAATCACGGATATCCTGCATCGTCCATTTCAGCATTCGCTTACATTAGCGGGCGGGTATAAGGAATGCAGGAATTATGAATTGACTGATTTCATAAGGTTTGTGGAACATGTGGACCCTGATGAGCTTGTTTCCATTATGGATGCAGTTTCAATGAATAAGGAGCTGTTTAAGGAAGGCCTGTTAGAGGACTTCGATGAGAGGTATGCACCGGCAATTTCAACTGAGATGGATCAGTGTACTCCGTATGAGTATGCCAGAAAGATGGCAGGGGTAGCCTGTTATACACGGGTTAGCGGCACAACGGAGAAGATGATGGAATTAAGCGGGAGCGGAAATCATTCCTTGACGCTTTTTTTGTCTTTGGAGGCAGCAGCAAATTATTTTCATATTGATGAAGAGAAGAAAGTAAGAGGAATGGCCCTTGCTATACTGGTGGATTCTGCGGTGAAATCACAGCTTGGTGCGACAGAATCCTGTTGCAGCTGTGCGATAGCAGCAGGTATCGCTTCTGCAATCGGGCATGTGTATTTGTTTGGCGGAGAGGAAGAGCAGATGCTGATGGCAATGCGGAATATGATTGGAAGCCTGTACGGGATGAAGTGTGACTGTGAGAAGGAGTCCTGTGTCAGAAAAGTCGGCATGATTGCCGGACTTGCTGTGGAGGCAGCAATGGCAGCAATGAGCCATATCAGCATTGATGTATGGAATGGCGGGGTAAATGGGGATTTTCTTGTGATGATGAAAAAGCTCTCCCATATGCTCTCCAAAAAAGAGAAAAAAACAGGGAAAATCGTAAAGGTAGAAAAAGAAACATTTTGCATTTAGGAAAAAAGAAGAAAAAAAGGTGTTGCAATTAGAAAAATATGGTGGTATAGTAAAACACAACAAACATGCCAGAGAAAAAAAGGCATGCAGTTTAGAAAAATGGATGGAACCAAAGTTCTCAAAAAAACATTTAGAAAGGCGGTAGCGATATGTACCAGGCAATCAAGGCAAATACTCATAGACATCATCATCTGCATCATCATAGTTTTGTGCACTTGTAATCGTTTTGCATAGATACAAGTGCGTAAGGCTTGTGTCTATGCGGTTTGCTGCCTGTACAGGGTCTACTTTTATATACCGTATTAGATACTGGAAATCTATTATAGATTCTATGTCTAATACGGTTTTTTTTATATCCTGCCTTTCATTTAGTAAACTGGTACATTGGTAGCATGATAATTAATTAGTGTAAAAAAGTAAAAGGAGAGATTATTATGAAAAAGAGAATACTTGCATTTTTAATGGTTTTTGTTATGATGGCAGCACTTGTGGCATGTGGAAAGAGTGAAGATTCCGGAGAGGATACTTCGTTATCGTACATACAGGAGAAGGGAACATTCGTGTTAGGTTTAGATGATTCCTTCCCGCCAATGGGATTTCGGAATGATAATAATGAGATCGTGGGATTTGATATTGATTTAGCCAATGCAGTGTGTGAGAAACTTGGCGTTACATTAGTGACACAGCCGATTGACTGGAATGCAAAAGAACAGGAACTGACAACAAAGAATATTGACTGTATCTGGAATGGATTCTCCATTACGGATGAGCGAAAAGAACAGCTTAGCATGACGGATGCTTATTTAACCAATACAATTGCAGTTGTTGTCAATGGGGATTCGGATATTGCTACGCTTTCGGATCTAAGCGGAAAGAAGGTTGCCATCCAGAGCGGTTCAGCAGCAGAGGAGACATTAAATGCCAAAGAGCAGCAGAACTTCAAAGACTCCTTAGGAGAAGTCAATCAGTTTAAAGATTATATCACCGCTTTAATGGACTTAGAGTCCCGTAATTCAGATGCGGTGTTAATGGATTCTGTTGTTGCGAAATACATGATCAATGAGAATGGCAAGAATTTCGTAATCTTAGGTGAATATTTAGCAGCAGATGAATATGGAATTGGTTTCCGTAAAGGGGATGACGAACTAAAAGATGCCGTATGGAATGCACTTGTTGAGTTAAAGGCAGATGGAACGGTTACAGAGATTGCAGAAAAATGGTTCGGAGAGGATATCACATTGATTCCATAAGCCAGGTAAGGCTAAGGAAGGGTGAATTTATAGCAGGGAGAAAGTGAGTATGAAGATAAATAATGTACCAATCGATTTATTGCTGCCAAGCATGTTAGAGGCGACCGGAATGGTCTTAAAGATTTTTTTCCTTACGATTTTATTTGCAGTGCCGCTTGGATTTCTTGTGGCGTTAGGAAGAAGAAGCAAATGCGTTTTCCTAAGTGGGCCAATCCGGGTGTATCAGCTGATTTTCAGAGGAACACCTCTGATGTTACAGCTTATCTTCTTTATGTATGCTCCCTATTATCTGTTTGATTTCAGCTTTGGCAGATTCCAGGCATGCATTCTTGCTTTTGTTATAAACTATGCCGCTTATTTTGGGGAAATATTCCGGGGAGGTATAGATTCCATACCGGTAGGACAGTTTGAAGCTGCAAAGGTGTTAGGATATTCCAAAGTGCAGACATTTTTCCGGATCATCCTTCCTCAGGTTGCAAAATGTGTGACACCGGCGATGGGAAATGAGCTGATGACCTTAGTGAAGGACACATCCTTAGCACAGGTGATTTCCGTAAGCGAATTATTCAATGTGGCATTCAATGCAGGCAGCCGCTATTTTTCCACTGTGCCGATCATCATTGCGGGGATATTCTATCTGATTATGAATACAATTGTGGAAATGACATTTAAGCGATTGGAAAAGAAGCTGCAGTATGGCGGCAGATAAGGACGGAGGAAAACAATGTTAGTAAGAGCAGAAGGCATTAAGAAAAGTTTTAATGGTACGGAAGTATTAAAAGAGATATCTCTTGGCGTGGAGGAAGGCGAGGTAGTAGCCATCATCGGACCATCCGGTTCTGGAAAATCCACTTTATTACGGTGCCTGACACAGCTTGAGACAGTGGATGAGGGAAATATCGTGATCAATGAAAAGGAGTTAGTCACGATGCAGAAGGATAAGGCAGTCTATGCAAAGTCTGCAATTCAGCACCAGATTCGGATGGATACGGGACTTGTATTCCAGAGCTTTCATTTGTTTCCGCACTATTCCGTAAAGAAGAATATTATGGACCCGCAGATTCGGGTATTAAAGAGAGAAAAAAAAGAGGCAGAGAAGATTGCAGGGAATCTGCTTGCCAAGCTAAACTTAAGCGACAGAGCGGATGCCTATCCAAATGAACTTTCCGGGGGACAGCAGCAGAGAGTGGCGATTGCAAGGGCATTAGCATTGAATCCAAAGGTGTTATTTTTTGATGAGCCGACTTCTGCATTGGATCCGGAACTGACAGGAGAAGTATTAAAAGTAATCAAAGAGTTAGCGAAGGAAAAGATGACGATGGTGATTGTCACACATGAGATGGCATTTGCAAGAGATGTGGCGGATCATGTAATCTTTATGGACGAAGGAACCATCATTGAGGAAGGAACACCGGAAGAGGTATTTGGAAATACCGAGAAAGAGCGGACGAAAGTATTCTTAAAGAGATATTTAGAGAATGCCTGGGAAAGCTAGAAAAGCAGAATAAAGACGGAACCATCCCAAAGATGCAGAATATAGTAGTAGTATAGGATGCCTACATCAGCAGGCGGCTGTACTTACAACTGCGGAGGTGATGGTATGACATATTCGAAAAAAGATCTGCTGATTACCATTGGCATAGGTATCCTTGTTTTTATTTCCCTTATCTTATTATATGGCGGGAAAATAAAGTTTCAGCCATATATCTCATATCAGGCAGAGGATGTAAGGAAAATTAGCGTGAAGATGATAGAGAATGAAGAA
>CALZIE010000151.1 GCA_945787565.1 uncultured Lachnospiraceae bacterium
TCGATGTTGCGCTTACGATCACGATTACGATCACGGTTCTTATCGTTGAATGCAGCTGCTCTTTGTTCTTTTGTTAATTCATTTGCAAGATCAGATTTGATGCTGCTTACTTTGTCTCCGCCTCTGGAATCATTACGTTTCTTGTCAAAACGATTGTTTCCGTAACCTGCATCTTTATCTTTGTCAAAACCTCCGCCAAAGTTTCCGCCAGAACGGTTGCCGCCATAGCCACCACCAGAACGATTGCCGCCGTAGCCGCCTCTGTTCTGTCCGTATCCGCCATCCTGTGGACGATCTCCCTGTGGACGGTTTCCATATGGACGGTCTCCCTGTGGTCTGTTTCCATATGGGCGGTCTCCCTGCTGTCTGTTTCCATATGGGCGATCTCCCTGTGGACGGTCTCCCTGCTGTCTGTTTCCGTATGGACGATCTCCCTGTGGACGGTTTCCATATGGGCGATCTCCCTGCTGTCTGTTTCCGTATGGACGATCTCCCTGTGGACGGTCTCCCTGCTGTCTGTTTCCATATGGGCGGTCTCCCTGTGGACGATTTCCCTGCTGTCTGTTTCCGTATGGACGATCTCCCTGTGGTCTATTGTATGGGCGATCTCCCTGTGGTCTTCTGTCGCCATAAGACCCTCTGTTATCATTATCCTGTCTTTTTTCGACTAAATCACTCTTATTGTTTTCATCTGCCATTCTTTTTTCTCCGTACTGTTGTCCTATTATAGTTTTATTGCTAGTTTCATTCTGCATATTCACAGGATTGGACGTTTTTGAACCTGGAACTGCATTTTCTCTTACTGTATCTTTGTTACTATTGCTTCTTTTGTCGAACTTACTACGAACCATTGCTATTTCACTATCATCGATATTACTCATGTGACTCTTCACTTCCATCCCTTTTTCCTTTAAGAAGCTTACGATGTCACTGCTTTTCACATCTAACTCTTTGGCTAACTCATACACTTTGATTTTTGCCATACGATAACTACCTCCGTTATATCCCACACTCTACCTACTCATATCTATAACACTCCTGCTTCAAAATGTTTTTTCATTGCATCTGCCATCCCTTTGTCATTCACGGACAAGGATGCTCGAAACTCCTTACCAATTGCATGGCCAAGTTCTGTCTTCTCACCAAAGAAATAGATTGGAACGCCATAAAATGTGCACATGTTTGTGAACATCTTCTTTGTATTATCTGATGCGTCTGACGCAACAATAACCAGATTAGACTTTCCCTCCTTGACTGATTTTTCAGTAGAGAACTCCCCGCTTGCGATATAGCCTGCTTTTGCTGCAAGACCGAATAGATTAAAAATCTTCTTTCTTGCTACAATCGCTTTTAGCGCCTGCTCATCGATCTGTTCCATGTTTCATCAACTCACTTTCCAGCTGATCATACACTTCCTTTGGAATTGCAGTCTTTAAGGACCGTTCTAAGCCTTTGTTCTTAATCGCCTTGCTAAGACATTCTGGATTGTTGCATATGTATGCACCTCTTCCATTCTTCTTGCCAGTCACATCAAGTACAATTTCATCCTCTGGAGTCTTGATCACGCGTATCATTTCTTTTTTTGTCTTCATTTCCCCGCATCCGGTACATTTGCGAAGTGGAACTTTCCTTGCATTCATGAAATCACCTGCCTTCATATGGTCAAGTTTTCTATTCTTCGGACTCGTTTAAGCCGTATGCCTGAGATTCACTCTTAATATCGATCTTGTATCCAGTTAATCTTGCTGCAAGTCTTGCATTCTGTCCTTCACGGCCAATTGCAAGGGATAACTGATAATCTGGAACGATTACTTTTGCGCTTAATTCTTCTGTGTTTACATCAACAGAAACAACTTTTGCTGGGCTTAATGCGTTCTCAATTAATGTTGCAGGATCATCACTCCAGTTGATAATATCGATTTTTTCTCCACGAAGTTCGTTAACGATTGCATTTACTCTTGCACCATTTAAACCAACGCATGCACCTACTGGATCTACGTTAGGATCGTTGCTTGCAACTGCCATCTTTGTTCTCTGGCCAGCTTCACGGCTGATGCTCTTGATTTCAACAGTACCATCTTTTACTTCTGTTACTTCTGCTTCAAATAATCTCTTCACAAGTTCTGGATGAGTTCTGCTTACTGTGATTCTTGGTCCCTTAGTTGTATCTTTTACTTCTAATACGTATAACTTCACACGATCTGTTGGCTTGAAGTGTTCCCCTTTGATCTGTTCATTTTCTGTTAATACGGCATCTACTTTACCAAGATTGATGCTTACGTTACCGCCTACATAACGCTGAACGATACCAGTTACGATATCTTTTTCTTTGCCATAGTACTGATTGTAAAGAACTTTTCTTTCTTCTTCACGAATCTTCTGAACAACAACCTGCTTTGCTTTCTGAGCCGCAATACGTCCAAAATTCTTTGGAGTTACTTCTACGTCTACCATATCGCCGATGTCGTATTTCCTTCTTGGGAATTTCATTCTTGCTTCTGCAAGAGAAATCTGCATAACCGGATCTTCTACGTCTTCCACAACTTCTCTCTCTGCGTAAACACCAACTGCACCTGTTACACGGTCAATGCTTACTTTGATGTTGTCTGCCTTGCCGAAGTGGTTCTTACAGGCTGCAACTAAAGAGTTTTCCATTGCTTCTAACAATATTTCTTTGCTGATATCCTTTTCCTTTTCGATCTGATTTAATGCTTCAATTAATTCCTTATTCCCTTCCATCTGATTCAATTCCTCCTTAGATTTAAACTCCTAAAAATCAAGCGCTAATCTTACCATAGCTACGTTGCTTCTCTCAAATTCCATGTTGTTGCCTTCGGAAATCTCAATTACAATTTTATCATCATCAAAATCCACTAAGATTCCGCTGAAGTCTTTCTGTTTATTAATACCTTTATAAAGCTTTACTTCTACTTCTTCCCCAATGCTTCTTGCGAAGTGTTTATCTTTTTTTAACTGTCTACCAAGACCAGGAGAACTTACTTCTAAGATATAAGCATCCGGTATAAAGTCATTTACATCAAGTAAATCACTTAGGGCACGACTTACAACTTCACAGTCATTTACACTGATTCCGCCTTCTTTATCGATGTAGCAGCGTAAATACCAGTTTCCTACTTCCTTTACGTATTCCACATCAACTAATTCAAAGTTGTGTTCTTCCATAATCGGCATCACTAACTGCTCAGTCTTTAATTCGTATTCCTCTCTCTTTGTCATGAGAGTCACCACCTTTCTTATTCTCACCTGATCCGTATTTTGACATTCTATCAATTTCTGGTACCGCTTTTTTCATGGCATGATACAACTCTACCACTTACCGTACCCATTACAAAAACTAAGAGTGGACTTTCGTCCACTCTCATCAGGTTACATATTATTGCATCTTCTACAGTATAGCACTAGTTTCCCTTGAATGCAAGTATTTTTAACAATGACGTTTCTTCGAGTGGTACGCCGAAGTATCACTTCTACAGATATTAGTATGGTTAAAAACTGCTTTCCTATGCATTTCCGCCTTTTTCCAAGCTCCGTTTCCTAATAGATACCTCACCGGAAGAAATCGTCTTTCTCGTCCCATCTAAAAGCTCCACCACAAGTCCGCCAAAATCCGTAATATCCACCGCTTTTGCAGGAATATCACCATCCGCTGACAAAATCACAATGTCTTCCCCTAAGATAAACGAATACTTCTTATACTCTTCAATAAAGGTACGGTCTTCCTTATTCATGCAGACTTCCATGACCTGATTAAAAATCTCTGCCACCAGCTGATTTCTTGTAACTTCCACATCTTCCCCATGATACAGACTTCCTGCCACATTCTGTATCTTTTCTGAAAATGCATCCTGTTTCATATTAAAGTTAATCCCAATTCCAAGAATAATGCAATCTACCATACCAGTCTGAATATCCGTCACAGCCTCAGTTAAAATGCCACATACCTTTTTTCCTTCATAAAAAAGATCATTGACCCATTTAATAAGAGTCTCTTTTCCTGTCACCTTCTTAATCGCACGATGTACTGCAACGGAAGCCGCCGTTGTCATATAAATTGCATCACATGCTTCCATATTGGGTCTTAGAAGAATACTCATATAGATTCCATTCCCCTTTGGCGTCTCAAATACCCTTCCACGTCTTCCTCTTCCGTTCGTCTGCGCCTCTGCCACAAACAAGCTTCCATGCTTCGCCCCCTCTGCTGCAGCAAGCTTCGCATTTTGATTCGTGGAGCCAGTTTCCTTATATGTCGTAATAGAAATGTCTTTCCATTGTTCTAAAAGGCTAGCTCTGATTCCTTCCGGCGAAACCAAATCCGTATTCAAGCTTAAACAGTACCCTTTATTCGGAACCGCATGAATCTCATACCCTTCCGTCTCTAACTGCTTAATTGCCTTCCACACCGCAGCCCTTGAAACATTTAACTCTCCTGCCAGTTCTTCACCTGAAAAAAACTGTCCTCTGCTGTGCTCTAACTTTGCCAAAACATCCTGCTTAACCGACATAATGAATCACTGCCTCATCCTTTTCTTTTTTCTTCGGTTCTTCCTTTGCATAGCCAAGATCCGCGATTCCCCATACAATGTGCTCCTTTGGAATTCCATATGAATCAAGAAGCGGACGAATTCTCTCATCATCACAAATTGTCTTAAGCTGATTGATCCAACAAGATCCAATTCCTAACGAATGTGCCATCAAGAACATATTCTGAAGCGCGCAGGCACAATCTGCAAGCCCATTCGTATTCTCACGGTCATTGCTCACTAACACAATCACATCTGGGCGATAAAAATCATAATTCTCTCCGCGATCTAACACAGTCCCAACTGCCTTTGCAAGCTCCATCATCTTATCCTTATCCCGTATCACGGTAAACCTCCAGGACTGACGGTTCATTCCGCTTGGTGCATTAATCCCCGCTTTCAGGATAAGTTCCAAATCTTCCTGTTTCACAGCTTGTGTTGTATAGGCTCTGCAGCTTCTTCTGCTTATCATATTTTCATATACTTGATTCATAATGGTTCCCCTTTCCATATGTAAACTTGTAGGGTAATTATACGCTCTCTCCTCATCCTTTGCAAGGCTTTGCGACTGCTTAAAGAGCATCGAAAACAGCTCTATAAACTCCCTCACATCCTCCTCTTTCATATCTTCCATATGATCTAGCTGGTTCTTCATTCCCTCAACCAATTCTTCCCGATAGGTCCGTTCCTTCCGTCCGCTAAAAAAATAAGACGTCAGTGTACTCGTAATCGAACCAATCAATCCAATACCGGTCAACATCAAAATCCCGGCCATCACTCTGCCCGCCAGCGTATGTGGTGAAATATCCCCATAACCTACCGTTGTAACCGTAACAAACGCCCACCAGACTCCATCCTCCAAAGACATCCCTTCCGCAAAATGAATCCCGATTCCGCCAAACAACGTAAGAACCACGGCCGTAAGCAGCATATACTTAAACCCATTCGTATTCAAAAAGGCTCTGACATTCCTTGTCCACCTTAATCCGTAAGAGCAAACCCTTGCAATCCTTGCCGTAGTAGTCGTCACCTTAGAAATTCTAAGTACCTTTCTCACCTTAAAAATACGAAGCCCCCGAAACATCGAATTAAATGGCAGAATCGCCAACAAATCCAGCACATTCTCCTTCAGAAACCGTTTCCTATCCCTTGCCAGCACAAGCCTTACCACATAGTCCACCACAAATACCCATAAAATAACTGTATCCACCACATTCCAGGTCTTACTAAGCCCCTTCACCACGTCCTCAATCGCAATCCCCACCGCCAAAACCGCCAGGATTCCCATCAAAACCTGATAGGCAACGTTCACTCTCTGCTTCCGATTCATGCCCTTTATCCTCATCACTTTCCGCAAACTTTCCTAATTCACTACATTATAGTTTTCTCCCCTCCCATTGTCAAATACTGTCCCTTCTACTTCCCTTCCGTTTTCCGTCTTTTATCTTTTATCGTCTCTCCACACTCCCGTCTGTCCTCACAATGCGTTTCGCAGACGAAACGCATTGTGACATCGCCGTGGAGCCCTGTGGCGCGCGGAGTGATATGGTTTCGAATGTCCGGCTCGAGACGAACAAAATGCCAGAAAATCTTTGAATAGCAGACAGCGCACCTGTCTGATAGGCAAAGACTTTCTGGCATTTTGTCCGCTCTCGCGTCCGAACATTGAA
>CALZIE010000152.1 GCA_945787565.1 uncultured Lachnospiraceae bacterium
TGCAATATTCTTACGTGTCATCAGCTTGGAATTTCCAGTAAGCACCTGTCTGCCATTTACAAGAGCCATTACACCCTCACCGGATACTTCTTCTATATCACTGATTTTAGAAGAATCCACTTCTTTATTATAGGCTGCTAATAAAGAAAGAGAGATTGGATGACTCGAATAGCTTTCTGCATAAGCAGCTGCCTCTAGTACTTCGTCTTCTTTTCCATTTACCGCATGAATCTTCTGTACTTTAAATACACCTTTTGTTAATGTTCCTGTCTTATCGAATACGATCAGCTCTGTCTTTGCCAGTGCCTCTAGATAATTGCTTCCTTTAATCAGGACACCCTTTTGGGATGCACCACCAAGTCCCCCGAAAAAGCTTAGCGGAATGGAAATAACAAGTGCACATGGACAAGATACAACTAAGAAAGAAAGAGCACGATACAGCCAGTCGCTAAAGGTTGCCCCCGGAATTAAAATCGGTGGAATAATGGCTAATATAAGTGCAATAATTACAACAACCGGCGTATAATATTTCGCAAATTTTGTGATAAAACGCTCGGAATTGGATTTTTTGGAGCTTGCATTTTCTACTAAATCTAAAATCTTGCTAACCGTAGATTCTTCAAATTCCTTTGTAACCACGGCTGTCAGCACACCATTCTTATTGATGCATCCACTTAAGATATCATCTCCGCTCAATGCTTCTCTTGGAACAGATTCACCGGTTAATGCTGAAGTATCTAACATAGAACTTCCTTCGATCACCTTACAGTCAAGTGGTACTTTCTCACCCGGTTTGATTACAATCGTATCACCGACTTTTACCTCATCGGGATCCATCTTCTCTAATTCTTCCCCTTTTTTCACATTTGCATAATCCGGACGGATATCCATCAGACTTGCAATGGACTTTCTCGATTTGTTTACAGCATAACTCTGGAACAGCTCGCCAATCTGGTAAAACAGCATAACTGCCACACCTTCCGGAAACTCTCCAATGCACAAAGCACCGATGGTAGCCACACCCATTAAGAAATTCTCATCAAATACCTGGCCTCTTCCAATATTTCTTACTGCTGCCTTAATAACATCGAATCCAACAATTAAGTAACTGATTAGATATAGCGCAAGCCCTACCCATTCCTGCTTTCCTGATACTAACACTGCTGCTATAAAAACAGCTCCTCCTGCAAGGATCTGTCTCAAACGTTTTTTCATAAAATCCTCCTTTTCTTATTTGGATTGCCTGCTACCCGCTTTATTATATGAGCAATCATTCATATATTTTTTGAAATAAAAGGCTGCCTTTTAAGAATCCATGTTTCTTTCTTCCTAATAAACAGCCTATATCCACAAGCGCTCCCCGCCTATGCTTTTTTCATAATAACCTGAGATTCCAATCCTTTGATCAGCTTTTCTGCCTGCACAATAATCTCTGCCATCTTTTCGTCCTCTGCATCAATTACCATCTTTGTTGTTAAAAAGTTTACACTGGCATCATTCACGCCATCTAATTTCTTAATTCCTTCTTCCATCTTTGCCGCACAGTTGGCACAATCAAGACCTTCTAAGATAAATTTCTTTTTCATAATAAGTCCCTCCCATTTTCTATTTTTATTTTATTATATGAGCACTCATTCATATATTGATTTCAGTATAGCACCATATCTAATATGTGTCAATAGATATATGAACAGTTATTCATATATTTTTATCAATAATAGATTTTAACAGGATTTTGCTTCGATTGTTTTGAAATCAAATATTTCTGGCGAGCACATGTGCAACATTTAAAATCAATACTATTTTTTCGCTTTTGGATTAAAAAAATACAGAATTTCTCCCTATTTTATTTACTGCGGCTCATGACAAGCAAAAAGAGGGGTTATTCTTTAGCTATCAGACCATGTTTTACTGTCTGATAGCTAAAGAATAACCCCTCTTTTCTCCGCTCATGCGTCTAAACATCAGGAAACATGACGAAAAAACGCGCTGTACTCTCTTCGTGTGACAGCCCCATTTTCGTGGTTACTGCTTTTCAATCTTATAGCCAACGCCCCATACTACTTTTAAGTATTTTGGTTCTTTCGGATTAATCTCGATCTTTTCTCGGATTCTTCGAACATGCACCATAATTGTATCCGTTGTAATCGCCTTTTCATTCCATACTGTCTCATAGATTTCTTCGGCAGAAAATACCTTACCTGCATTCTTTACAAGAAGGAGCAGAATCTTAAATTCTAGTGGAGTCAGTCGCACTTCCTTCTCATCTACGGTTACCGTAACCATATCTTCATTCACAACAAGTCCACCGATGCAATACTCCTTCTCTTTCTTTTCTTCCTTATGCTCCACCATCTGAAGGAATCGGGAATATCTTCTTAATTGAGAATTCACTCTTGCCATTAATTCCATTGGAGTAAATGGTTTCGTCACATAGTCATCCGCTCCAATATTCAGTCCCGTAATCTTATCAATCTCTTCTGACTTTGCTGACAGCATAATAACCGGGAATTCATACTTCTCCCGCAGTTTCATAGTCATTGTAATTCCGTCCATCACTGGCATCATAATATCCACCACTGCTAAATGGATGGTCTCACGCTCCAACACTTCCAATCCTTTGTTGCCATTCTCTGCCTGGAATACGGTATATCCCTGATTCTTTAGATAAATGCTGACCCCTTCTCTGATCGCTTCATCATCTTCCACTACCAATATATGATATGACATTTCGCTTTTTGTTTCCTTTCCATCCCTATTTTAAATTACAGGCCTGTCCTGTCTTGCAAGCACACACCTTTTTCGTTCCTTATATATGCCTCTTCTGTTTTCGAGTGTACCAGCTCTTCCATCAAATAGCAATAGAGATTCTAAAAACCTTTTCCTAAAAAATAACCTGCACAAAACAATACGGAATTCCATACAGCGATTCCAAGTAAAGAAGATACAAAATAACATGGAAGCTTCATCCCAAGTGCCCCCGCAGGTATCCCAACCAACGTACGTACTACTGGAATCAGCTTTGCAAGAAATACGGCATATCCGCCTTTCTTCTTAATCATGCTCGTTAAATCCTCGAACTTCTTCTTCATTTTTGCGCTCTTATTTGCATACTTTTCAATCAGCCTTGTTCCGCCAATTCTTCCAATATAGTAAATGATCAAACTGCCAGAAACACCTGCTGCAATCGTAATCAATAAAGTTCCTAAGAAACTATGCCCCTTTGCCGCCCATGCACCTACAAACGGCAAAATAACCCCGGCTGGAAATCCTGGCATATTCATATATTCTAAAAATACCACCAAAAATACGATGAATATCCCATATCTCTCTGCAAGACCTAAGACAGCTTGTATATTCATGCTACTCCTCCCTTACTTACCTACTTTTCATTTCAGAGCGGCTTTTTTGCCCTGATATCTGTTTCCTTGCTTTCATAAAGTTAGTGTACCTAAAAATACAGAATTTGAACGGTACAATTTCCGAAAGATTTTCTTAAGATATTCCGTCACTCTCTTCAGAATTAGGATATGCTCTTCTTTTCTATTCTTATTCTTATGCCAAGAATAAAGGAACATGCATCATCGCATATAAATCTGACGTAAAGGAAATACTAAACTCGAAAAAATTTTCATGAATTTAAGGAGGTTCCTTTCCATGAGCAAGCAATCCAACCAGCGTTATCGAAAAGAAGTAGAAAAACAGAATACTGCTTCTAATTCCTATAAAGCAGAGACCTCTTCCTGCTATGACAGACAGTCAAACCGCTATGAGTATGACACAGAGGACTTTCATATCTCCAATACAAAAGATACAAAAGAAAATTAGATAATATAAGCATAAAAAAGAGGAAATGCTTTAAAAAAATGCCTTCCGTGATAAAACCTAATCACAGAAGGCATTTTTTTGTTACATAATGATTGATTGCAGAATATAAAGGAGAATTACAAAGCTAAAGTTAATCGCTGAAAATTTAATGATATAACTTTTTGCTTTTTCGGGATTATGCTTCTTAAACTCAGTAAACGTAATTAAACTTGCGAGGGAAGCAATGAGTGTTCCACATCCCCCAATATTCACTGCTGGCAGCAGGCTTCCATAATCGCCTGTAAAATGAGAAAGCAACACCGCACTTGGCACATTACTGATAAACTGACAGGATAAAATTCCGAATAATAACGTATTCTTTGGAAGCAGAAATTCAAAGAAACTGCTAACGGCAGGAATCCTAGCCATATTTCCGCTAAATACAAAGAATATACAGAAGGTAGCAAGTAGGGGATAGTTTACTTCTTTGATACTGTCTTTATCTAGGAAAATAAGTGCCAGCGTAATCACTAAAGTCCCCCACGTATAAGGAAAAACCCGGAATACAATAAGAATGCTTGCTATAAAAAGAACGGAATAAATCATAGTTCTTTTTCTATCTAATACATAATGTTCGTCATTTTTCAGTGTCAGTGGTATTGGTTTTACAAACAGGCAGCAGATAATAATCAATACCGTAGCAGCCAAGAACGAAGGCAGCATGATCTTCACGAATTCCATTGTATCAATACTATAATAGGAATACAGATACAGATTTTGAGGATTCCCAAACGGTGTCACCATTCCTCCAAGATTCGCTGCAATATTCTGCATGATAAAGGTAAACGCCATAGCCTGTTTGTTATCCGTGCTGCTTAAAACAAAATATCCAAGCGGTAAAAACGTCAAAAGCGCCATATCATTTGCTAACAGCATGGAACCAAAGAAGGTGATGAATACAAGACCTAATGTAGCATTCCTTAAGTTATGAAGTTTTAAGACAATACTCTTACTAAGAATCTCGAATACATGAATATGAGAAAATGCACTCACAACTGCCAACGTACAATAAAGGGTTGCCAGTGTACGCATATTAAAATAACCCACATACTCTTTATCTACCGGCACAAAGATACAAGTTATAGTCATTGCTAGGAAAGCAATCACTAGTACCGGCTGTTTCTTAATACTATTCTTTAATACTGAACCAATATAAGGGGCCCAGCCATCCTTTCTTACGGAAGCTCCCTCAGAAGGAAACCCTTTTCCATATTCCAACGGACCTTCGGTCGTTATGTACGTCTTGTCTTTCATACACGCTCTCCCATTTTCTATTATTATCTTCAAGCGTTCCAGCTAAGTCTCTTTTCTACTTATTTCTGTTTCGTTAATAATCTATAAGTTTCTTCTATCAGTAACTATCCTCTACTTACTTGAGTCTTAATTGCCGGTCACTTACTTGAAATTTGATACATGATTTTTAGCTTACCTGCTAGTCTATCCTAGAAATGTCTGATTTCCCAAACTAACAAGTCAAAAATCCAATGTCTACACTATTACCAAAGAAAGATTGTAGCAGACTTTTGATAAAATGCAAGATGGAATCGGATAAATATATATCCATTTACGTTTGTTGAATTTAATATTTGGTTATGCTATAATGTACCAATCGGTGTTAACTAATTCTGGTCTTAATTCCAGACACTAGAAAAAGTGCCACACTGAATTGAATTCTTGCAAATCAAAGGAGATTAACTATGGCAGAAAAAAATCCTATCGTTACAATCGAAATGGAAAGCGGAGATAAGATTCAGGTTGAATTATACCCTGAAGTTGCTCCTAATACAGTAAATAACTTTATTTCCTTAGTGAAGAAAGGCTACTACAACGGCTTAATCTTCCACCGTGTTATCAAAGGCTTCATGATTCAGGGCGGATGTCCAGAAGGAAGCGGCATGGGCGGCCCTGGCTACTCTATCAAAGGCGAGTTCGCTCAGAACGGCTTTGGAAATGATTTAAAACATACAGAAGGCGTAATCTCCATGGCTCGTTCTATGGCTCCTAACTCCGCTGGTTCTCAGTTCTTTATCATGCATAAGAACTCTCCACACCTTGACGGCGCATACGCTGCATTCGGTAAGGTTGTAGAAGGCATGGACGTTGTAAATAAAATTGCTGATACTAAGACTGACTACTCTGACCGCCCACGCGAAACACAGCGTATGAAGTCTGTAACTGTAGATACATTCGGTGTTGATTATCCAGAACCTGAAAAATGCTAATTTTTTAGCATAACAGAACAAAGTGGCTTCGCCACTCTAGGCTCCGCATATCTTTTTTTCTCAGGGCGA
>CALZIE010000153.1 GCA_945787565.1 uncultured Lachnospiraceae bacterium
TTAGAGTCCATGGTAGCACATGGAATTGATAAGATCGTATTCTCTTCCACAGCAGCTACGTATGGCGAGCCGGAAAGAGTGCCAATCCTAGAGACAGACCCAACTTGTCCTACCAATACTTATGGAGAAACAAAGCTTTCTATGGAAAAGATGTTCAAATGGACAGGTCTTGCACATGGACTTCGTTTTGTATCCCTACGTTACTTCAACGCATGCGGTGCTCATAAGAGTGGCGAGATCGGTGAGGCACATAGCCCAGAAACTCATCTGATTCCACTTATCTTACAGGTACCGAATGGCAAGAGAGAAGCAATCTCTATCTATGGAACCGATTATGAGACAAAAGACGGAACATGTGTCAGAGATTATATCCATGTAACAGATTTAGCTCAGGCTCATATCAAGGCATTAAACTACTTAAGAGCAGGAAATGCAAGCGATATCTTTAATCTGGGAAATGGTGTAGGCTTTACGGTTAAGGAAGTAATTGAAGCAGCAAGAGAAGTGACAGGACATGAGATTCCAGCAAAAGTAGAAGGAAGACGTGCAGGAGATCCAGCAACCCTGATTGCATCCAGCGATAAGGCAAGAAGCATCTTAGGATGGAATCCGGAACATGCTGATTTAAAAGAAATCATCTCTTCTGCATGGAAATGGCATAAAAATCATCCAAACGGATATGCAGCAGAATAGAGAAGAGGAAAAAGAGTTTCATTTCTGAAACTCTTTTTCTTTTGGCAAGAACAAAGCTTGACAGACTGGTAAGAGTTCACTAAACTAGGTAGTAGAGGTTTGCTAGCCAAAATTGAATGAAGGGGACCAAAAGAATGGATGAATTTGAAAAAGAAGATCTGCAGCAACAGGAAAAAGATGGACAGAAACCATTTAATTTAAAGAGAGAGATCATCAGCTGGATTTTGGTCGTTGTAACCGCTTTTTTATTAGCCTTTGTAACGACGCATTATGTGATCATTAAAGCGGAAGTACCGTCTGGTTCGATGGAGAATACGATTATGACCGGTGATCGAATTGTTGGAAACCGTCTTGCTTATCTATTCTCAGAACCGAAGAGAGGCGATATTGTTATTTTTAAATTCCCGGATGATGAAACACAGAATTATGTAAAGCGTGTGATTGGTCTGCCAGGAGAGACTGTACAGGTTACAGATGGCGTTGTTTATATTAATGGAGAAGCGCTAGAAGAGGATTATCTAAAGGAAGAGATGTATGGTGATACCGAAGAGTTTTTAGTGCCGGAAGGCTGCTATTTTATGATGGGGGATAACCGTAACAGCTCTTACGATTCTAGAAAATGGGATAATTCCTATGTGAAAGAAGAAAAAATATTAGGAAAAGCATGGTTTCGATATTCTCCATCCATTGGCATATTAAAATAGGCATTGGAACAGAGTTGAGTTACTTTCAAGCTTTGGGAATCAATAAAGTGTAGAGCTAGTTTTTCAGAAAATAAAAATAGGTCAGATTTTTGATGAGACAGAGTGTCTTCAGTCAAAAATCTGACCTATTTTTTATAACAGGGTAATCATTCCGGCCATTTTCGCATAGAAAACAGTACTTGGGATGAATATAAAATATGGTGCAGAAAAAATTGCAAGATAGAGACAGACTTTATTTTTCTGCTCCGAAGTAAGGGCTGTCTTACGGAAGGAAATCTTTCGATTTGCAACGTAGATAATTAGAGCACCAATTGCTACTGCAAGTAGGGTATAAGTAAAAGCAAATACTCCACTGAATGGGTTTTCTGCCACTGGATATGTAATGTGTTCTAAAATCCAGGATCCGGCTTTGGTATTTTCATTCACGAACTGAGTCGGAACAAGAAGAGCAGCAGAAACCAGATAGGAAAGAAATCCGTAAAAAGTACTCCAAAGGATGCTTTTCCTCCAGACAGAAGGAACATCATCCACTCCAATATGTTTCAGTGCGCCAATCAGTACAAAACTGATAATAATCATTTGAGTCGCTGCAATTAAAATCCATGTATTTGGCATTAAGAGCAGAAACCAGAATGGGAATAAGAAAGAACTATATAAGGTGACTTGTTTTTTCATTCGACATACCTTTCTTTATGTGATATAGTAACTTATAATAAACAAGTCTAATTATAATGAATTTTGTAGAATTTACAACTATACATCGTAAAGTTTACGAAAAATTTATAGGAATAGACAGCGAAGAGAACAACAGGAGTAATATAAAGATTTATGAAGTACCAAATGAAAAGCTGCATTTTACTGGCTTGTTTCCTTCTGATTTTTTGCTTGGTAACACCACTTAAGGCAGAAGCAGCGGATATGACAGATATCAGGGTCGGGCTTACTAGTCTATATGATGGAAGAAGCAGCATTACCATTAAGACGACAAAACTGGGGTTAGGATATTGCATTAATGATTCCTATACATCGGAGATTACATTCTCCAGCTCATCCGGATTTCTCTTTACGCCGGCGAAAGGATATTATTATATTCTAAATAAGACATTCACGACGTTTAGTGAGGCAAAAAAAGTTGCGGATACAATAGCGACATTGGGCGTGAATGCATATCCGACCACTGTGTATCGGAAGACCTGGAAAGTATATGTGGGGGGCAGTACGAATCAGTCCGATATGAAGGCAGTACTGTCTAAGATTACAGGCAAATTCGGATATACATATTCTTCTTTAAGTGCGGACAACAAGTATCGTATTCTTGTAAAAGGAAAGACCATTTCATTCCTGATGGATGGCGGCGTGAAGAACGTATTCCCTCAGTTTAAAGCGATGATAAATAATTCAGCCGGAGTTGGGGTTGTGAACTTATCAAGTCGGTCATACCGGGGAAGAATTGAAATAGGACGCTATAATAAGGGGACGTTAACCGCAGTCAATATCTTAAATGTAGAGTCATACCTTTACGGAGTGGTGCCAAGTGAGATGCCAAGCACCTGGCCGATGGAAGCGTTAAAGGCACAGGCAATATGTGCCAGAAGCATTGCGATTAATAAGACAGGATACAGTGCGGATTCGAATGTGTCAAATCCTTATAATCTAAATGATACGACAGCGAGTCAGGCCTACAAAGGATATCAGGCAGAGACATCGAGGACAACGAAAGCAGTGAATGCGACTGCAGGAAAAGTAGTCACTTATAATGGCAGTCTGATTAACGCTTACTATTCGTCCACAAGCGGCGGCAGCACAGAGAATGTGAAATATGTGTGGGGAGGAAGCGCATCTTATCTAGTACCGGTAGCAGATCTTTATGAATCAGAACCGGAGAAGGCGCCTTGGGTGGTGACACTTACGAAAGCAGAGATTGCATCCAAACTAAAAGCTGCCGGTTATTCGGTAGGAAGTGTTAAGCAAATCTCAGCTCAGACGGTTACTGATTCTGGACGTGTTTATTCCCTTTTGGTAAATGGAAGCAGTAAGAATGCGACTTTAAAGGCAGGAACCATTCGAGAAGTACTTGACTTATTCTCTACAAAGTTTAAAATAGTAGGATATGGGGATTCACCAGATACCGTGTCGATTAAGGGCAATGGTACGACAAAGACAGCGAGCATTAGCAACTGTTACGTGATTACTTCCAGTGGAAAGACACAAAAGATCAGCCAAACAGCAGAACAGTATATTGTGAAAAGCGCAGATAACCTGACAAACTTCCCAAGAAAAGCACCAACCGATAAGAATACCTACTATATTGCCGGAATGGGATATGGACATGGTGTAGGTATGAGCCAGTCAGGTGCAAAGGGAATGGCAAATGCAGGATTTACGTGTTCAGAGATTATCGCATACTATTATACAGGATGCAAAGTGAGCAATTATAACTAAAGGAACTTTAAGAAAGGCACAGGCTTATATAGATGAAAACACATGATTTTTATTTTGATTTACCAGAAGAATTGATTGCACAGGATCCACTGCTTGACCGTACCGGTTCAAGACTGCTTGTATTAGACAAGGAGACAGGAGAGATCAAACATAAGATTTTCAAGGATATTACACAGTTCTTAAAACCAGGAGATTGTCTGGTTATTAATGATACAAAGGTTATTCCTGCAAGACTGTTCGGAGAACGCGTGATCGATGAGAAAAATGTGATGCCAGGTATGCAGCCAGGACAGGCAGGAGCAAGAATCGAACTCTTATTATTAAAACGTCATGAAAATGATATTTGGGAAACTCTTGTTAAGCCAGGAAAGAAGGCAAAAGTCGGCACAAAGATCAGCTTCGGAGGAGGCATCTTAATGGGTGAAATCGTGGATATTATGGAAGATGGAACTCGTAAGATTCAGTTCTCCTATGAAGGTATTTTTGAGGAAATCTTAGATCGTTTAGGAGAGATGCCACTTCCTCCTTATATTACACACCGTTTAGAGGATAGAAACCGTTACCAGACTGTATACGCGAAATATGAAGGATCTGCAGCAGCTCCAACAGCTGGACTTCATTTTACAACGGATCTGTTAAAAGAGATTGAAGAGATGGGCGTTAAGATTGCGCATGTTACTCTTCATGTAGGTCTTGGAACTTTCCGTCCAGTAAAGGAAGAGAATATTTTAGATCATCATATGCATTCAGAGTCATACCAGATCAGAGAAGAGGATGCAAACCTGATCAATGAGACAAAGAAGGCAGGCGGAAGAATTATCTGCGTTGGAACGACAAGCTGTCGTACTGTGGAATCCGCAGCAGATGAGAATGGAATGCTTAAGGCCTGCAGCGGGGATACTGAGATCTTTATTTACCCAGGCTATAAGTTTAAGGTACTTGATTGCCTTATTACGAATTTCCATTTGCCAGAGTCTACTCTTCTTATGCTTGTTTCTGCTTTAGCCGGCAGAGATCACGTAATCGCTGCCTACAATGAAGCCGTAAAAGACCGCTACCGTTTCTTCTCTTTTGGAGATGCTATGTTTATTACGAATGATATGATGTAGAGGAGACGCAGGAGGTGTAGTGCGAAGAGGCGAAGGAGACAAGAGCCGCTAGTACCCGCCCCGATATGTTCCGAATGTTCGGACGCATGAGCGGACAAAAAGGCGCCCAGGTTTTTGACTATCAGACAGATAATTCATTGTTTGCTATTCAAAGACCTGGGCGCTTTTTTGCTTGTCATGAGCTGTACATTCCGGAATATATCGGAGCAGGTGTTGGCAGCTCTTGTTTCCTTCGCCTCTTGTGTATCTAGTTTACCGCTTCTGCTGGCGGTGTTAACATGATCTTTCTATGAAGAAAGGGATTGATAAGGGAGAGGGAGGGGAAATGGCATGATGTAGGGAGTACAAAAAATGCGTTATTCGTGCATAGGAGAGAAGGGGATTGCAAGATGTGTAATTACTGGATAAATGCATTGAAAAATGAAAAGTGAATGCACTGAATTGTACATTATTTCCAAATAATGCTTGTTATATGGAAAAAACTGTGATATAATGCATATATCAAGAAAGAGAAATGTAAGATAAGTCACATGTAAATGCACAATATCGCACGGATAAAATGACGAAATCTGGAAGATAAATTTAGCTAAATGCTATAAGAAAGTGTGCAAAAAAGATGCACTTTAATTTAAGTTACGGAGGGAACAGCGTGAGAAATCAGAGTAAGCGTTTACTTTTGATCTGTTTACTACTAGTGACGGGCTTGAATGGGTGCAGCAAGAATGAGGCAGTAGAACAAGAGACGGGATTGGTTGCTGCAGCAGATGTGACAGAAGAGATTACAGAAAAGAGTACGGAAGTAATACGGCTGGAAGCGGAAGAAGGAACGCTGACCGGCAATATGGTGTCGGAGCATAGCAAGAATGGATATACTGGAGAGGGGTATGTTACCGGTATGAAAGAGGACGGAGATACTTGTACTTTTAAAGTTCCAATCGGTAAAAGCGGATTTTATGATTTGCATTTTATCAGTGCAAGCCAAGGCGGTTACAAAGAAAATTCTATCCTGCTAGATGGAGAAAACATCGGCGTGATTACAGCAGAGAAGGAAACGTTTACGGATTCTGTGCTAAGCAGGATTTATCTAGAGGCAGGAGAACATCAGGTGACGGTTGCAAAATCATGGGGATGGATTGACCTGGATTCTCTAGTTGTTACGGAGTCGGCACCACTTGATGAAGGTATTTATGACG
>CALZIE010000154.1 GCA_945787565.1 uncultured Lachnospiraceae bacterium
CAACTGCACTCTATAAAAGCCTTGATTCTTTAGAATCAAGGCTTTTTCTTTTGTGTTTTAACAAATACATCTATTTATTAAAACAGCCATTAGGAGATATACCATCCAAGAGCATGGCAGTAGTTTAACGTCTGGTGGTAGCGGATCTTGGCAAACTCTAAATCATTAACACCAAGGCAAGGGAAGATGAATTTTCGGGAGGAATCTAGACGTTTTAAAGACGTACAGAATAGTTTGAAATCGTGGAGGGTTTCTTCCTTTTCCTGATCTAGCATGATTGGATTGGATATGCCGTAAAAGCAGATGGAAGGATGATTATAGGTCTGAACAATCAGCTCATTCATTCTGGCGAGTGTATCTTTCTTAGCGGATGCTGTCTTTAAGAAATCCGGTGCGAAGGAAAGAACCGAAGATGCAAGGAGTCCAAGTTCATCTAACAGTTCGTAATACTGCCTGCAGTGAATATAGGGAACCTCATTTAAATAGGTGACGCCTTTTTCTTTTAGTGTTACAAGGCAGGCACGCATTACATCAGCGGTATCATTGCACTGAAAAGAGACGGATGGATCTTTTTTGGATGGAAGGCGGAGTGGATAAGCCATTCCATTTAAGAAAAATCCCAGGTCATCGTGAATATAATAGGAACGAATGCCAAAACGGATAGTAACAGAGTCAAGTTCAATATTGCGATATAAAATAGAGGCTTTTGCTCTATAAAGATAAGGATCAGCAGTCCCATTCCAAAGATGAGGAGAAGGAAGGGAGAGGGAGGCGCTTGCACACAGAGCAGAACTCTCTACGGAAGCAACCATATGGTTATCATGATCAAAAATCTCATAGAGCACGGTCTGATTCTCATTTGGATTGGTAATATATGAAATTAGTCGAAGGACCGCTGTATTTTCCTTTAGGATTGGAGTTACCATAAATCCATCACTTCCAAGGAAGGTTAGATCAAAGTGTGTTTCTCCCACCAAAATCAGGCGTACGCTGCCTGCGATGCCAAGGTAATCGGGATAAGAGTCTTTCTTTTCCGGAAGGGATTCATCGGAGGAAACGTGAATGATAATCTGGTTCTCCTCTTTGGTCAGATAGGAAGTAATATCTTCACGAAATAGAGTATTGGCTCCAATGTGGTGCAGTACCGCTGTATTGTTAATGTAAAGAGAAGCAGAGGAGGCTACATATCCGCATTCTAAGAAAATCTTCTGATCGTGCATATCAGGTGTCATGGACAGCGTCTTTGCATACCAGAGCCCAGTAATCATTTTCTCATTTGAGTGTGAGGTTAGTGAGCAGTCAACAATATGTGGCAGATTCACGGATTCATCCGGACTCAGATCCTTGTTATCAAGAGGTGATGTACCATGAAGGAACAGAGCCCAGTTATTATTAAAATCGATGCATGTACGCATAGAAATCTCCTTTCGGACATATTAAAGCCTGGTAACCAGACTCTTTCAGGAATAGTATGAATAAAAGAAAGAAACAATATGAGCTTTTGCAGAAGAAAAGAAAGAAAAAAATTTAAAAAAATCATTTTTTAGTATTGACATTGCTTGCCGCGTGTATTATAATAAAGTCACACTTCAAGTGAAGCGTATTCCTCGATAGCTCAATGGTAGAGCACACGGCTGTTAACCGTGGGGTTGTTGGTTCGAGCCCAACTCGGGGAGTTTTTTTATTGCAGAGGAGATTTTTAGGCTCTAATGTTTTTAATTATACCCATATAACAGACAGACAGCAAAGAATCAGAGGAAATCTCTGGTTCTTTATTAATTTTATGGGAAAAAAGGTCGATATGATTCTTAGGATCAAATAGCATTATCCGATTTGGATAAGGAAAGGAGACTTATGAAACATAATCGAAACAAGCTTTCTATTTTAATGACAGCTACGATCTTTTTTATGGCATTCTTCTTCGTGGGAATGTTTCCGAAGGATAGGGTCAGTGCATCCACTTCTGTATCCTATCTGACAGTAGAATATGCGGAAAGCTCCCAGGTCGTAGGAACTACTATTGATACGGATAAGCTGACAGTTACTGCTTATTATGAGGATAACTCTAGTTATGTGGTAACAGACTATAGCCTTGCAAACAATAAGATACTGAAAGCGGAAGAAAACGTATTTACGGTTGTGTACCTTGGAAAGGTAGCGCAGTTTTCTGTATTTGGAAAGACAGTAAGCAGCATCAGTGCATTTTACACAGGTGGTGAAGTGACAGTAGGAAACTCTGTTGATGTACGCCTTGTGGAATGTATGGTAAGTTATTCCGATGGAAGCATGGAGAAAGTTACAGACTTTACAGTGTCCGGCGGTGTCATCACCAAAATTGGATCCAATACCGTTCATATTATTTATGGCGGAAAGCAGGACACGATAACTGTGACGGGAATCGCACCAAAGACAGTATTGAGCTTAACTGCGAGTTATACTGGAGGTTCCGTTACCGTTGGAAGTGCAATTGATGAAAGAGATCTGACTGTAATTGCAGTTTATACCGATGCCTCTACAGAGACAATCTGTAATTATACATTAAGCCCGGCTACGGTAACAACAGTGGGAACACAGACGGTTGTTGTATCTTTTCGAGGGAAGACAACTACATTTACGGTGGAAGGGGTAAGCAAGACAATCGCCTCTATTGCAGCCGTTTATAATGGAAGCAGTGTCTCAATCGGCAATTCTGTAAAGAAGACGGATGTGGAAGTAACCGTTACGTATAATAACGGGACAACGGAGAAGGTGACGGATTTCACATTATCCGGAGCGACAATCGGATACCTTGGCTACCATACCGTTACGGTAGACTATATGGGTGTGACCACACAGTTCACTGTGCTTGGCGTGGAATCAGGTGCTACGGATTTTAGCAATCAGTTCAGCATGAAGATTTCCAATGGAAAGGCAAGTGCGACAGCTGCAATCGCTCTTCCTTCTAATGTCAGCAATCTATCCTTAACCGGAAAGAATGTAGATGCGGCACAAGTAAAAGGGGTTATGCGCAAGGCAGATAAGAATGCGGTATATATCGCCTTTGAAATCTCTGTAACAGAGGACTATGATTTCTTAGAAGATCATTTTCCGTTAACCTTACAAGTTACGATTCCGTCTCAGTATAAGATTGGTGGATGCTCCATCTATTATACACCGAATCGAAAGTCCGTCATTGCAAGCATGAATACGGAAGTGGTAGATGGAAAGCTTCAGTGCACCATTTACAAAGCGGGGACTTATATCCTAGCATATTCGGCACAATAAAAGATCCATCCCGACAAATCATGTACGAAGTTAGAGGCGTATATTTATGATTTGTCGGGAATATGCCGATAAAATAAAAAAAGTACTTGAAATGTAAAATGATATATGCTATACTAAAACATGTTCGTGAGTATAATATACTCGCAGTTGTGGCGGAATTGGCATACGCGCTAGACTAAGGATCTAGTGAGCATTGCGCTCGTACGGGTTCAAGTCCCGTCAACTGCATCAGAATAAAAAGGATCAGGTAGAATACTTGGTCCTTTTTTCGTTGAGGAAATGAAAGAACGATAGTAAGAATGAAGCGAGCGTTATAGGGGAGAAGGAAGAAAAATGCACGTATTAATGTTTGTAGCATGTATTAAAGAATAAAGCATAGGAAAGAACAATAGTATGGAGAAGTCGAGTAATAGTAACGTGAACAGGGATGAGGGAGTGGAGGTAGCGTTGCTAAATCGTTCGGGATATGAGATACAGCTAGTTCCTATGGAAGGATCAGGTTCTAAGTTTTTTTGCGCTTCCTTACTTGTGGCTCGTATGTACTAAGAAAAGCAGTCATTCTGTAATAAATACAGGATGGCTGCTTTCTTTCTTAGCAAGAAAAGTAATCAGAGCGGTCCATATTAGGTTTCCGCTCTGGCAATATCAAAATAGTATTTCATTAATTCCGTTCGAGATGTGACATTAAGCTTGGAATAGGCATTGGATAAGGTGCGTTTTACCGTACCTTCTGAGATGCCAAGGCGTGCAGCAATGTAGCTGTTTTTATTGCCATTGACCACATAGCTAAGTACTTCCGTTTCCCGCTTGGTTAAGTGGACATCCACATGCTGCATCTGAATTTCCAGCTTATCCAGTTTTTTTATAGATAAGAACAGGCGATGGATATGGCAATCTTTCAAAAATGGAACCATATACATCTGATAATGGCAGTCTTGCATATCGTCGGTTCTCTTCAGGCTGACCAAGAAGGAAAGTGGAATTTTATAAAAAGAAACAATATTATATTTATCTAAAATCATCTTTTGAATCACCTCAGGGGAATGAAGCTGTTCAAAATTACTCATCGGCATGTTCTTGCGAAGCACGAGAGGATTTGTTTCGTCTTGCATATCATACAGGCAGCAGGCATTGCTGGAAGTGTAGAATAGAAAATCCGTAATCTGATTACATTCGTTGAAATGATTGGAAATCAGCATATCATTGGTGCAGTCTAATACATAGCATAGAATTGTTGTGATACCCTCCTGCGTAAGCGGCGTAAAGGTTAGTTTAAAATAGCAAGTTTGTCCGTTGATGATCTTAGACACAATATCCGTAGCATAATATCCATACTTTAAACATTCGTCTGCAGCATGTTCAATAAAACGGACATCTTTTTCAGAGAAATGATAATTGAGGCTCATAGTAAGGCAGTCATTGTCTAGCTCAAAAAAATTACTGAAAAATAGGCTGAAACTAAACAGGTCATAATGATCTTTATTCCATATGATTTCAAATGCACAATCCATAGAATCGGTTTTTACAAGAACCGTCTTTAAATCCATTAACTTCTGTTGTTTATAGAGGTCTGGATCATATGGTGCGGAAATGCCTACTGCATATACATAATTCCGGTTGTTATATGTAAATCGTGAAAGAGTGGTAATAAAAAGATACTCTTTCCCATGCCATAGAAAATGAAATGAAAAGCGATGAATTCCGTTTTCCTTTAGGGCCATATTGCAGTGCGATGTAAATTCGTTGCAGTTAGCTATATGCAGGTGTTCTGCTAGGTTGATGCTCTTGGTTAGCGGATACGGAAGGTCGAAGAAAGAAGCTGCTTTTTCATTCATCTGCACGCATCGAAACTCGGTTTTCTTATATGCTTCTAAGATAAATATGGGGCAATCATTATATGTATCATGATGTAATATCATAGGAAACCTCCTAGTTATAATGGGTTCAAGTATTACGTGAAAAGTAACAAGTGTCGTTTTATGCACATTATACCATTGTTTGGAGTATAATTCCAGTGAGAGGGATTCGAATTGTAAAGTCTATGTAAAATATATAGAAAATCGGAAAATAAACCGGAATTTCTAGGCATAAAGATTAAGAAAAATGCCATATCTTCTTTATTATTGCGTCCATATGGGATATTTTTTGATTTTTTTTAACTTTTACAACAATTTAGCTTGACAAATAAAAAACATATGGTAAAATATAAGAGTGAGCTGAATACATTGTTTAGCAATGATTCTAGTGTTCGCAGTCGTGGCGGAATTGGCATACGCGCTAGACTAAGGATCTAGTGAGCATTGCGCTCGTGCGGGTTCAAGTCCCGCCGACTGCACTTTTAAAGTTCTGGTAGTATACCAGGACTTTTTTTATTGAGAAAATATAATGGAAGATTAAAGAATATTATCTAGGATATACTATCATATAAGACGTGTTTGTAAAGTTAGAAGAGAACGGAATGAGTAGCAGCAAAGGAGTTAGATATGTACAGACGAAATTCGTTTTCTTATCGTAACGAAAGAAGAAAGCGTAGAGTTAGAGCAGTAATTGGAGGAATTTTGGTGACAGTTATTGTCATTCTTCTTATTGTTGCGTTTTTTATTATAAAGAATAACAAAGATATTTTATGGGAACCAGAAGAAAAACCGGTTCCAACCGAGGCGCCGACTCTGACCCCAACCTTAACCCCGACTCCGACCCCAACACCAATTATCTATCCGGAGAAAGATGTTACCGGACTAGATACCCAGCGGTTAGGTTCCATTTTATTAGTAGGGGATGCAGCATATCAGTACTATGTATTTATGAAAGGGGCAACCGATCATTACATTGAAACAATC
>CALZIE010000155.1 GCA_945787565.1 uncultured Lachnospiraceae bacterium
CAGAAAGAGTCGGTCTTGTCTGATAACCTTTTGATCTCTGAATGGTGACTAATTTTGTACGTTCATTGATTGCGTTCTTAATTCCTTCATAATCAAAGGCGCCATCTTCTAATAAATCTACCTGTGCATAAGTGATTCCATATTCCTTTAAGGAACCTCTTGATTCTCTGATACCAATTACGCCTTCTAATGTATCATATGGCTTTCCAACTGGGGAAAGGATCTCATCACCTGGGCGAAGATTACCGCTTAATGCGATTGTAAGTGCATGTGTCCCACAAGTAAGCTGTGGCCTTACAAGGCCTGCTTCCGCATTAAATACTTTCGCATATACTTCTTCTAAGGTATCTCTTCCTAAGTCGTTATATCCATATCCAGTAGTCGCTGCAAAATGTGTATCGCTTACATGACATTCCTGCATTGCTTTTAACACTTTTAGCTGGTTATATTCTGCAACCTTATCAATTTCTTCAAAGCGCTCTTTTAAAGTTCCTTCAATGTCCTTGCAATAATCAAAAACCACTTTGTCAATGTTTAAATCCTCATACATCTTTTCTAATCCGTAATTCATACTAATCCGCCTTCCTTTTGTGCTTAAGATAAAATCCCTTTTTGCTTTAAAAGTTCTAACATATATTCTAAAATCTTATCTTCATTATTATCAAAATCCTGTTTTGGAACCATTGTCACATCCCGTTCTCTTCGAAACCATGTCATCTGACGTTTTGCAAAATGTCTTGTATCCCGCTTGATGATATAAACCGCTTCTTCAAGAGAACATTCCCCATCAAGATACGCTAATATCTCTTTATATCCAATTCCCTGCATCGATACTAAGGAACGGTCATATCCCATTTCCTTTAACCGCCTCACTTCTTCTAAGAGCCCATTTTCCATCATAATATCCACGCGTTTATCAATGTTTGCATATAAAACATCGCGCTTCTGGTCTAAGACAAAATACATAAACTGATATGGACTCTCCTTCGCACGCTGTTCTTCATTATGCTTCGAGATTGGTTCTCCTGTCAATTCATAAAATTCCAGTGCACGAATTACTTTTTTCACATTGTTTTCATGGATTGCTTCTGCAGAATCTTTATCCACTTTTTCTAACATCTCATGCAGGAAAGCAGCTCCTTTTGTAGCCGCGATTTCTTCTAATTCCTTACGATAAGAAGTATCCTGCTCATTCTCCGTAAAATCAATATCATTTAAAACAGCCTGGATATAAAATCCAGTACCTCCTACGATTAAAGGAATCTTGCCTTTTGCATAGATTTTCTCGATTGCTTTCTTTGCTTCCTTCTGGAATTCAACCACATTAAACTCTTCGTTTGGATCGTACTGATCCACCAGATAATGTGTCACACCATCCATCTCTTCTTTTGTAATCTTCGCAGTTCCAATATCCATATAATGATACACTTGCATGGAATCCGCAGAAATAATCTCTCCATTCACCGCTTTCGCTAATGCAATGGATAACTTCGTCTTTCCAACGCTTGTCGGACCGGTAAGTACGATTAACGGGCGTCTCTCCTGAATGTTTTTCAGAGCATCATTTACTTCCTTCACTTTTTTCGTTACCTCACTAAATAATTCGTTTGAATTTCTTTTCTATCTCATACTTTGTCATTGATATAATGACTGGACGTCCATGCGGACAATGGAACGGGTTATCTAGTGATAACAGCTGATCAATCAAGCTTTCCGCTTCCATATAGCTTAGCTTCTGATTTCCCTTTACTGCTGCCTTACAAGACATGGATGCAATCTTTTCAAAAATAATCTCCGGCGTCCCTCTTGGTGCTTCTTCCACTAAATCATCTATAAAATCAATCAGCAGACGTTCTCCTGCAATCCCATACATATCAGCTGGAAGGGCACTTACCGCGTATTCTTTTCCGCCAAAATGCTCAATCTCAAAGCCAAGCTCTTTTAATATATCCATATGTTCCATAACAGCTGCTTCCTCTTTCAAACTTAAGGAAAGCACGATTGGAGGACTAATCATCTGAGATAAAAATTCTTTATCCTTCTTTCTCTTTAACGTAGTCTCATATAGAATCTTTTCATGTGCTGCATGCTGATCGATAATAAACAGCTGACTATCCATTTCCACAAGCCAATATGTTGCAAAAAGCTGTCCAATGATTCGGTGTCGTTTTACATTCTCCTTTATCATAAACGCTTCTTTAACAGCCTCACTTGATTCCTGTTTTTGAGACATATCATCTGTAAATTTACGTTCCTCTATAAAACTCAACTGGCGAGGTGCTTCTGTCTTGCCTTCCTTAAGCTTATCATTTTGCATGCTGTCATTTTCTGTATCGGCAGAGCTTCCTGTATTATGATTCTTAGCCGTATCTGATAAAGCAGCAAGCGCTTTGGGGTCAATTTCTGGCGAAGTGCCAAACAACTCTTCCAAACTGCTTTCTTTTAAAAGCTCTGCTGTAGACAGGATTGTTTTTTCTGGTGCACTGCCTTTTAATGAGTCTAAGTCATCTGCTGCTTTCCCTGAGGTACTAGCTTTCAATGACACTTCTGCCCCCCCTTTGTTTTCTGACACATCAGCTTTCAATACGTCTGCTGCGTGCACCATCGTTTCTTCCTTAATTGTATTTTCCGTCTTGCTTTCAACACTTTGTGCTTGATTTTCCAGTCTTTCCTGCACTAACTCTGGAGCAAGAAGCTGTGCTTCTTTTAATTTCACAATCTCCGTATCCTTAATGATATCCGGGATTTTTTCTTCTTCTTTTTTCTTCTCCTGAAGACTTCCACCAAACAGATTAGATTTTTGCATGCTTAAGATTGCTTCATTTCTCTTCTTTTCCGCCTGTTCCTTAATTCGTTCCCTGCTTTCCTTTATGCGGTTTGCTTCAAACGGTTCCGGCACATGTTCAAAGGTACGCTTCTCTTGCTTTCTCTTTTCCTCTACCAGTGCTACATCCGGAATCATGTTCTTTCCAGCAAGCGCATCGGAAATAGCACGATATGTCATCCGATATACCATTTCTGAATTTGTGAAACGGATTTCCATCTTAGTCGGATGCACATTCACATCGATTATTTCTGGATCGATTGTAAAATGAATCGCAGTAAACGGATATTTATGCTGCATCGTATACGGACGGTAGGCTTCCTCGATCGCTTTGCTAATAACCCCACTCTTAATGTATCGGCCATTAATAAAGTAATTCTCGTAATTACGGTTCCCCCTCGAAATGATTGGTTTTCCAATATAACCTTCCATTGTTACGAACTCATTCTGCCCCACTACTGGCACAAGCTGAGCCGCAATATCCCTTCCATACACATGGTAAATGATATCTTTTAGATTATGATTACCGGATGTATGAAGAAGTGTCTTATTATTATTAATAAACTTAAATGAGATATCCGGATGAGATACTGCAAGACGTTCCATCAAATCGCTGATATATCCCGCTTCTGTCATCGGGGATTTTAAGAACTTTCTCCTTGCCGGCGTATTGTAAAACAAATTACGGATTAAGAAAGTCGTTCCGTCCGGACAGCCAATCTCAGAAAGCCCTTTATCTTCTCCCCCTTCAATCACATAGCGATTTCCAGTAAATGCAGCTCTTGTCTTTGTTACCAGCTCGACCATGGCAACTGCCGAAATACTAGAAAGTGCTTCTCCACGAAAACCCAGACTTCCAATGGTTAACAAGTCTTCTACTGAGCGGATCTTACTTGTGGCATGTCGTAAAAATGCCACCTTAATATCATCCTTTTCAATACCGGCACCATTATCCGTAATTCGGATAAAACCGATTCCGCCTTCTTTAATCTCTGCCGTAATCGCATTTGCTCCCGCATCGATTGCATTCTCGATTAACTCTTTCACAACCGACGCCGGACGCTCTACGACCTCACCTGCTGCAATTTTATTTATCGTGTTTTTATCAAGAACTTCAATTTTAGACATAATTTACTCCTACTCTATTCCGCTCTGTCTTAACTTCATAATCAGTACGCGCATCACGGCCTGATCAATTGTATCTTCGCTAATTTCTCCTGACTGTACTGCCTCAATCACTGCTGGTATCTGCGTCTGATAATCGGATGCGATCAACAAATCATTTCCGGCTTTTACGGCTTCAATAGCAGCGGCCTTTCCATCCGTATATTTCGTGATTGCTTCCATTACCAAATCATCTGTCATAATAACGCCTTCAAACCCTAATTTTTCTCGAAGAATTGTATGAACATTTGCAGATAAGGACGCCGGCATATCTGCATCCATACATGTCACAATATTATGAGATACTAAAATAGCATCTGCACCTGCATCAATACCTGCCTGAAATGGAAGAAAGTCTTCTTCAAGAAATGTTTCATATGGCCGGTTGTCCACGCAGATATCTGTATGGGTATTACCATTATTTCCGTATCCCGGAAAATGCTTTAACACAGATAGAATCCCCTCATCTTTCATCGTGCTTACTACTTTCTGCACATAAACAGAAGTCTCCTCTGCCCCTTTTCCAAAGCTTCTGGCATACATATAGTCATCTGATGACTTTGTAACATCACATACCGGAGCCAGATTCATATTAATTCCAAGACCTAATAAAAGCTTTGCCTTCTCGATCGTATCTGAAACAATAAGATCAAATCCGCCCTTTTTATAAAGCTGTTGTGGAGATAAAAACGGTGTATCACGAAAAGCCGTATAGCGACTAACACGATTTACCGTTCCGCCCTCTTCATCTACACCAATAATCAGCGGATACTCGGACGCTTCCTTTATCTCTTCCATCTGCGTCATGATGCTTTCTTTTGTCTGATTTTCAAAATCTCGCCCAAACAAAATAAATCCACTAACGTGATACTGGGACAGATCACTTAATGCCGTATCTTTTTCATAACGCACAAAAAACATCTGCCCCACCTTTTCTTCCAGTGTCATTTCCGCAAGATAGCGTTTTGCTTTCTCTTCCAACAGCCTTGTACCTTCTGACTCTAGTACCTCTCTATTTTCATTCTGCTCATTTGCGCTATTTTCTTCCTGACTAGCTGACCCTTCCGATTCTATATCCTCCGTTTTTTCGAGAGGTACAGTAGCTGTTTCAGATGGCACAGTCTGCTCTGAAGGCTGTGCTTCCTGCCCTTCTGTAATATTAGGAGATACGGTCACAGACAGAGGAGATTCATTTTCCGATTCATCGCCTTGGTTATTTTTAGCCGTACAGCCTGTTAACATAACGCATACCATCATCAGTAAACTTAAAATAATTCTCCTTTGTCTAAACCGTATTTTTTTCATTTTACATTAACTCCTTGATCTTCTGCTGAATTTGATACATCTTATTTAATGCATCAATTGGGGTCACCCTTGCCATATCAAGCTCTCTAATTTCCTCAATGATTTCCTCATAATTACTTCCGCCAAATAAGGACAGCTGATTTACCATCTGTTCTTCCTTTTTGCCATGTCTGCCACTCTGTCTTGCACGTACACTAGCAGTATTTTCGGATTTTTCTGCTCCTAAAGCGCTATCCGCCTCTTTTTTGTCAGGAACTTCAATATTTCTTGCTTTTTCTGCAATATCCTTACTGTTTAGCTCATTTACAATTTCTCTAGCACGCTTTAAGACGGTCTCTGGAACACCCGCAAGCTTTGCTACCTGAATACCGAAGCTCTGGTCTGCGCCGCCCTTGATGATTTTGCGAAGGAATACAATATCCTCTCCCTGTTCTTTTACAGCGATACAATAGTTATTAACACTTTCTAACTTGCCTTCTAACTCTGTTAATTCATGATAATGCGTTGCAAATAATGTCTTTGCGCCTAATAGCCTTGGATTGCTGATATGCTCTACCACAGCCCAGGCGATGCTAAGTCCATCAAATGTACTTGTGCCTCGTCCAATTTCATCTAAGATTAAGAGACTGTCTTTAGTAGCATTTCGCAAAATATTCGCCACTTCCGTCATTTCCACCATGAAAGTTGACTGGCCGCTTGCTAAATCATCACTTGCTCCAACTCTTGTAAAGATTCGGTCCACAATTCCGATATTCGCACTTTCCGCCGGCACAAAACA
>CALZIE010000156.1 GCA_945787565.1 uncultured Lachnospiraceae bacterium
AATTAGGAGAAACTTTATCAAGCAAGGGCAGAGATGTTGCCAAAAAGGCAAAGGAACTTGCTGAAATATCAAGTCTGAATGGTCAGATCAATACGAAAGAAGAGATGATGAGACGTACCTATGAAGAGATAGGAAAAGCGTACTATGAAGCAAATAAGGATGATGATAGTAATTTATATGCAAAACAGTGCGAGCAGATTACAGCACTTTATCGTGAGATAGGAGAGCTTCGTCATCAGATTCAGGTAATCAAAGGAATTGAGGTATGTCCTTCATGTGGTACAGAAATCCCATCCGGTGCAGGGTTTTGCCCAGGATGTGGTGTTTCCACAGCTTCGATGAAAGCAAAAGAGCAGTCAGATTCAGAGCCGGATTCTAATAAAGATACTACTACCGGTACATCCTATATTCAGATTACTCCGGTCGTAACACCTGCAGAGGCAGAAGAGACTGTTTTAAATAATCCGGTTTCAGAAGAAGAATTCGTAGAAGAACCTGTTTTAAATAATCCAGTTTCAGAAGAAGAATCGGTAGAAAAGGTTGTTTCCAATAATTCGGATTCCGAAGAACAAGCGTTAGTAGATAACGATCCTGAGAAGACAGAAGAATAAAGTGCTACAATAAAATAATAGAATAAAGTAGGATATCCTGCTTTAGAAAAAGGTTCTGGCATAAGAAATCATGCCAGAACTTTCTTTTTTTATGGTAAAAATGTAAAAAAATAAGACAAAAAATGAAAATGGTGGTACAATGGGAAAGGCTTCCTAATAGAAGTGGCAATAAGAAAGAGAGGGAATGAATATGAAAAAGTTTTTAGCAATTGCACTATCAGTTGTTATGACTGGTATGCTATTAACGGGCTGTTCTGCTAATAAGGCAGAGAATAATGCAGCCCAAGACAATAATAATACAGCAGAAGTAACACAGGCTGCAGATAATACGCCGGCGGGCGAAGAGAATACCGAACCTGAGCAGGAAACAGAGCCAACAACTGAAAAAGAAATCGTGCGTGTGGCTGCATTAAAAGGACCGACTGCTATGGGCATGGTTGAATTAATGGATGCAGATGCAAAGAAAGAAAATGCGGAATATGCATTTACAATCGCAGGTGCAGTAGATGAAATCACACCTTTATTAGTAAAAGGTGACTTAGATATTGCAGCAGTACCAGCAAACCTTGCAAGTGTATTATATAATAATACAAATGGACAGGTAGAAGTGTTGGCAATCAATACATTAGGTGTTTTATATATCGTAGAAAGTGGAGATACCGTACAGTCTGTTGCAGATTTAAAGGGAAAGACAATCTATGCAAGCGGTAAGGGGGCAACACCGGAATATGCGTTAAATTATATTCTTGAGAAAAACGGCATTGATCCAGAAACAGATGTAACAATTGAATGGAAATCAGAGCATGCAGAATGTGTAGCAGCTTTAGCAGCTACAGAAAACGCAATTGCAATGCTTCCACAGCCATTTGTGACAACTGCTCAGATGAAGAATGAAGCAATCCGTATTGCATTAGATCTAACAGCAGAATGGGATGCAATTCAGGAAAACGAAGAAGTGAAGAGCTCCCTTCTTACAGGCGTTTTAGTAGCACGTAAAGAATTTGTTGAAAACAACAAAGAAGTAGTAGATGCATTCTTAGACGCTTATAAAGCAAGTGTTGAATATGTAAATGCTAACACAGAAGAAGCAGCAGCTATGATTGAGAACTTCAATATTGTAACTGCTCAGGTAGCAAAGACAGCACTTCCATTTTGTAATATTACTTACATCGATGGAGTAGATATGAAAGAAAAATTAAGCGGTTATCTAAATGTTTTATATCTTGCTAACTCACAGGCAGTGGGCGGAAATCTTCCAAGTGATGATTTCTATTATAGCAGATAGGAAAAAGGCAGAATCACAATTTTGATTTTCAGTTGTGGTTTATCAGGTTAGGAGCTTATATAGCAAACGAGGCTGCCAGATAAAAAGAAGGCGGGTCCTGGAACAAAACATCCAGGGCCCGCCTTCTTTTTATCTGGCAATGATATAGATGAGAAATGGTTTGAAAGAAGTTCCGTTATTGTGTAGCAGTGGTATCCATAGGATTGATGATTCTTTCTTTCGGAAGGCCAGATGCAGTGATTGCATCTTACAATGTGAAGAATGATACCGAATTGTCAAGAGAAGATATTACGTATCTTACAACGCTTTCTGCAGATGCTGCACCGTATTTGTTCCCATTAATGGAAGAGTATGGTTTGCTAGGCGGAGAGAGGAAGTCGTATACATTTGATTATAGTGATTTGCAAAGATGGGATCTAATTTATTATGGAAATCATGTTCTTTCCAAATCTAAGGGAAGAGGAATTCGTGGATTCAATATTTCATTTATGCAGGCAGAGAAAGAAGCCAAGAAGTGGGATTATCAATATATTGATTTAAAGGATTAATAGAGTCACTAAGATAGAGAAAAGAAACAGAAAGAAAAAATAGATTGTAGAATGCCAAAATGGTGAGAAACAGTATTATGATATAGTACGGATATACTATTATCAAATCTGCCTCTCACCATTTTCTTTTCGAAAAAAGAGAAATAAATTAAATAAGCAAAGGGCTTATTTGTTATAAATGCTAGTCTTTCTACATAAAGTATCGTTAGATGTATTGCTATTGCAAAGAAAAGAGGAGCATAAATGTTGATATATCATATCTGGATTTTTAGGTGCAGGAAAAACAACTTTAATTCAAAGGATGATAAAAGAAGTGTATCTGAATCAAAAAGTTGTTATTATTGAAAATGATTTTGGAGAGACCAGTATGGATGCTGCAATGCTGCGATCAAAGACGATACAGGTAAAGGAACTTAGCAAAGGATGTATATGCTGCAGTCTCGCCGGTAATTTTGTGGAGGCGATGTATCAGGTAATTAAGGACTATTTTCCGGATGTGATTTTAATTGAACCTTCCGGAGTTGGAAAACTATCCGATGTGTTGAAAGCTTGCAATCATCCTAAGATCATGCCTTTATTAGATCAGGTAAGAGCAATTACAGTTGTTGATGTTACTACATTACAAAAATACATTAAGAACTATGGAGAATTTTTTATTGATCAGCTGCATTATGCCGATTTAATATGGTTAAGTCATACTGAGCACTCAAAGACATCGTTAGAAGAGATTTATAAAATCATTTCTTCTTATACGAAAGCTTCTGTGATTATGGCAGATAAAAACAAAATGATTCCGGATGAGATATGGAATAAGACGACCAGAATGTCCAGGAGTGGGAAAAAGGAACGAGTACCGGATAATAGCCGTTTAAGAAGAAACACACTATTAAACCGGACAAAGCATAGCGCCAATGAAGTATTTGATACATACTCGGTTTACTTGCAGGCTGTATTTGAGAAAGAGGAGATTAAAGAGAGATTTTCCTTATTAGAAGAAGGTACGTATGGACGGATTATTCGTGCCAAAGGGATTGTAAAAGCAAAGAACGGATATCTCTGTGTTCAGTATGCATCAGGGAAACTTACGGTTGAAGAGGTAATTACAAAAGGAAATTCATTGTCTTTTATCGGTCACAACCTGCAGAGACAGAATCTGAGCATGTTATTTGGTGGGGGTAGTGGACAATGAAGATGCCGGTTTATATTGTCACAGGCTATCTGGATGCAGGGAAAACTTCATTTATCCATTCTGTGTTTCAGTCCAAACAGAATAGGGAAAAGAAAATTCTGTTTCTTCTATTTGAAGAGGGAGAAGAGAAAATGGAAAAGACAGATGAGCTTATGACAAAAGAGTTGACGATCATGCCATTTGAAATCTACGAACTGCAAAGGAATCTTACAGCGGTAAGAAAGAGAATTCAAGACATCATAAAAAGGGAGACATTTGATGAAATCTGGGTTGAGTGGAATGGAATGACATCCTTTCGGCTGATAGAAGAACTGATGCTTGAGGAAGGCGGGATTGGAGACTGTTACATAGAAAAAGTGATTTATATCGGTGAAATCTGGATGTTAAAAGAGCAATTGGATAAGACAGGAGAAATTCCGTTTTCCCAGATTGTGAACAGTGACCTTGTCGTGTTGCGAGAGCAAAAAAGAAAAGAGAAGCCTCTTAAGAAGGGAAGGATAAATGCGGCGGTTGAAATGAAGCAGCGTATGGGCATGATTGCAGGTGTGAATCGAAAGGCATTGGTTTTTAAAGAAGGTGAGAAGCAAAAAATCATTCGGGAGATTTATTCTAGGAAATCAGTGAGAAGGTTAGTATCGTTTCTGATGATACTTATGTTAGTTATACTTGTTTTTTTATCCCGGCAGATATGGAAAGAAGATTTTTTGTTAAAGAAGGGGCTTCTTAATTTTATTGGGATCCTTTTGCAGGCAATGCCTTTTTTGATTTTAGGCGTACTGCTTTCTTCATTTATTCAGGTTTATATTTCAAGAGCATGGATAAAACGCTTTTTTCCAAAACAGACGGCAGCAGGCATGTTATGTGCTGTGTTATTCGGCTTCTTTCTTCCTGTATGCGACTGTACTTCAATCCCAGTTTTTAAAAGTCTTGTTAAAAAGGGAGTTCCGCTTTCTGCCGCAGTTACTTTTATGACGGTATCACCAGTAATCAATCCGGTTGTTATTTTGTCAACGTATTATGCATTCGGAGGAAATATCCACATTGTGCTTACTCGAATCGGATGCGGAATAGTGGCCGCGGTTCTTATTGGACTGAGTTTTAAGGTAGGGGGGACAAAATCTTTTTTAAAGAATACCGAGTATCTTGATATCTGGTGTAGTTGCGGTTGTTATGAGCTAAAAGATGAGATGAAGCCAGGTATGAAGAAACTCTATCTTTTTATCCGTCATGCTAAGTCTGAATTTTTTTCTGTCTTTCCATATCTTCTAACAGGGATTTTCATCTCTGTGATCATTCAGTTAATGCATACGGAATTCGACATTCATTTTGAGCATAGCAGATTTGAAATTCAGTTGCTTATTATGATGCTGCTTTCGTTTCTTTTTTCTCTTTGCTCTTCTTCGGATGCCATTGTTGCAAGAAGCTATCAGAGTTCTTTTTCTATGGGAGCCTTGTTTGGATTTATGGTTTTAGGGCCGATGATGGATATTAAGAATATGCTGATGCTTTCTGCTGGATTTACAAAGCGGTTTGTAATCCGATTGATGATCACCTGTTTTTTTGTATGCTTCGCGGTCGTATGGGTGGCATGGAAGCTAGAAGGCGGAGGTGTGTAACATGAAGAGGCAGATAAACATTTGGGCTGTGATAGAAGTCGGCTGTTACCTTTTGACGGGAGCAGGACTGTTTTACCTTGTTTTTTCTAAACATTATCTGGATTTTGTGACGCCGAAAATGAAAGGGTATCTGATATTTTCAGGGATTGTCTTTGTGGTATGGGGAATTGCTGATATCCCTGGAAGCAGAAAAGTGAAGTATA
Source organism: uncultured Lachnospiraceae bacterium (assembly GCA_945787565.1). GTDB lineage: Bacteria > Bacillota > Clostridia > Lachnospirales > Lachnospiraceae > Lachnoclostridium. The sequence goes on from CALZIE010000156.1 coordinate 5,453, forward strand.
AAAGGAAGATGGGGCATTGCGTTCTTCTTCTCTTACCGATGTTTTTACTGACAATTGGAAGCAGAATCGGAAGTTTTCACGAAGCTGTAAATGGATTTCATTCTGCGGATGAAGCGGTTGAAGTATTTGCAGGGACTTCCGACGTGGCTGACCAATCCCTTAGCGGATTGGATACAGTAAGACAGGAGATTGAGGTAAAAGATGAAGAGTATTTAGGATGGATGGCATCTTTATTGCGAGAAGGTAGACAGTATGAAGGATATATGATTTCTTTGAAAGGAATGATATATCAGGAAAACGGAATGGAAAAGAGTCATGAGTTCTGGCTGATACGCAAGGTTATGTCATGCTGTGCAGCTGATGTGATGCCAGTTGGTATTAAGTGTCATTGGGAAGGAGACCTAAGCCTGTTAAAAAGTGAATGGGTGACAGTTTATGCAAAGGTACAGATAAGAGAGGACGAAGAGTGTTATCTAGAAGTAAGGAGCATAATGGAAGAGCAGAAACCGAAAGAGGAGTATTTGTACGGGAATTAGAAGAAGAGAGGAATGCTATAATTGATAAAAAAATGCAATTGTTAAAAAAGTA